>CAZSBS010000065.1:0-19613 GCA_964605095.1 uncultured Planctomycetaceae bacterium | reverse complement strand
GTCCAGCCGTTCAGGTTCGCAGTGGGCTGGGCGGCAATTGGGCAACAGGCCCTGAAGTCCATCGGCGAGTATTCGGGCGAACCGAGCGGGACGCTTACCCTGTCCAAGTATGGCGAGAGGATGCAGCTGACGATCCGACTGCCGAAGCATGAATTCGACCCTGGCGACAAGTATCCATTGACGCTTCTGGCGCACGCCCTGAACTCGGTGGACAAGAGCACCGCCCTGGAAATCCACCTGAGCTGGTGGCGCCAGATATGCAGCAATGGCATGAAGGTTCAGGTGAAGGGCCCGACCGCCCGCAGAATTCATCTCATGGGCAGGAATGCGGCCTCAGAAGTCGGCAGCATGCTGCAGGACCAGCTCGCCGGAATCAGGGCTGAGCAGAACCGTTACGGTGGGTGGCTCAAGGCTCCCATTGGCCTTGGGCAGATCGAGCAATGGGCCGACGCCGATGTCGCAAGGGCATGGGGGCCGCATGCGGCTGCCCGCCTGTGCCACATCGCCCGCACTGGGCAGGATGGCCAGATAGTGAATCCATTTGAAGAAGCCCTTCCACATGACTTGCGGGTGGCCAGCGAGCAACAAGTGCCAGGCGCCTTTGCGCCCGTTAATAACGCCTACCACGTGAGCCAGATTCTCAGTTGGCTGGCCTCGCACAGGGCCACCATTCAGGGTCGGCACGAACGTACCGCCGAGATCGGCAAGCTCATGCGGGTTCTCCTGCGTCAGAACGCAAGCAGCCAATGATGCAGCCGATATGAACAAGATCAGGTAGCGACCATCCTGATTTGCAGGAGATTCTTAGCCGAATCGAGGCTAGACTCAGCGGCGAGCTGGACGCTCTATTGCTCTATTACAGAGGAACCCTTCGTGTCATACCCGTTTGCGAAAACATGGTGGATTGAGAAGGACAAGATTCTCGGGGGGCGATATCCCGGCAGCCCAGACCCGGCCGAGCAGCGTCAGATGCTGGCGGCTTTGCTGGACCATGGCGTGCGCCTGTTCGTGAATCTCCAGCACCCCGACGACCGCGGGGTTGGCGGAAAGCCCTTCCCCGACTACACGAATCTTGCGAAACAACTGGCGAAGCAGGGTGGACTGAAGGTCGAAGTCTGCCGCTTTCCGGTTCAAGATGTCTCCGTGCCGTCCCCTCAGATCATGCAGTCGATCTTGGATCGCCTCGATCAGGCGGTCGCTGCCGGTCAGATGGGGTACGTCCACTGCTACGGAGGCCACGGGCGGACCGGGACGGTTGCCGGATGCTGGATGGTGCACAACGGGATGCCGGGGCCACAGGCCCTCAAGGCTATACGGCTGGCACGGCGCCATGACGCCCACCTGGTGAAGATGCCATCTCCCGAAACGGACCAGCAGCGTCAATTCGTCCTGGATTGGCATCAGCACGAGCGTCAGACGGCCCAGCCGAAAGCTGAACCAACCGCAAGTCCGGCGGTCAAAGACAGGGCACTCGGGGCACTGCTGGGTTTGGCCGTTGGGGACGCTGTCGGCACGGCGCTGGAATTCGAAGCTCCAGGAGCCTTCGAGCCGCTCACGGACATGGTCGGCGGCGGGCCATTTCATCTCAGGCCGGGTCAGTGGACGGACGATACTTCCTTGGCCTTGTGCCTGGCCGACAGCTTGGTCCAATGCAAGGGCTTCGATCCTCGCGACCAGATGGAGCGGTACTGCCGATGGTGGAAGGACGGCCTGTGGAGCTCTACCGGGGATTGCTTCGACATCGGCAACACTACATCCGCCGCCTTGGACAGATTCCTCACCACCGGCGAGCCGTACGCCGGCTCAGCGAATGCCCGCGCGGCCGGCAACGGCGCTCTGATGCGTCTTGCGCCCGTCCCAATCGCTTATGCCGCCAGCCCCAGAGCAGCCGTTGCTATGGCGGGCGAATCGTCCCGCACCACGCACGGCGCCAAGGAGAGCATCGACGCTTGCCGCTATCTGGCGGGAATGCTGCTCGGTCTAATCGCAGGTGCGACGAAGGAGCAGGTGCTGGGTCCAATGTACTGCCCGGTGGACGGTCTCTGGGACTCGGAACCCTTGGCGCCAAAGGTCCTGGCAATCGCCAAGGGCTCTTTCAAGACCAAACAGCCGCCAGATATCCGTGGCACCGGCTACGTCGTCGCCTGTCTGGAAGCAGCTCTATGGGCGTTCGCCAGCACCGACAGCTTCCGCGACGCAATCCTTGCGGCCGCGAATCTGGGCGAGGACGCCGACACTACCGCGGCGGTCTGCGGCCAGCTTGCCGGCGCGTGCTATGGTCGATCAGGGATTCCCAAACCGTGGATTGAGAAGTTGGCGATGCGGAAAGAGATTGAGTCGCTCGTACGCAAACTCTTTGAACTGAAGTTAAAGGCGGGGAAGGAGTAATCTTCATGTCACGAGGCGAACCGCTGATCCGGCAATGGAACCTTTTGAAGGCCCTCCAGGCCCATCGATTCGGCATCGGCGCCGACGAGCTCGCCGCCCGGCTGGAATGCACCAAGCGCACCGTCCAGCGGGATCTGAACGTCCTCCAGCAGGCGGGCTTTCCCATCAGCCACGAGGACCGAGATTTCGGCAAGCGTTTCTGGAAGCTGGCTCCCCACTTCATCGAAAGCGACGAGCTGATGCTCTCGGTCACAGAGATGCTCAGTCTGTTCCTCAGCCGGCAGGTGCTCAGCCCGCTGACCGGCACGCAGTTCGGCGACGGACTGGCCACCGCCCTGGACAAGATCAAGGCCCTGCTGCCCAAGCGGGCCCTGAACTACTTCGACGACCTCGACGAGAACCTGCTGGTCAAAACCGTTGCCCACCACGACTACTCCGGCCAGGACAAGCAGATCCAGATCATCAACCAGGCCATGAGTGAGACCCGCGTGCTTAGCATCCGCTACATGTCAGCCAGCAAGAAGCGAATGCTCGACGCCCGCTTCCATCCCTACGGCCTGGTCTTCTTCGGCATGAACCTCTACTGCATCGGCCACTTGGAAGAATACGACGAGGTCCGCACGCTGAAGGTCGCCCGCTTCCATGGCGTCGAGATGACGGCCGACACGTTCGAAAAGCCCGCCACGTTCTCCCTGGCCGCTTACACGCAGGGGGCGTTCGGCGTTTTCGGTCCGGGCAAGTTCCAGACGATCAAGGTTCGCTTCACCGACTGGGCCGCCACCAACGTCCGCGAGCACCAGTGGCACCCGAGCCAGAAGGTCGTCAAGGACACCGCCAAGGACCTCGTCGCCACATTCGAACTGTCCAACACGACCGAGTTCAAACGCTGGCTTCTCGGCTATGGCCGGCACGCGGTGGTGATCTCGCCCAAGGCCCTGGCCGGCGACATCAAGTCCGAGTTCCGCGCCGCGTGCGGGGCGTACGGTATCCACTGCAAGGGGCAGGCGTAGCAGCCCGTTTATCGCATCCGCTGCATATCCCAATTCCCGCCCGAAAAACCCCGCTCGGGGTGCGACCATATGTGTCATGGGGTGGTGGTAATCTGTCTCCTGTGGGATCGAAAAGGCCCCCAAAATCGAAGGAGACAGCAATGTCAAAGGTAGCCAAGGCAGTGCGGGGATTTCTGAAGTCGATGGACTGGCGATGGCAGGAAAGGACTCCGACGCGGTACGAGGTCATCGTGCCCGGGGAGGCGGGCCAGTGGTTGTGGCTGGCACAGTGGGAAGAGGATGATTCGTTCTTCGCCGGGCATTCCATCAGCCCGGTCAGCGTGCCCGCCCAGCGAAGGCCGGCGGCCGCGGAGTACCTCACGCGGGCCAACTACAACATGCGGGTTGGCAACTTCGAGATGGACTACGCCGACGGTCAGGTCTGCTTTCGGACCAGCATGTTCCTCTGCGGCGTCAGGCCCACGGCGGAACTGATCAGGCGGGTGGCGTTCGCCAACTTCTCATCCATGGATCGGTACCTGCCGGGCCTGATGGCGGTGATCTACGGCAAGGGAACGCCGAAGGCGGCGATCAGGAAGGCCGAGCGGCCGAGAGAGGCCAAGGCTGGCAAGGATGACGATGCTGGCGATGACCAGGGCGGGCAGGATGACCAGGAAGATCGCACACGTGCTGACAGCCGCGCCGGCAAGGGTATCGCCATAATTGGCGGAGTAAGGCCGGTTGTTGCCAGGTCGCGCAAGTTGCTGGTTTCCAGGGCGGGGCGTATCGCCCAGTTCGAACGGTACCTGAAACTGATGGAGAGTCGGGCCCACGGCGAAGGCCAGCCGTCGTGCTTCATGTCCTTTGCCCGGCCGCAGGATTCCCGCATCCCGGGCCCGAGGGGCGACAGGCCGCAAAACCCGCCGATGGTGCAGTTCTGCTTCAAGAAGAAGTGGTTCGCCATCGACGTTCCGAATACCAACATCCGCCCCGCTGACGCCGAGAGGGTTGTGCGAGAGCGGCGCGGCTTCTACCGCGAGGCCGAACGGCCCGATGCCGGAGTGACCACTGATGTCAGCGATCTGGTGACGTTCGACCCGGTCGGCAAGAAGTATATCTACGGCGATGAGCGGGAAGCGGCAGAAGATGCGGCCTACCTGTTCTACGAAGTGTGGGGGCTGAGGCCAGGCGACAAGCTGCTGGTGTCGGCCTCGTCTTTCGACGGGCCTTCGTGGGAAAAGGACGTGCCGCTGGAATAGTTCTTGGAGGCGGCCCGGGAATTGTCCGCAGAATTCCCGCCCGGCTGCGACCACGGCTGTCATACCCATGGCGGATAGTAGTCTCAGATGAAGGCCAGAAGCCTTCAGGCATCAAAGAAAGGATCAATATGCGACCTTCAAAGAAAACCTCGAAAGACCAGGCACTCCGGCCGTTCGTCGAGGCGCTCCAAGTGGGCGACCCGATCGGCCATGCGAATCTGACACTCGTGCCGCTTCGGGGGCCACGGCAAGAACGTCTCCAGTACATGCTGGCCACTGAGGCCATCGGGGCCGGCACGCTGGAAATCACCGAGATCAGCGAATCCGGCAGCGTGCCGGAGCTCCTGGCGACCAACAAGGCGCAGAGCATGATCCTGCTCTTGGATGGAGAGGAGTTGGTCGGGGCCAAGCAAAACCGCATCCTCAACACGAGCGTGCTCCTGCCGGCCAAGTCCAAGACGAAGATCCCCGTCTCGTGCGTCGAGCAGGGCCGGTGGCGGCACGTGTCGCACGAGTTCGCATCTGGCAGCTACTCCCCCGCCGGGCTGCGGGCCCGCAAGAGCCGCGACGTGAGCCGAAGCCTGCTGGCCGTGGGCCAGGCCATGAGTGATCAGGGGGCCGTCTGGGACGATGTTGCCGAGCGCGCAGCCTGCCTGCAAAGCCCATCGCCCACCATGGCCATGCACGACGTGGTCGAGCAGAACCAGAACTCGCTCAACGCGTATGTCGAGGCCCTAAGCTATCCTGCGGAGGCATGCGGCGTGATTGCGGCCATTGACGGGCGATTCGTGGCAATCGACCTGTTCGACAAGGCCCAGACGATGGAGCAGGTCTGGCCGCGACTGGTCACCGGCTATGCGATGGACGCGATTTCACGCCGGGCGAGTACCAAGGCGTCCGGAAGATCCAAGGCGTTCACCGCCAAGGGCACCGGTGCCCTGCTGGAGCATCTAGGCCAAGTGCCCTGCGTCGCATGCCCGTCGGTGGGCATGGGCGAAGACTGGCGATTCGAGGCCCCGGATATCCTGGGCCAGGCCTTGATCGTGCCAGCCAAGGCGGAAAGCACCCCCATCGATTCAATACCGAAGGTCTGCGTCCACCTGAGCGCCTTCCCGAACGATTCACGCGACCGCGACACGGCCCCTGGCCCATCGATTCTCCCGCCGTCGCGTCGCCGGCCACACCGGGGCGGGAATCCCCCAGACGGCGAAATCGTCTATTAGCAGTTTGACTGCCCGGCGCCGTCCATCGGGGGGCGGCGCCGGGCTATTCCTTCCTCGCCACGGACGGCTGGGGCAAAGGCCGAATGGATCTGACCGATCATCCGAACGAGAAGGAACCGCCGCTCATGGCAAGGAATGAAAGCACCATCGACGTCCGCGTCGAACGCACCGGAAAAGAAGGCAGCCCTGTCCATCGGGTCTCGCTGGATGTCTCAGGAGGCTGCTCTATCGAGGCAGCACCCCGGGACGGCATAGTGGTCGTTCGACTTAGCGTAGGCGATATTGGGGTCTGCCTGGAAACCGATGGGCCGCACAGCGATTTCGTCCGGGCGATTAACGTGCTGCGTCTGCATCTTCCCCGGTGTCGCGTCTGAAGAAGCAATCAAAGCCCCCTATAGGAACCAGCTTTACAGACCTTGACGCTGTTGGCTCTTCGGAGATAATGGTTAAATTATGCGGTGTCGGGTGAGTCGACGGGGCGCCGCGCCCTACCCGTCGTCAATTCCTGCTTCTTCGGTGGAGAGCGGCCTGGAAGGTGAACCAGACGGCCCCTTGGACTTGGGCAACCGATGCGGATTACATGCCATTGGCCCGAGGCTAAGACCAAGATCATCCAGAGAAACGAGGAGAACCGCTGCATGCTGAAGGCGTTCCTTACAGCCTACGACCCCTCGGACCTGCCAGGCGGCAGTATCGACCCGATGGGGTTCGAGCGGGGGTACCTGTTCCTGGCGGATAAGATCCTGCCGGGCCTCACAAATGTTGCCAGCCGCCCCAGGTACTTCGGCTTACTGTGCGCTGGGGTGTTTCTGGCTGACGTTCGAGATGATATGTCGCCGCAATCCCAGTACCGATGCCGTCTCGATGCGGTCCTGCGGGCCGAGAGGGTGTGGGCCCTTGCCAATATCCTGGCGTCCAGGGAAGAAGGTGATGATGACCTTCCATCTTCCGGGATACGGGGCGTAACCTATGCCACCCGGTACGCAAACGAGCTTCTAGAGCGTGGAGCCAGCAAGGCAAGAGCTGACTACCGGCTCCTCTCTCGACAGATGCAATACGGGGTCATCGGCATGTACGGCAATGTCGCGGACGGCATGCGGCTGCTAGAGCGTCGAAGCCTTTCCCTGTCCCCGGCCCTTGGCGAACAGCTTGGCGAGGCCTTCATTAAAGGAACCAGAATGCCGGCCAAGCTCCGCAAGGCCGTGCAGGAAGAAGACGTAGACATCCCCTTGACCACCCTGGTGAAATGGGGCGCAGAAGCCCACGTCACCGGGCAGGTAACTCGGGACGAGGCCAAGTGCCTGTATGAATGCCTGAACATGAATCCGGTGCGATCCCGCATGGTCGACGTGCTTGAAAGAAACCCTTACAAGAATGAATCAGACACGGAAATCGCACGAATGGGCCGAATCACAAGGGCTCTGGAGAGCACCTCTGAGAATGCCGACCTCCGGGAGGCGACCGCGGCTATCTGCAGCTACGAGGGATGCTACCGCCTGGTGCAACTTGGTTTCGAGAGGATTCTCTGGCTCTGCCGGCAGCACCCCGCAGGGGCCGTGCCGCTTGCCGACCTTCGCACGGATGACGTCTTTGAGCACGTTGCAGAACATCTCCCGCCTAGCGTCTCGCGTCTGCAGCAAATCCTTGATTCGCCGGACACCGAGGCGTTTCGGCAAGGCCTGGACCGCCTCAACGATATTCGCGCCTTCCTCAAGGAGGCCGTCCAGGCATGCGAGCATGCGGATGAACTGGCGATGGCCATGCTGAAACGGCACACTGACGTACAGCATGGAAAGTTCGACAAGGGCCGCCGCAAGATGCCCTGGGTCGAGAATAGGGACGGGCATATTCGACTAACCACGGCCCGCGTGGGCGGTCTTAATCGTGAAGCCACGACAGTCGATGACATCGCCGCTCATCCCTACCGCCTTTCGTCGGCCGACGCCCTCATTGAAGCAGGGAGAATGGCATGAGCACCTCCAATTCTGTTGCAGAACGGCGGTTGCTCGACTGGATTTCGCCTCCCACCGAAGCCCAGAACGACCCGATCCTCGGCCTCGTGGCAACGACGTATAACCTTCAGACAGATTTCTTCGATGTTGATTTCCTCCCTGCCCTCCTTGGTCTGGGGTCCTGGGATGACCGTGGCTGGACGACCAGGATCGCGATAGAAAGACGCCTTCAAATGATGGACTCCGCTACCGTGGTGCTGGAGCCCGGTCAGTACAAGGGCCGGCCCAGATCACTACGGGTTGAGGTGTTGCCTTTGGCTGGCCGCGGTCGACAGAAGCTCCATGCCAAGGTTCTGGTCGTCCTGCGTGAACGGATGGTGCAGCTTATCGCAGGTAGCGCCAACCTGACGGAGCCAGGCTACCGGTCCAACAGGGAAGTCGCGATCGCTTTGGCGGCCTCGGCCAAGCAACGTAATCACTGTTCTCTGATGCTCTCCGCCCTTCGAGGCATGCAGGAGATCCTGTCGCCCCGGCTGACAAGAAGTGCTATGGACGTCCTCGCCAAGGCGATAACGGAGATCGAAGGATGGAGCGAGGGAAAGGACGACAACGAGAATTCCTTCGCATGGAGCGGGGGCAGGATGCCGCTCTGGCAGGATTTCCTGGGCCGTTGGCCTGCGGGCGAAAAGGTCAGGAAGATCGCGATCGTCTCACCGTTCTGGTCGGAAGCCGATTCTGGCAGCCCGGTTCACAAGCTTCTTCAAGAGCTGGCCCGAAGAGAAGCCCTGGATGCTACTCCCGTCGTCCGCCTCCTGACCGAAGTATTCAAGGACAGCCAAGGCGCCTATCTGCCCCGCCTGCCGGCATCCTACGCCACATGTAACTTATCCGAATACCGGGCGAAGGCTTATGCCGAGGCCGTCGACCCCAAGGTTCTGCCTGAAGAAGTCGACATGAGGGATGATTTCCTTGGAACGCGGCCTCTGCACGCCAAGCTGGTGCTTCTGGAGGGCTGCGACACGGCCCTGTCCTATGCGGGCTCGGCCAACTTCACCCACAAGGGCTGGGGCTTCCTGGCTGATCCCGCGTTGGCAAACATCGAAGCCGGCATGATTCTTAAGCGGACTGGCCGACGACGGGCAGAGCTTCAAGATCTACTTCCTTCCACAATTGGCCCGCCTATAGAGCTTGGACGAGGGAGGCCGGAAGAGTTGAAAGATCCTGAAGCACTGGCCGAAGAGGAGCCCTGGCCGGATTTCATCGCCGACTTGAGGCTGTCTCCTGTGCCTGGCCATGAGGAAGAGCTGGCATTGCAACTCCTCCTGCAACCTGGCGCAGTTGAGGGAACGTGGTCGGTAGGCATAGTGCAGAAAGATGATTCGCCGGCCGTGACGCTGGTATCCTCAACCGATGCGCCTTCAGACCCACCCAATGGAGGGTGTGTGCCATTAGAAGGCAAGACACTCACACGCCTGCTGATCGACCAGGAAGTGCTGGTCAAGTGGTGGCGATGCTCGGAGGGACGGTCCATTCCGATTAACGTGGATCCGTCGGCTCGTGCGAGCCTGCCCATAAGCCCCGGTTCTCCAAACCTCTTGGAAGAGCACCTCGTTGCCTACTACCAGGGGCGGATCCGCTGGGAGGACCTGTTTCCAGACCCGGATGCACCCGCAATCGAGAATCAGGACGACACTCCGCCTAAGCCGCAGGGCTCAGAGGTGGACACGTCAAAGATCCAATCTTACCAGATCCGGGAGTTCGTCGAGGCCCTGTCCGGCATCCGCGAAGATCTGCGGGAAGCCTGCCAATCGGAGCCGGCCATGCGATTGGCCGTGCTGGGGCCAGTAAGCCCGGTATCGCTGGCCAGGACAGTCATGTCCGCCGTCAAGGAAGGTTCCCGCGCACCGACTGCCGCGGGCTTCCAACTGGTGGAAATCCTCGCCTGCATCGAGTCGGCTAGAAGCCACCCCGTGGTGCCCAAGCTCCACGATGCCTGGGCCGAGGTCCTCAACAAGGCGAGCGGGGAAATCGGGCAGTTCCTGGGGCGGCTTCGCGAAGAGCATGCCGAGGACTTCCGAGCCGGCAGCGCCTTCCAACGGTACGAGGCGCATGTCCGCCAGTGCTTCGCAGGGAAGGAGGCGTGCAAATGATCCACAGGTCGAACCACTTCAATCTTGGCCAGGATACGACCCGCATCAAAGACCCCAATGACGCGCGCCGACAGGAAAGGACCACAGAAGCGATCCTGGAGCGGTTTTTTAATCCCAGCGCAAGGAAACGCTTCGAAATCCAGGTGCTGGCAGACGAGGTCGGCATGGGGAAGACCTTCGTCGCTCTGGCTACGGCCTACTCCATCCTTGCCGCCATGCGGAAAGGATGCAAGGAGCCCGACCTGCAGGGTTGCTACCAGAAGGTCCTGGTGCTGACGCCGTCGAATTCCGCGCTCTTTAACAAGTGGAACCGGGAGGTCGATGAGTTTGTGCGCAGGTGCGTCCTCCCGGAACACCGACAGAACGCCGACTGGTTCGCACCAGAAAGGATCGAGCGCATTGACCACCTGGTCGCAGCAATCCGAAAGTCAGGCAAGAGGCAGGTTCTGGTGGCGAACATGGGGATCCTCTCGGGCGGAAAACTGCTGCATTATGATCTGAAACGGCGATTCATGCTGGGGATCCTGTTCCGCTACTGGGGTAACCGCTTCAGGGTCGACGCACGGGAGCGTCTGCTTAGAGGCGCCCCGGCCGGATGGCCCACGAATCCCCGCTCGCTTACGCGGATCGACGAATGGGAGGCAGAACGACTCCTCTTCAATGAAGATGAGCTCTTGGCGGCGGTGAACGACTTTGATCGCAAGTTTGGGAATATCGACGACCTTTTGGAGATATGCAAGGAAGTCTCAAAGCCATATGCGAAAGACAGGGCAAGCAAATTCGGCACGAAGGGCATCGACGGTCGGCTAACCCGGATATATCGCTGGTGCACCCTTAGGTTAATCCGTCAGGCTTTTCCCCTGCTGATCGTGGACGAGGCCCACAACTGGAAAAATGGGCCTTCCAGCGGCGCCAATGGCTTCCGGACATTCGAAACGGACATCGCGCCGCACGTCCGGCGGGCGCTGCTCCTTACGGCCACCCCATTCCAGCTTAGGCCGGAAGAGATGCTCGAGATTCTCAAGGTCTCTGACTACATCATGCCTTGCCCCACCCAGCGCGATTCCGCGGTGAGGTGCGAAAAACTGATCGAATACCGCGAGGAAGTCGTTCGCCCAGTTCTGTGGAATTCCGAGCAGGCAAGCAAGCGGTTCACCAAGGCCTGGGCGCGATTGCCGCAGCGGCTCAAAACCGATGACTTGATGAACGTCTGGATGTACCCCTCTCTCTGCTCGGCACGACAGCAGCTGCGACAACTGGCTAAAGGCGACGGCGTTGTCAGCAAGCAAGACGGCCATCTCCAGCGGATTGTCAATGGGGCGCTGGCCGGCATCGATCCGGATCTCCGCCAGCTCATGCGGGAAGCGTTGCTTCTGTACGCGTACAACTGCGACCTGTCGACAGAAATGGGCAACCTGGTCATCCGGCATCGCCGTGGAACCGACCATCGCCTGTTCCGGGTCGGAATGGAGTACACCCAGCCCCAGGCCCGGATTGCCGCAAGGGCGGATAGCCATTTGCTCCACTACGCCCCCGGGCTGGATGTTCGCGGAAATGGCGAGCTGCCCCACTACATCCTCATGCGCTGTGTCTCCGAAATGAAAAAGGGTAAAGGTAGGTCCTCGCTGGGAAGCGCTCTGACCGGCTGCTACTCAACTCTGTTGCACAGCGCGGAGGGCCGGGACGTCAAGAAGCGCCTCAAGGATTCGGCGGTAGGGCAGGTTTACCTCGACCTGCTCATGGGCATGGTGACAGAGGATCAGGACGAGGACCACCCCAAGGTCCGGCAAGTGGTAGATGCCGTGCTTGAAAGGTGGCGCGGCGGAGAAAAGGTCCTGGTTTTCTGCTTCCGGGTGAACACGGCCGAGCGACTGCGGGCCATCATCGACAAACGCATACGTTTGGAACTCGACCAGCGGCGCAAGGCATGTCTTGGCGGTGGAAATGCCTTACGGACCCTTCGCGGCCGCCTCACCGGCCGCGAACGGGACCTGATTGGCCTGGGGCTAGATCGGCTGCTATGGTCTCTCATCTGGCTGGGCAGGGCCAAAGACGAAGCCAACGGCCTTCCCGGCCCGGAGCAGTTCCGCCTGAACGACGACGATTTGCTGGAACTGGCCAAGCTGTCGCGTGCCTTTGGTGTCGACCTGCGCGGTGAGCGCATTGACCGGGTATTCCTGAACCGGGCGACGGAGTGCGTATTGGCCCGGCGCTTCCTAAAGCAGCTCTCCCCATCGGGCCCGTTCGGCAGGCTTCTGAAGGAAATGGCCAAGCTGTCGTGGGTCAGTCATCCTTACGGACTCGAGGATGAGGACTCGGTTGGAGATGCTGAAGACACTGGATCGGCAGGCACGCAGACCGAGGAACGGACCAGTTTTGATGAGCGAGGCGTGCATCACGTCTATGAATATGACGCTGATGATGACCGACTCAGGGAGAAAGACCGGGCGTTGGCCAAGGACTTGGCTGCCACTCGTGACAGGGCCCGAAAGCAGGGCCAGGTGGCACTGCTGGATGCTTACGCCGAAGCTCCGAGCTTGTGGCTTGGTCCCAAGCCAATCGAACAGTGGCAGTCAGCGACGGCCCCATCGTCCAAGACGATCCAGGCCATCCACGATCACCTGTGGCCTCTCAGCGAGCAAAACGGAGAATTCGACTGGGTAAGCCGGCTGTTAGTGTTCCAGGCCCTCAGGAGGGCGCTCCTGCGTGAATCGGTGCTGCTTCGCCTCTTGCCGGATCGGTCGGAGCGGGAGGAGAGCGGGTGGGGAGAACTGCTCGTTGAGGCCTTCTATGGCCAGATACGAGACCAACGGGAAAGCATGGCAGACCGGATTGCAGTGTTCGTCGAGGATCTGAGGGCCTCAAGCGGCTCTCTTTCGGATCCGGAAGACCTTTACTCGGCCCGGTACGCCCTCTACGATGCCACCCACCTGCGAGACCAACAGTTCGTCGCCATTGCCAAGGGCGGAGGAGGGGGCAAGTTCCTCCAGGCCCGCGAGCGCATCTTCAACGGATTCAACACCCCCCTGCTGCCCGAAATCCTGATTTGCACAACGGTCGGACAGGAAGGAATAGACCTGCACCGGCATTGCCGGCATGTCATTCACTACGACTTGGCGTGGAATCCTGCGACCCTGGAGCAGCGCACCGGCCGGGTGGATCGGATCGGCAGCAAGACATTCCGCGAGAGATCCCTTACGTCCGAGAGCGATAAGCCGTTCCTGGAGGTAGGTGTGCCCTTCCTGGCAGGGACCTACGACGAACGCATGTACGAGGAATTGCGGCTTCGAGCACAGACTTTCGAGGTCCTTACAGGCGGGGATTTCGCGGCAGAAAACGCAGAGGGGCGAGATGACGTGGCCGACGCGGAAGGGAAGGAAGCCAATCTCTCGGTCATACCGTTACCCCCGCAGATGCTGGACCAGTTGCGGGTTGATCTGCAGGTATGGAAGCCCGAGTGCCCTCAGCCCGCAGAATAGAAAAGGATCGTCGATGCAGAGAGTCGGGAAAGAACTGCTGTACTCGCCCCACGACCTGATCGCTTACTTGGAGGGGGATTTTGCGTCCTGGATGGACAGGCTTCACTTTGAGTCCAAGACGGCGGGGAAGGCAGCAAACGCGGGAACCGGCCCCGCCCTCGGATCTCCGAAGCCCGACGAGGATGGCGAGGAGATGGAACTTCTTAAGAGGCGGGGCAAGGAGCACGAGGCGCGGTATCTGGCGGAATTGGCCAAGCAGCACCCCGACCTTGTGACCATCGACTCCAAGCCGGCCGCCTTCGACCAAACCGTGGCAACAATGCAGGCCAGTCGATCCGTTATCTACCAGGGATGCCTTCGCGCGGAGGCATTCCTCGGCTATCCCGACTTCCTGTTCCGGGTGCTGGGCGAGTCGAAGTTCGGCAAGTTCAGCTACGAGCCGGCCGACACGAAGCTGGCCAAGTCCGCCAAGCCGCACTTCATCGTGCAACTCTGCGCGTACGCCGACATGCTGGAGGAGATCCAAGGGCGGCGCCCCCGGGATTTCGTGTTCCGCCTGGGCGACGGTGCCGACGCCCGGTTCCGGACCGACGAGTTCTTCTACTACTACAGGCGGCTCAAACGCGCCTTCTTGACCTTCCAGGAGGCATTCGACCCGACGAAAATGCCCGAGCCGGGGCTGGAGCGAAGCTTCGGCCGCTGGTCGGAGTATGCCGCCAAACTCCTAGAGAAGTCAGACCACCTCAGTCGGGTGGCGCGTATCACCCGCACCCAGATCAAGCGGCTGGAAGCCGCCGGCATTTCCACAATGACCGCTCTGGCGAAGACCGGCAAGGCCAATGTGCCGCGGTTGCAGCCCGACGTGCTGTCGCGGCTCAAGGTGCAGGCATCGCTGCAGCTGAAGTCCCGCGGACTGAGCAAGCCTCTCCACCAGGTCGTCGTGCCAGCCCCAGAGGACCCGCGCCGGGGCGTGGCGCTCCTGCCCCGACCATCGAAGCTCGACGTCTTCTTCGACATGGAAGGGTTCCCTCTGGTGGAAGGCGGGCTCGAATACCTATTCGGTGCAGTCACGCTTGACGGCAGCCAGCCACAATATGCGGATTGGTGGGCTCATGACAGTGTCCAGGAGAGGTCGGCGTTCGAGAACTTCGTGGATTGGGCGCATAGACGCTGGAAGAAAGCCCCGGCCATGCATATCTACCACTATGCCGCCTACGAAACATCGGCCCTGCGGCGGCTGATGGGCAAGTACGCCAGCCGCGAGGCGCAAGTTGACGACCTGCTTCGCCACCAGGTTTTCGTGGACCTGTACACCGTCGTGCGCCAGGGGGTACTCATCGGCACGCCGAGCTACTCGCTCAAGGACGTGGAGCGGTTGTACATGCCGCCGCGACAGGGACAGGTCGTCAGCGCCTCTGGTTCGGTTGTTGCCTACCAGAAATGGCTGGACAGCGGTGAGTCTGGCGAGTGGCAGAAGTCCAAGATCCTGGCGGAGATTCGCGATTACAACCGCGTCGACTGCGAATCGCTTGTGGGCCTGCGCGATTGGCTGCTCGGACTCCAGGGCGAGCACGGCATCGCCTACCTGCCCGAAGCGGAACCGGAGGTCGACAAAGAGGCAACTGACGCCGCCGAGCCGGCTGCGACCGTATTGAGCCGCACATTGCTGAAACAGGTCGAGGCTGGGAGCGTCACGGATCCAGATCGCCGCCGCGTCCAGGAACTGCTGGCATGGCTGCTGGAGTTTCATTGGCGCGAGGCGAAGCCCGTCTTCTGGCGGATGTTCGACCGTCAGGAGATGACCGAACAGGAGTTGGTGGAGGATCTAGACTGCCTCGGCGGCCTGCAGCGCACGAAAACACCGCAGCAGCCGGATAAGCGATCCTGGCTCTACGAGTACGCATTCGATCCGGACCAGGACACCAAGCTCCACGAAGGCAGCAAGTGCTTCTTCGCACACGATCTGGGTGTGCGCACCGGCATCTCCCGATTCGACCCTGCCAAAGGACTGCTTTGGCTCAAGCTGGGCCCATCGGCGTCAACGCCGCCCGACCGGCTGAGCCTGATCCCCGACGAGTACGTGTCCGCCAAGAAGGTCGCCGACGCTGTGATGCGTTACGTGGAGACGTGGGCGGCTGGGAAGGTGATCTCGCGAGCTGTAGACGATCTGCTTCATCGCCGTCGGCCCCGCATAAAGGGAAAGAAGGGCGGCCAGATCGTGAGCGATGCCGGCGACCTGCTGCCCCAACTCGTGGACGTCGTAAATCGGCTGGACCGCACCACGCTCTGCGTCCAGGGGCCGCCTGGCACAGGCAAGACCTACGCCAGCGGAGAAGTCATCGCAGACCTGCTCAAGAGGGGCAAACGCGTGGGCGTGACTGCCAACAGCCACAAGGCAATCATGAAGACGATGGAATCGGTGATCGACGCCATGGGCAGGAATGGAGCCACAGCGCCCCTGTACAAGGTGGGAGGCGATGTCGACGATCCGCTGGTAGCCGATGGTCTCGTCAAAAGCATTGAGCCGGGCGACATTGCGGCCGCCATCGGCGCCAAGGCCGTCGTGGTCGGCGGCACCGCCTGGGCGTTCTCCCGCCCGGAACTGGAGCAGCAATTCGACTACTTGTTCATCGACGAGGCGGGGCAGTTCAGCTTGGCGAACGTGGTTGCAGTGGGTCTTTCCGCCGCCAACCTCGTCCTTGTCGGCGACCAGATGCAGTTGGCGCAGCCGGTGCAGGGCTCACATCCCGGCGAGAGCGGTCGGTCTGGGCTAGAGTACCTCCTGGACGGTCACGACACGATACCGCCCGACTTCGGCGTGTTTCTGGGTGTCACACGCCGGTTGCACCCCGGAATATGCCGGTTCATCTCCGACGCGGTCTACGAAGGCCGCCTGGAACCGCACCCAATAACATCCAAGCGGAGCCTTACCCGCCCGAAGGGCGGCAAGGGTCTTGAGCGAACGAATGGTGTGGTGTTTGTGCCGGTGGAACACGAGGGCAACGCCCAGTGCTGCGACGAGGAAGTTGAAACCATCGCCGCCATCACCAAAGATCTCCTCGATTGGCGGTTTGTGAGCCAGGACGGGGCTTCCCGCAAGCTGTCCTTGGCCGATATCTTGTTCGTAGCCCCTTACAACATGCAGGTGCGAAAGCTCCAGCAGCGGCTTGGCCCCTCGGCGAGGGTCGGCAGCGTGGACAAGTTCCAGGGCCAGGAGGCGCCAGCGGTCATCGTCTCCATGTGTGCCTCCTCCCTGGAGGACAGCCCCCGCGGAGCCGAGTTCCTGCTCAACCGCAACCGTATCAATGTCGCTGTGTCGCGGGCGCAATGCCTGGCCATCGTCGTCGGCTGCCCAGCGATCATGGCGGCCCGATGCCAGAGCATCGAGCAGATGCGGCTCGTCAACCTGTTCTGCAGACTGGTCGAGTACAGTGACGGCCTGACGGCCACGAAAGCTGTATGAGTAGGTCGGTTGGATTATGCCGATTATGATCCGGAAACAGCGGACACTCTTCGCGATGGCCCTGCCGCTGTTGGATCAGCAACGAACTGGTGCCCGGCTCGGTGCTCGACGTCTGCCTGCACAAGCCGCCGGACCTGTGCGTAGTGGACGCCTCGGTTGTGCTGGCTGGGATGCATCTGGTGGGCACGCCCAAGAAGATTGGCCTGATCCTGGCCAGCTTCGATCCTGTTCCGGTCGATGCCGTGAGCAGTGCGCTTCTCGGCCACAATCCCCGGCAGATCGAGTATCTCAGACTGGCTAACGGCGTGCTTGGGGACATGTACAATACGACGATCCTGGAGGGCTGATCGCCGCCGCCTCCACCACGGACCGCACATGCTCCATCACCGGCCGGAGGGGAACTTGTCCATGCTGAAGATCTCCGCTTCGGCCTTGCGACGGCTTTCATCGACGTCCCTGATGAGATCAGGCGAGGCAGGATAGCCCAAGGGCGTCATGGCCACGACCTTCACGTTGGCCGGTACGCTCAGGACCTGCTTGACCTTGTCCTCGCGGAACGCGCCGATCCAGCACGTGCCCAAGCCTTCAGCCACGGCCGCGAGGGTCAGGTGGTCAAGGGCGATGGCCAAGTCGATATCCACGCTGTTGCCCTGCCCGCCCATGTGCTTATACGCCTGCTCCGGGAATCCGCAGGCCACGACGATCACGGGCGCCTGGGCCATCCAGTGCTGCCCTTTGGCGGCGGCCGCTACGTCCTGGCGAAGTTTTGCGTCCTGGACGAAGATGAAATGCCAGGGCTGGATGTTGCAGGCCGACGGGGCATAGCGAAGTGCCTGTCGCATCCGACCCATGACCTCGGCCGGGATCGGCTTGTCGGCGTAGGCCCTGACGCTCCTTCGGTTCCTGATGGCTTCCATGATGTCCATGATGGCTTCTCCTGCCGTTGGTATCCAATGATCCTACCACTTGGAAAAAGCCCTTCAAGCCCCCGTTCGGACATCGATGCCCCCTACTCCCCGGACTGCGAAAGCGGCTGGATGCATTCGTCGGTTTCGTGGGTGGGGCTGTTGACCACGCTGCTGACCGGGTATGCCTCCATCCGCTCGGCAGGATAGGGCCTGAGCAGCCCTGGCAGGCTCTGAGGGTCGGCCACGTCCGCGGCAAGCCACCGGCAATCTGGCTGATGTCGGCGTTCTGGCAGAATACGCACGCGAGGCTGCTGCCGGCAAAGAAAATGGTTCCGCTGCCGCCGCTGCCCACAAGGCATGGCTCTTCCCCGAAATGTGGGCCCACCGAGGCCACCACCGCCCGGCTGCCAATGCGGCACGCGCCGATCTGCCCGGTTTGGCGGTCCACCCCGCACCGGCGCGGACACAGCCCGCACCGCTGAATCTCACGGCCCAGTTGGAGAACACTTGGAGGCATCTCGACCATGGCTTGATATTACCAACTCAAGGGGAGGGCTTGGGGACGGCGGAGATCAAATTATTTTCCTTTTCTTGTCGCCTGTGACACAGTCTGTCATACCCACCTGTGATAATGAAGGCAGAGCAAGCAGGAGATATTGTCATGAAAGACCAACTTAGCAAGGGCAAGAGCAAGGGGCCGAGCGAGAGCTCCATTAAGTTCCGCGTACGCTGGCGGCATGTGCTGCTGATAGACCAGCAAGTCCGGGCCGGGCGGACTCCAAACTGCCGGCAGTTGGCTAAAGAACTCGAAGTCAGCCGGCGGACCGTACTGCGGGATGTGGACTTCATGCGCTACGACCTCGGCGCGCCCATCGAATACGCCCCGGCCAAGGGCGGGTACGTCTACACCGAGCCAAACTGGACCATGCCCAGCGTGCTGATCACCGAGGGCGAACTTCTGGCCCTGATGGTGGCCGAGAAGGCCCTCGATGCCTACGCCGGCACGCCGTGGGCCGCCAAGCTCCGCCAGGTCTTCGAGCGGATGACCGCAGCCCTGCCCGGCCGTGTGGAGGTTCGCCCGCGGGAACTGCTGCCGCGCCTGGAATTCGATGGTTCCGCCGCCGCCTTCGTGGACCCTGCCGTCATCCAGGCCATCGAGTCGGCCCTGCGCGGCGATCAGACGCTGCGAATCAGCTACACCCCGCTTGGCCGCGCCGAGCGGGAATACGTCCTCGACCCTTACGTGCTGCGGCAGATGCGGGGCGCCTGGTACCTCGCCGCCCGAGACCATCGCAGCAGCCAAGTGCCGCTGTTCAACGTCAGCCGTATCCGCAGTGCCAACGCCACCGGGGAGACCTTCAACTTCCACGCGGCCGACTTCGACACCAAGGAGTACTTCAAGGCCACGTTCGGGACGTACCAGACGTCGGAGCTTTACAGGGTCGTCGTGGAGTTCTCGGGTGTCGCGGCCCAACTGGTACGCGAGCGGCAGTGGCATGTCTCGCAGAAGCTCAAGGATATGCCCGGCGGGCGCCTGCGGCTGGAGGTCGAGGTCTCGCACCTGGACGATATCTGGCCGTGGATCCTGAGTTGGGGGTCGATGGCCAAGGTAGTCGCGCCCAAGGAGCTTGCGGACGTGATAGCAGAACAAGCTAAAGGCACACTCCAGAACTACCGGGTGAAACGTTGTTCATAGGAGCATGAAGATGGTTCAAGATCAGTTGGAGAAGATGCTGTACAGGCGCGTCCTGGACGCTGAATCGGAGAGGTGTGACCTTCCCCCCGACCTGATTGACCAGAAC
>CAZSBS010000064.1:0-19682 GCA_964605095.1 uncultured Planctomycetaceae bacterium | reverse complement strand
GCCCGCGCGCCAGCTCTCGCCGCCGCGTGAAACTCAGCTTCTGAGGGAGGCGTCCTTACGGGCACATTACGAACAAAGATATGCCCTTACGGGCACACTACGAACGGTTTGCCTCCGCGTTGGCATTCGTGGCATTTCTGGCATTCATCATTCTTCGTTCTTCGTTCATCATTCGCGGGCGAAGCCCGCGCCCCTATTTGTTCCAGAACCTATCCACCGCCCTGTCCAGGGCGAGTTCGCTGAACTGCGGCGAGCGGACGATGTGAGACTTTGCCATGAGTTCCTGGAAGTACTTGTCCGTCAGGTCGTTGTACATGCGGGTGCGGAGGATTTCGGCGATCTGGTCCTGTGCTTCCTCGAAGGGCACGACCCGGCCTGGGATCACCTGGACGGCCTTGACAATGTACCAGCCGTGAGGGGATTCGACCGGTGCGGACACGCCGCCGGCGGTGAGTTGGAAGGCGGCTTTTTCGACCTCTGTTTCCTTGAACGACCCGGCCTGCATCATTGGCCAGAGTCCGCCGGCCTGCGCCTTGACGCCGCGTGAGTGCTTCCTGGCCACTTCGGCGAAGTCGTCGCCGGCGTCGATGCGGGCCTTCGCGGCCTCGATGGCCTGGCGGGCCTGGGTTTTAGCGGCGGCGAGTTCAGTGGCTGAGGGCTGGCCGGCCAGGTCGGCCAGGAAGTCGCCGAACGGCTCGGCGATGATCTGCATCTGCACCTTATGCCCGGTGGCGAACTGCTGGCTGTTCTGGCAGTAGTAGTCCCAGAGCATCTTTCGCGTCACGGGTATGGCGGGCATGAAGCGGTGGCGTAGGTAGAGCTTAAAGGTGGTGTTGCGGCGGTAGTCTTCCACGGCCTCTTCGAGGGTAAGGCCCTCTCGCTGGAGCTGCTGGCGGAGCTTGGTGACGCTTCCGCCGGCGGCGGCGAGCATGTCGGACTGTGCCTGCTTTACCTCCTGGTCGATGGCCTTCTTCTGGTCGTCGACGAGCCTTTTCTCGGCCTCCTCGACGACGAGCAGTCGGGTGATCTGCCTGGTTATTTCCTGGGTGATGAGCCTGGCGGCTTGGTCGCGGAACGTCGGGTCGCCGATTCCCTTGGGCAGCTTGGACAGCTTGGCTCCCAGCGGTCGGAGTATGTCGTCGATGCTTATGAACCGTCGGTTGACCTGCACGACGCTGGCGGCGACCACTTCATCTGGCCCAAGGACTTTGGCGGGCCGGGCGGGCGACGCGGCGCCACTGGCATCGGGGGTCGCCAGCGGGTTCTTTGCCGAGGCGATAATAGCCTGGGCGGCCGGGGACGTCTGGTGTTTGCCGGCCGATTCGTCCGGCCCGGCGCCGGGGCTTATCAGCGGGCTTTTTGCGGGAGCGGCGGGAGCGGCGGCGGCAACCGCGGGCGGCGGAGTGGCGGGCCGTGCGGGCTTGGCGGGCCTGCCTACCGGGCTGGGCGCCATGATCGACGGGACCTCGACGAGCTTGGGCTCGGCCTTTGGTGCGTTGAGCAGCTCGTTCAGGTCCGTGGGCTTTTCGAGGCTCTGGGCCGGCGCAGCCGCGGGCGCGGGGGGTGTCGGCGCGGCGGGGGGCGCCGCAGGCGCCGGGGCCGGCGCAGGGGCGGCCGGCGCCTCGGCGAAAACGACGTTGGCGTCCTGCGACGTCGGTTTGGTCAGGGGCACGCCTTGGGGCTTGTTCCAGGGCCAGGCTGACTGTCGGCCGGAACAGCCCGCCAGCTCAAGGGCCAGCAAGACGAGGGCAATGGCGTATTTCATAATGGTTTATCCAGTAATGGCGCACACCCAGGCAAACAGCAGACCCGGCTCGGAGCGCGCAGCAGGCATTATACTTTACTCCGCTCCGCGTGCGAGTAGTTTTCATGCCTGGCCAACACGGGTGAAGCCTGTAACGACTGATCTTCAGCCCCGTTCACGGGGCTTTGCCCGCCGAAGGCGGGTATAGACCAGGCCTTTCAGGCCTGGGGCAATCTGGGTGTTCCTATTGTTTCTTTCAGCACGCCTCGGCGCGCTTGCGGGGGCTTTAGCCTAAAGGCTCCGAATAACGGGCAAGCCCGCTGAAGCGGGCTAGGAAGAAGAAACAAGAAGAGGGAATGGTAAGCTGTTGCCACCCAGGCCTAAAAGGCCTGGTCTAAACCCCCGCTGTCGCGGGGTCGAAGCCCCGTGAACGGGGCTGAAAATAACGTCGCTGTGTGCCATGCTTCCCCTCGGGGGCCCAAGGTCCGCGCGCTTTTCGCGGAAGCATGTTCCCTGTGCGCGGTTGGTGGCAGGAGGTCAGGCCTCCAGCCAGACTTGTTGGAACATGGTTCCGCAAACAGCCGCGGAAGCATGGCACCCCGAAAGGCGGACCTTGGGCCCCCGAGGGGAAGCATGGCGCCACAAATCACACTCGCGATGCACCCGTTTTCCGCGCTTCTCTCAACCGCTTTAGGAGAATCCGCAGCATGGTGGGCATTTCTCGCCAGGCTGGTGGAAGCCGCCAGTGGGCGGTGTGGTCGTCGGGCAGCCTGACCGTCCCGGCCGCTCCTTCAAAGACGGCTTTGGCGGCGCGGAAGTCCCGCACGGCGAAGACGAGGTCCGGCTCGATGAGGATTATGCTCTCGATTCCCAGTTGTCCAGCCAGGACTCGTGCCTCGGCCAGGTCCAGCATGGTTTCGACCTCGCCGGGCACAGGCCCGCACGCGTCGGCCAGGTCGCCGCGGAGGCGGACGAGGTCCTCCGGGCACTGGCAGGCGGCCATGCGGCGGTAGATCTCCATCCGCTGGCGCTCGGAGGTGATGTACGATCTTGGGATGTACGCATCTATGCCGAGTTCGACATGCACCGCTGGCGTCTGCCGGACCTTCTCGCCGCGAAGCTGCCGTACGGCCGTGTCCAGCAACTGGCAGTACAGCTCGTAGCCTACCGCGGCTATGTGCCCGGACTGCTCGCGCCCGAGGATGTTGCCCGCGCCGCGAATCTCCAGATCCCTCATGGAGATCTGGAACCCGGCCCCGAGGTCGCTGAACTCCTCGACGGCCTTGAGGCGCTTGCCCGCCAGGGCCGACACGCTCCGGCGCTGTGGCAGCAGCAGGTAGCAGAACGCGCGGTGCTTGTACCGCCCGACTCGCCCGCGCAACTGGTGCAGCGCCGACAGGCCGAAACGGTCCGCTTCGTGAATGATGATGGTATTGGCGGTGGGGATGTCCAGGCCGGACTCGATGATCGTCGTGCAAACCAGCACGTCGATCTCCTGCCGCACGAACCGGAGCATGACCTTCTCGAGCTGGTGCTCCTTCATCCGCCCGTGGCCGACCTCGACGCGGGCCTCGGGCACCAGGTCGCCGATGCGGGCTGCAATCGCCTGGATGTTATGCACGCGGTTGTGGACGAAGAAGACCTGGCCCTGGCGGTTGAGTTCCCGCCCGATGGCCTCGCGGATGAGCCTCTCGTCGTAGTGGACCACCTCGGTGTGAATGGCTCGCCGGTCCATCGGCGGGGTCGTCAGCGAGCTTATGTCCCGCAGGCCCAGCAGGGCCATGTGAAGCGTCCGCGGGATAGGCGTGGCTGTCATCGTCAGCACGTCCACCGACGCCCGCAGGCCCTTGAGGTGCTCCTTGTGCTCGACGCCGAAACGCTGCTCCTCGTCGATGACCACCAGCCCGAGGTCGGCGAACCGGATGTCCTTGCTCAGCAGGCGGTGCGTGCCGATGATGATGTCGATCTCGCCGCGCGCCAGGCGGGCGACAATCTTCGCCTGCTCGCTTGTGGTGCGGAACCGGCTGATGACGTCGATCTCGAACGGGTAATCCGCCATCCGCTCGCGGAACGTCCGCAGGTGCTGCCCGGCCAGGACGGTCGTCGGCACCAGCACCGCCACCTGCCGCCCCGCCTCGACAACCTTGAAGGCAGCCCGCATCGCAAGCTCCGTCTTGCCGTAGCCGACGTCGCCACACAGAAGGCGGTCCATCGGCGACGCCGCGACAAGGTCCTCGTCGAGTTGGCGCATCGTCGAGGCCTGGTCCTGGGTCTCGGTGTAGATGAACTCGTCGGAGAACTGCCGCTGCCACGGAGTAACCCGCGGGTAGCTGAAGCCCGGCTGGTATTTTCGCATTGCCTGAACGCGGATCATCTCGGCGGCGAGGTCCTTTACGGCCTCGCTGACTCGCTGCTTCTGCCTGCCCCACGTGGCGCCGCCAAGCTTGCTGAGGCTCGGGCGGAACTTCCGCGAGCCGATGTACCGCTGGACGAGGTCGATCCTGCTGGCTGGCACGTGCAGGATGGTCCCGCCGGCAAACTTCAGGGCCAGGTACTCCTCGGACCGCCCGTCGCGATCCATGAGCTTCAGGCCGTTGAACTTCGCGATGCCGTGCGCCACGTGGACCACGTACTCGCCCTGCTGGAGGTCCAGCAGGCTCTCGATGGGCCTGCCGGCACGGATGTGGCCGATGCGCCGGTGCTTGGCGTACCGTCCGAACAGCTCGTGATGCCCGACGACGACCAGCTTCCGCTGGGGCCAGGAAAACCCGCCCGCCACGTGCCCAAGCCCCAGCTTCACTCGCTCGGCAAGCGCGGGATGTTTCTCGGCAAGCAGGTCGCGGAATCGCTCCTGTTCGGCCGGGTTCTCGCAGTAAACCCACACCTCGGACGTGGCGCTGAGCTCGGTAAGCTCCGTCAGGGCCTCGTGCGTGCCGATGACAAGCCTCTCCAGCGAGCGGATGCCCAGCGCCACAGCGTCCCGCTGGGCCTGGCCGTCGCCCTGGACCTCGGGCGGTCCGCCGAAGGCGGACAGTTCCGCCAGCGCGAATGGCGCCAGTTGTGTCAGCACGTCGTCGGGTTCGAGCATTGCCTTTGCCACTCGTCCGGCGATTCCGCGGCTTCGCTGCCAGAGCTGCCGGGCCAGTTCGATAGTCTCTGCCGGCTCGGTCATGCAGATGATGGCGTCGCGGGGAAGATAGCTCAGCAGGCTGGTGGCGCCCGCGGCGCCGCCGGCGGGGCCGTCGTCCAGTCCGGACGAGACGCCGCTGACGATGAACCGCCCGAGTTGGTCGGTCGATCGCTGGCTGTCCAGGTCGAAGCGGCGGATGGACTCGATAACGTCGCCGAAGAACTCGATCCGCACCGGCTGGGTCGTGCCAAGCGGGAATATGTCCACGATCCCGCCGCGGCGGGCGAACTGCCCGCCCTGGTCCACCTGCTCGACCCGCTCGAAACCGGCGTCGACGAGCCATGCCTGGAGCGACTCGATGTCGCGCTCATCCCCGCCCGCCAGTTCGAGCCGCCCGGCCTCCAGGGCCGACGGCGCGGGCACGGGTTGGAGCAGGGCCATGACAGGCGCGACGATTACGTCGGCCGGCTCGCTGCGCTCATCCGGCGGCTCGGCCAGCAGGTTGCACACCCGCAGCCGCTCGCCGGTAACCTCCTCGTTGAGGTGGTCGCTGCCGACGTCCACTTCCCACGCCGGGAAAAGCTGCACTCCCCGCCCGGTGAAAACCTCGATGTCGTCGGCGGCGTCGTCGGCGGCGTCGATGTGCCCCGCCAGCAGAAGCAACGTCCTGCCGGTGAGCCTGGCAAGGGCCGCGGCAATGGCCGGGCCGGCAGAGCCCCATACGCCGCAAAGGCGCAGAGTGGTCCCCGGCGAGAGTTTTTCCGCCACCGCCCTCAGCTTCCGACTTTCCAGAATCTTGTCGAACATGCTCGTGTGACCATTTTAGAACCCCGCCGCCCCGGAAGAAACGCCCCTTTGCGGAATCAGGCCCGGAGTTTTCGAAGGTCTGGGCCTCGGGGTGTCCCCAGGCGCGTTTTTTGTTGATATCTGCAAGGTACGTTGCCGAAGATTATGGTGCTATACTAGGAAGGTGGTGTTTGGCCGTCGTGTCGATGCGCGAGGTTGCCCATGCCCACGGAAGAAGAACCGTTTGACATCGAGTCCTTCGACAAGGACGATTACTTGCCGGCGTTTTTTGCCAGGAACATCGCGGAGGCCGAGGAGTACTGCGACCTTCTCGGCGACCACGAGATTCCGGCCCGCGCGGGCCTGGACGAGGAACTGCTCGCCGATGCCGACCCCGACCACCGCGCCGCCAGCCGTCTCGGGATGACTCACGGCGTGCCGGTGCTCGTGCCCGAGAGCCTTCTTGACGAGGCCAGCGAGGTCATCGCCGACCGCGAGGACTTCCACAAGTTCGGGGACGGCGTGGAAGAAGACGTGGAAGAGGACGAGGACGAAGAAGACTTCGGGCTTGGCGAGGTTGCCCCCGACGACCTCCTCGGCGACGCGGATGACGACGAGGACGAGGTAGAAGAATCAATCTTCGGCGACGACGAAGAAGAAGACGAGGAAGACGAGGACGACGACGAAGAGTTCTAGCAGCCGCCGCGGCGCCACTGTTGTCGGCGCTGCCGGCCGCCCGTGCCGCGTCAGGGCGATTGCCCGGCCCTGACTCGTCGCCTGAGTCGAATGAGAGTCTGGGCCCAAAGGACTTGGAGAATGCCGATGTCAGATACGCCCGACCAACAGGATGACCAGCAGGCGGAAGGTCTTCCCGGTGACGCCGAACGCCGCGAGGCCAAGCGGCGAAGCGTGGTGGACCGCCGCACGGGCCTGGACCGCCGCCGCGGCCCGGGGCGGCGCCGCAGCGAGGAACGCCGCAGCGCCGAGGAAGGCGAGATGACCGAGGAGCAGTTCGATTTCCTCATGGCCATCAACGAGTACAAGAGAATCAACCGCAGGCCCTTCCCAAGCTGGTCCGAAGTGCTGGACGTAATGAAGGCCCTGGGCTATAGAAAAGTTGCCGAGCCGCAGGATATCAGCTAGAATACCTACGGTAGGCGCGGAAGATGATCCGCAGATTGCGCAGACCGCCGCGGATTAGATGCTTCTCGAAAGCATCCGCGAAATCGGCGGAATCCGCGGATGAACGTGTTTGCGTTAAACAATATGATGCTGAGCACCGTACAATCAGGCGTTCCCCTGCAAATCGCCGCGGTGGTGGCGCCGGTGTCTCTCTATTTCATGGTCCTGGGCCTGCTCAATACCCGGAGCCGCCCGCAGATGCTGCCAGGCCGGCTTGACCTGGCCATGCTCGTGGCGGCCCTGAGCCCGCTGGTTGTCTGCCCGCTGATGTCGTGGGCGGGCCAGTCGTACCTGGCCATGGCGGCAGCCGTGGCCGGGGGCGTCGTGGCGATCTGGCTGCTGAGCCCGGCTCGGGCAAGCTGGGTAATCTACAACATCACGCCCGTCGAGGCCGTCGACGCCGTCGCCAAGGCCCTCGAGCGCGGCGACCTGCCTTTTAAACGACGCCAGGGCGAGCAAATCTTCCTCCTGCCGGGCGGGCAGGTGGAGTTGGGCAGCTTCCCGCTGCTGCGGAACGTCACGATCCGCATGACCGGATGCGACTGGCGGACCGTTCACATCTTCGAGCAGGCCCTGGCTGGACGGATAGAACTGCTCAGCGCCCAGACCACACCGATGGCCATGGCCATGCTGCTCGTCGCCACGACCATGCTCGTGGCCCCTCTTGCGATGGTCGCCCCGCGGGCTGTTGAGATAGTCCGAATCCTGACCGGCCTGCTGTATTGACGCCCCCGCGACCGACCTCGACGAGAACATCGGCCCTCTCGAGTCGTCCGCCGTTTTCAGGAATGCTCCTATAGACACTTGGCGAATCGGTGTACAATACAAATTGCAGGCATGTGCGTCTGTTGACGGCACATGAGCAGTATCCGCGATCCGCGACACGTCATTGCAGATCAGACAGGTGAGACAATGCCGCTTTACGAGAGCCGTTCGGGGCGCGCGCGCGGGATAGCCGCCCAGGGCTTCACCCTGGCCGAGGTGCTGGTTGTCGTGGCGGTCATCACGCTGCTGGTGGCTATCCTGATGCCGACGCTCAACGGGGCGTTCTCGGCCGCGCACGACGCCATTTGCAAGGGCAACTTGTTCCACATCGCCCAGACGCTGCACTCCAACACGTCCGCCAACGCGAACATCTCATCAGGCTACAACTGGCTGGGCGTTACCCTGGGCAACAGCGAGAACTCCATGGACCTGATCTGGTGCCCCGCCGACACGCGGAGCCATTCTGTCTTCAACAGCGACTCGCTTATGAGGACTCTTCAGCAGTTCTACAACCTTCAGTTCAACACCAATTCCCTGACCGCTTATGACTGCTCGTTCTATCCGGACATCTTCGCCGGCAGGAAAGTTCCCGACCCGCAGGTATGGGCGATCTATCCCCGCGGCGGGGTAAACCAGCCGCCCATTAACGGTAGCCCTTGGTCGCCCCTTCCCACCGTGGCCGAAAACCAGGCTTTTATCGGCACGGACAACGACGCGGGTGTGCTTATCACCTTCCGCGCCGACAGCATCCTGTTCGAGAGCCAGGTCCCGCCGGACTCCGTTGGCTACAGCCGACAGTTCGTGGTCAAGGGCGCGGGCACCCCGCCCAGCCCCCTGGCCATCGGCGCACTGCCCGACGACGCCGACGACAAGATGATCATCCACCTCTGGGGCATGGACTACAAACAACTTGCCCCGCCGGTCTCCATAAGCATGGGAGCGCAGACCAGCTACGGCATCAACGGCCTCGTGAGGGAAAAGGTGTGGCGCCCCGAGCAGTACCTGTTGATGGACGCCAACACGCTGGTCATCGAAGCGGAGTCGTCCTCGAAGACGGACTTCCTCGACGAGGTGGTCATGCCCCGGCACAAGGAGAAAGTCAACGTGGTCACTTGTGGAGGCGACGTAAAGGCGGTCCGTCTGATCGACATGGAAATGGAACTCAAGAAGTCAGACAGCCTCTGGAGGGGCTGCCGCTGAAAGGCGGCGATAAAGATGCACCTCAGTTTTTTCGGCCCTGAGAGGTCCAAAACAGCCTGGATCGCAGCGGCGGTAACCCTGGCCTTGGCCGGTATTGTCGCGGCCTGGCACGCGGGCGCTTTCGCCATGTCGGCCGGCATGTTGGCCAGGTCCGACAAGCCCGAGGATCGCCAGGCAGCCATTGCGGCCCTTGCCACGAGCGGCAGTGCGGCCGCGTCGGAAACGCTGGCGGCGCTGGCTGCCGACAAGGATCCCTCCACGGCCACACTGGCTGTCCGCGCCCTTGGCGAGCGGCAGACCGACCTAAACCACGACACCCTGAAACGAATCATCGCCGACAAGAGCCTCCGCCCGGCCGTCAGGTCCGAGGCCGCCTACACCCTGGGCAGTTTCACCAAAGCGGACCCGGCCGTGCTAACCAATGCCCTTGCCGCCGAGGAAGACCCCGAGGTCCGCGCCGGGGCGGCAAAGGGCCTGGCCAAGCTGGAAATGCCCAGCACCATTCCCCAGTTGTCCGCGGCACTTGAGGACCCCTCGCCGGAGGTCCGGCGATGGGCAATCACCGCCATCCACCGGATGATCGTCCGAAGGTTCCCCTACGACGCCGACAAGCCGCCGGAAGCCCAGCAGGACGTCATCAAGCGGATTCGCGACTACCTCAGGCAATGCAAGGTGTTGTGAGAAGCGGTGGTCAGTAGTCGGTAGCCGGTAGCCGGTAAGGGGAACCGGGAACCCAAAAGGCGTTTGACAAACCCCTTATCCGTGCTATGATTACAATTGTTCACTCCAAGAGTGGCGATTTGGGTATCGTGGGGTGCGAACATGAAGACAACATTGCCTTTCGTCGTGGCGCTGTGCCTGCTTGCCTGGTCTTCGACGTCCTTGGCCGGGGTGATCCCGCCGGATTTGTCCGGCCCGCCTGACGATTGGGAACTCCCATCGAACGGGATCACTATCGCGACAGGGCACCTGGAATACTGGATCGAGACCGACAAGGCCGTCTACATGCCCGGAGAACAGGTCCGGGTTGTTCAGGGCGTCCGATATGTGCCGGGTGATCCGAACGGCCTTCTTGCATTGGGATTGGGCGTTATATTCCCCTCTGAGCCGAGGTTCGAGCACTATATATTCTCCAGCGACGGCGAGAGAATCGATCGCGCGGTCACAGTCCGCTTCCTCAGTTATCAGACGGTAATGCTCTGGCCGGGCGATTCTGTGAGCGATGAATGGGTGTGGGACCTCACGGACAGCGACGGCAACCCGGTGCCGCCGGGGACCTACGACATCTACGGCGGCGACAGTTGGGTCGCCTCCAAGGCCGATCATGTGGCCCATATCACCGTGGTTCCCGAGCCGGCGTCGCTGATGGCCATGCTCGGGGCACTTTCCGGGCTGCTGCTTCGCCGGCGCCGTCCCGGCGGCTGACGGGCCCTCTGCCCACCGTCTATTGACCGGCAGAGGCAAACCCCGCTCACCCCGCCAAAAAACCTTCCGCCTCCCCCTTGACGCATTGCCCAGGGATGGTGTAGAATCCTGAATTCCCTTATGTGCGACGGTTTATAAAGGTAAGCGAGCATGAAAGAAAACATTCATCCGAAATACCAGGAAGTCGACGTGCGTTGCGCGTGCGGCAACACGTTCAAGACCTCTTCGACCACGTGCCAGGCGATCCAGACGGACATCTGCTCGGCCTGCCATCCGTTCTACACCGGCAAGCAGAAGTTCGTGGACGCCGCCGGGCGAGTGGAGAAGTTCAAGAAGAAATTCGGTGGCGAGTACTTCGTCAAGAGCCACGCGGGGGCGGCCAAGAAGTAGCTCTCACGCACTGGACAACGCCGATGGTTCGCCCTATCGCGGCCGTCGGCGTTTTTGCGTAAAGAGAAAAGCGGATAATTCTCAACGCGGAGAACGCGGAGAAGATAAAGAATAGGCAATCTTGTTCTTCCTCCTTCCGCGGCCTCTGCGTTGAAAATGCTCTTACGAAAACCCGGACCGTACGAAGACCCCCATGGCTCAGAAGCCCGATCCATTACTGGCGAAACTTGACGAGTTGGACCGGCTCTACGCGCGCGGCTGCGAGAAGATGAACGACCCCGCCGTCGCCAAGGACCCCCAGCGGATCGTCGCGCTGTCCAAGGAGCACGCCAGGCTCGGCAGGATAGTCGAGCCTTATCGCCTCTACCTCCGCCTGGCCGAGCAGGTCTGCCAGGCCCAGGCCATCATCGCCGATCCCGCCAGCGACGGCGACTTCAAGGCCCTGGCCCAGGCCGAACTCGACGAGGCCGGACCCACCGCCGATAACGCCCTGGACTACGTCAGGGGCCTGCTGGTAATGGGCGAGGATGAGGAGATCGACTCGGTCGTGCTGGAAATACGCGCCGGCACCGGCGGCGACGAGGCCGCACTGTTCGCCGGGGACCTGCTCAACATGTACCGACACTACGCCGAGGACAGACGCTGGAAGTTCGAGCTCCTCTCGGCCAGCCCCACCGAAATGGGCGGCTACCGCGAGGTCATCGCCAGCGTCAAGGGCGAGGGTGTCTGGAGCCGGCTTGGCTACGAGGGCGGAGGCCATCGCGTCCAGCGCGTGCCAAAGACCGAAAGCCAGGGCCGAATCCACACCTCCGCGGCGACCGTGGCCGTGCTGCCCGAGCCAAAGAACATCCAGGTGAACATCGACTGGGACAAGGACGTGCTGGAATACACCAGCCGGGCCAGCGGACCGGGCGGGCAGAACGTCAACAAGGTCGAGTCGGCGATAAAGCTCGAACACGTTGAGACGGGCATCACCGTCTCGATGCGCGACGAGAAGAGCCAGCACAAGAACCGCGCAAAGGCACGGCTGATCATGGCCGCCCGCGTCTACGAGTACCACCGCAGCCGCCAGGCGGCCGTCGAGGCCGAAGCCCGCAAGAGCATGATCGGCTCGGGCGACCGCTCCCAGCGAATCCGAACCTACAACTATCCCCAAAACCGCTGCACGGACCACCGCCTCAAGCAGGAAACATCCGAGGGCGCCAACTTCAACCTCCAGCAGATCCTCGCCGGGAACCTCGACGAGATGATCGACAGCATGGTCGCATACGACAAGGCGCAAAGGCTGGCGAACCTGTAAGGGAAAAGACGATAAGTCCTATAGGACCTGTTCCCACCTGCTGTTCCGGCCTACTCCACGATTTCCAGCAGGCGCTCGGTCAACTCGACGTGCCGCCGCTTGTCGCGGAGGAGATGCTCGACCATGTCGCGGATTGCCGGGTCGCTGGTCTGGGTGGCGAGTTGCTCGTAGGCTTGCAGTGCCTGCTGTTCCTGGGCCAGCAGCACCTGGAAACGGTCCCGCAACTGGGCTTGTTCGATCTCAAGCATCGCTGGCTTCCCCCGGCCCGCCAGCCAGCAGGCGTATGGCCTTCTTGTGGTGCTCGGTGTCGGACCGCAGGGCCTCGAGAATGGAATAGACTTCCGAGCGCTGCTCGACGCTCAGGTATTCCGAGTGGGCGACCTCGCTGGAGGTGGCCGTCAGCGACGTGGCCAGTACGTTTTCCATCGTCACGACCGCCTGAATACTCCCCTGTAGTCCGCTCTGATCGGGCATCATCGCCTTGGCACCTCTGCTGGACGTAGGTGGTATCGATGGGACATGCATAGTCCAACAAACATTATCACGCGCCGCGGGCGAAAACACAAGGATTTACTTGCCGGTTTCCGGTCGGAGATGAGCCTTCGGCTCACCCGGAAACCCGCCTGCCGGCGGGCATGGATAGAAGGCCATCGGTGCCAGGCAGCAGCGGGAAATGTCGCCCCGGCCCCACTGGGGCCGATCGGGGAGGACCTATGACCTTCTTCGTCTCTCCCCCTACATCCACCCCGGCTCGAGGCGTTTGACGGTGCCGGGCTTCACCGGCTGGCCGGTCTCGGCTGAGGCAACGGCGGCAAAACAAAGCGCCAGGCTTTCCAGGTTGTGCCGGGCCGAGTTGTATGGCTCGCGGTCGTCCTCGATGGCTCGCAGCAGTTCGCCCATTGTGCCGTGGAAGCCGTCGGGGAACCACTGCCCGAGCAGCTTGGGCTTGCTGAAGCCCTTGGGCGTGTAGAGAGTCACCTGCCCCCGTTGGTCGCCTTCCGGGGCGGTGACCAGCGTCCCGGCCGTGCCGGCGATGAAGTCGCGGTCATGATCGCCGTAGTGGACGTCGGCGTCGAAAATCAGCGTCGCCTGGGCGTTGTCGTACTCGATGCCGACCTGGGCGAGCATCTTCGGCGTGGCGGTCTGCCCCGGCGAGCGGGCCCACGTGGCGTAGACCTTCCGGGCCTTCTTGGAACCCATGAAGCAGTTGAGTATGTCGAACCAGTGGATGGCGTAGTCGTAGAGGATGCAGTGGCGGATCTTGTCGAACGGCTTGCCCTTGACCCAGTTGTGGTCCCAGTGGCACGAGAGGTGGACGGCGAAGACCTCGCCGACAAGCCCCGCGGCAATCGCGCCGCGAGCGTATGCGAATTGCGGTGACCATCGCCCGTTCTGGTTTACGGCCAGCTTGACGGACTTGCGGTCGGCGAGCTTGATGAGCTTGCGGCCGAAGTCCAGGTCCAGCACGAAGGGCTTCTGGCTGAGCACGTGCTTGCCGGCGCGCAGGGCGGCCTCGAGTAGCGGTTCCCGGTCCTTGGGGTGCGTGGCGATGTCGACGACCTCGATGTCCGGCCGGGCCAGCACGTCGCGGTAGTCGGTGTACACGTCGGCCTTGGGGTAGAACTCCTCCTGGCGCTTGATGGCCCGGCCCTCGATGAGATCGCACAGCGCGACGACCTTGTACCCGGCCGCCTTGTAAGCCCGCAGGTGCGCCGAGGTGATTCCGCCGCAGGCGATCAGGCCGATGTTAGGCCGGTACGATTTGGGGTCCTGCGGCTGGTACGGCAGGCGCGGCGCGGCGATCTGGCGATTGCGGGGGTCCTTGCGCTTGGCAGCCGGTTTGGCGGCGGCCTTGGTCTTGCCGGCCGGTTTGGCCTTGGTTGCGGTCTTCTTCGTCGTTCGTGCCATCTCGTCATCTCCCGCCGGGCTTGGGCCGGCTCTCAGGACCAATCCACCGACATGGCGTATACGAAAACAGCCCATGGCCACGTGGGACTCACAGGCTGCGTCGCCAAACGTTGCATCGCGGCCGAGGCCGCCATGCCCGGAACAGGACTCGAACCTGCACTGAGTATTACTCAACTAGGCCCTCAACCTAGCGCGTCTGCCAATTCCGCCATCCGGGCTGGGGAACACCGAACATTTAAGATTATGCCGCCCCGCGGGCCATGTCAAGGCCTGTGGTGGGCGGGAAAAGCAGATTAACCGCAGAGACGCAGACGCTCAGAGGTCGAAAAGAGAAGGCGGTTGCGCTTGGCGTCTCTGCTTTTTCTTCTAACCTCAGAGTCTCTGCGCCTCTGTGGTTAACTCAATCTTCCAGCACCCGCCTTGCCCTGTTGCCGAGCCTCGTGGTGATCTCGTAGGTGATGGTGTTGCAGAGGCGGGCGAGGTTTTCGGCGCTGTGGGGGTTGGCTGGGTCGTTGGAGATAATCTCCACCTCGTCGCCGATGGTCGCATCCGGCACGTCGGTCAGGTCGATTATCACCTGGTCCATGGCCACGCGCCCGCGGAGGGGCACGTCGTGGCCGCGGATGCGCATCGTGGCGCGGTTGGACAGGCCTCGCAGGTAGCCGTCGGCGTAGCCCACGGGCACAAGGCCCACCAGCGTGTCCCTGGGCACGGTGTAGGTAAGCCCGTAGCCGCACTTATGCCCGGCGGGGAGGGTCTTTACCTGCATGAGCCTGCCAGTCAGTCGCAGGGCGGGCTTCAGCGGCAGCTTGCGGACCATCTCGTCGGACGGCTGGTATCCGTAGATGGCCAGTCCCGGGCGGACCATGTCCAGGTGGGCCTCCGGCAGGTCGATGGTGGCTGCGGAGTTGGCGGCGTGCAGGCAGAGCCCGCTGTGTCCGCCGCAGGCGTCTACGGTTCGCAGGAACGTCTCCAGTTGCCGGCGGGCGTAGGACTTGTCCGCCTCGTCGGCCGTGGCGAAGTGGGTGTACATGCCCGTTACGGCAATGGACGGCGCCCCGCGGACCAGCTCCAGCAGGGCCGGCGCCTGCTCCGGAAGCACGCCGGAGCGGCCCATGCCGGTATCCACCTTCACGTGAACGTCGGCGACGCTGCCGACCTCGCGGGCGACCTGTCCGACGGCGGCGACCTCGGCCGGCGATACGATCGTCAGCGTCACGTCCTGGGCGATAAGTTCCGCCAGCGTGTCGCGAAGCTGGTTGCCCTCGACGTTCGCGCAGGCCGAGAAGAACATCAGCAGCGGCCTTTCGTAGCCGAGGCCGCGAAGCACCAGGGCCTCTTCCGGGTTGGTCACAGCCAGCCAGTCCGCATGCTGGCTGAGCAGGCCAAGGAGGTTTGTCAGCCCGTGCCCGTAGCAGTCGGCCTTGACGACGGCGCAGAGCTTGGTTGCCGGCGGCAGGCACGCCCGCAGCAGGCGGATGTTGTGCTCAATGGCGGAAGTCGAGATGTGGGCGGTCAGGTAACTTTCCATTGCGATTGCCGCGTCCGGCGGTCCGTCGCCGGCTGGTTGGGGCTGGGTTAGAGTATATCATCCTTACTGTCTTCGGCGAAAGGGGCCATTTGCAATGAGTCCGGCGGGGCGGCCGGCGAGTGCCGCAGTTCCGCAACGCCGCGACACTGGTTAGAAACCGGCGTGGAATTGACGCATAATTCAATTGGCACGGCCTTGGCTACCGAATATAATATAAACATGATACAATGAGGTGGGGCTGTGGTGGCGGTGCGAATTGGGTCGTCCGATGTGCCAGGTGCGAACATGAACAAGTCCAGAGGTTTCACGCTTGCCGAACTGATGGTGGTCATCGGCCTCATTGCGCTTCTGGTGGCCATCATAATGCCATCGTACAGCAGCGCAGGAGCCGAGGCCCGGCGGGTTTTGTGCCTGAACAACCTCAACAAGATCAACCAGGCCACTCATACGTGGGCGACGCGGTCAATGTCGTGGGACCAGCACGCCCTGGCTGAGGGCGGGTGGACCGCGGCGGTTGAGAACCTCACCGATGGCCACGAGGTGCTCAGGTGCCCGGAGGGCGGCGAGCTTGCCGAAGGCAGCCCCGTCGAGAGCCTCATCGTCATTCGCGAGAGCCCGACCAGCAACGTGGCCATTCCGCTGATCGAGATGAACAAGGACGGCGGGTTCGCCGGGGCGTTCAAGATCCTCAAACTCTCCAACACGCAGTTCAATCTGGGCGAGGGCAAAACTATCTCGCCCGGGCCGTACGTGCCTGACGGCAACCCCAACTCCTACTGGTGGGGCTACGACGACGGCGCGATCGGTTCGGGCGACTACGACTTCCAGGATCTCACCATCCACGTGACCAAGAAAGGCGACGGCACGGCGACGTTAGCCATCCTGGCCAGTACCGGCGGCGACCCCGAGGTCTGGTCGCCGGACTTCAAGACCTGCTACGCCCGGACCCAGGACATCAACGAGCACCACAACGGGGGCAAGACCATAACAGTGAAGCTAAACATAGGCGGCGCGACGCATTACGGCATGAACACCGCCAGGATCGACATGCGTCGCCTGGACAAGATCCAGCTTTTGGACTACCCCAACGCCCTCGCCGCGAGCACCGACAACTGGGACGACAAGGAGTGGGACGAGAACAAGGATGGCCAGCCCGACTTCATTCGCCACCGCGGCAAGCTCAACGCGGCAACGCTGGGGGGGTCAGCCAAGACCTATGCCCGGTGGCAGTTGGACCCGGCGGACATCGAAGTCGAGCGCCAGTTGTGGCAGAAATGACGTCGGCGGGGCAAGGTCCGATCGAGCAGGCAATTGCCGCCGGCGCGCACCGCAGGCGCCGGCATCCAGGGAGATTCATCAGTGCGTATTCGTGTTCTCATCGGCGTCGCCGCGGCACTGGTTGTGGCCCTCGGGGTTAGGTACATTTTCTTCTCCGGGCCGTCGCCGGATGAGAAGACGGACCAGGCCCGCGTGAAGGCGGAGCAGTTGGTTCGCGCCAAGGACGTCGAAGGCCTGGTCAAGCAGGTTCAAAGCCCCGACGAGCACACAGCCAGTCTGGCGGTCTCGGCCCTGGGCGACCTCGGCGAGGCCGCACGCTCGGCGGTCGAAGGGGCTCTGAGCGACCGCCGTCCCGCCGTCCGTGGAAAGGCCGCCACCGCGTTTGCCAAGGTCGCCACGCACGAGCAGGGCGTAAAGCTGGCCGACATGGTCAAGAAGGACGAGTCCCCCGATGTGCGTGCCGCGGCCGTGGCGGGCCTGGATCGCATGTTCGCGTTCCAGGAGATGGACGCTATCATCGACGCGATGGAAGACCCCGACCCGGCCGTAAGGCGAAGGGCCTCCAAGGCCGCCACCAAGTTCTCCGGAGTGACCGTCCAGTACAACCCCGACGCCTCGATGGAAGAGTGCCGCCAGGGCGCCCAGCGCATGCGCGAGCATTGGGCAAAAGACAAGGTCAACGCCATGAAGTTCCTTAACTCTTACTACCAGTCGCATTATCGGCAGGCAGCGGCGGACAAGGGGTAGGAAAGGGCGATTCCATGCTTGGCGGCTTCCAGGACCTCTCCGCGGAGTACTTTTCCGAGATCCTCACTCGCAGGGCTCGCGCGGCGGTGGAGGTTAGCGGGATCGAGGTGATGGACTACGCCGACTCGCCCGACAACATCCGCGGTTCGGTGGGGCTCAGGAGGGTGGACCTCGTAACGAGCCAGGGGCCGCTGAGCCTGATGGTCAAGGTTCTCGGCCTGGCCAGAAAGCGTGAGGCCCAGGTCTGGCAGTTTCTCAGCCAGGCGGGCGGCATGCCGATCCCCGAGGTTTACCACATCGAGCTCGACTCGCGCCAGGGCAACTACGGTGTGATAACCGAGTTTATAGGCCCGCTCAGCCAGGCCGAGGCGTGGAGCCCCAACGCGTGTCGTCTGGTCGGCGCAGCCCTGGCGGCCCTGCACAGGCGGTGGTGGGGCAAGCTCGACGAGGTGCCGGGCTTCCTGCCCGTGCCCGAGCGGCCCACCGAGAGCCGGGCCGAGGCTACCGCCAGGCGGTTCATAGACCGGCTCAGCGAGGATGACCGCGCCGTGCTGTACTCGACCGTGCCGGAAGTCTTTTCGCTGCTGGTGAGCCTGCTGCGGATGCCGCCGGAGTTCTTCGCCGAGCCAACGGAGATGCCTCGCACGGTCATTCACGGCTCGCTGGACCGATCCGAGGTCCTCTTCCGCCCCGGCGGCAAGCACGTCGAGCCCGTGCTGATCGACTGGGAATCCGCCCGATGCGGGCGCTGCACCGAAGACCTGGCCGGCCTGCTCAACAGCCTGCCGCCGGGCATCCGCGCCGCCGGGCGAGATCCGATGGTCAACGCGTACATCGAGGCCCTCCACGAGGCCAATATCGGCATTCAGACCGGCTCTCTCCAGGACAGGATCGACAGCAGGCGAGTCCTGATGGCCGCTCGCGATCTGCCCGCCATGTGCCGGACATACCTGCAACGCAAGGACATGCCCGAATACCGCCAATGGTGCCGCTGGTTCCTGGACCGGGCCGGCAAAGACGTGGCCGAACTCCGCCAACTCCTCGGACAGCTCCAGGGCCAATAATGACCGGTGAAACCGACACTCTCACCCTCGCCGGCCAGGATGTCGCGATGCACCGTGCCAACACGGTCATCGTCGGCGCCGGCGCCGCGGGGATGGGCTGCGCGGTGCAGCTTGTGCGAATGCTGCGGGCGCGCGGCGTCGAGAACCCGGCGGAGAAGCTGCTCGTGGTTACCGGCGGACTACCCCTGGGCGCCAGCCGGATGAGCGGGTCCGACAAGCAAACCTACTACAAAATGGGCACCAGCCCGCGCGTGGCGGACTCGGCCGAGGACTTCGCTCGCACGCTGACGGCCTTTGGTTGCTGCCATGGCGACAACGCCCTGGTCGAGGGCATCTGCTCGCTGCGGGGCTTTTATAACCTCGTCGAGGCCGGCGTGCCGTTCCCTCACGAGCCCTGCGGGGCGTTCATCGGCTACAAGACCGACCACGACCCATACGAGCGGGCGACCTCGGCCGGGCCGAAAACAAGCAGGTTCATGAGCCTCCGCCTCGAGGCCGAGGCCCGGCGGATGGGCGTGCGAATAGTCGACAAGCACCCCGTTGCCCGGTTCATCACGCGGGGCCACGACGAGTCCAGGCGCATCGTAGCCATGGTGTGCATCGACCGCGCCAGGGCCGGCGCGGGCGCCGCCGGCCAGCTCGGCGCGGCGGCGTTCGTGGCCGAAAACTGGGTGCTGGCCGCGGGCGGGCCCGGCGAGCTTTACGCGGCGACCGTCTACCCGCGCGGCCAGGCGGGCATTCACGGCCCTGCCCTGCTGGCAGGGTTGGAGGCCTGCAACCTCACCGAGTCGCAATACGGGCTTGCCTCGATCAAGTTCCGCTGGAACGTCTCGGGCACCTACATGCAGGCCGTGCCGCGGATATTCAGCACCGATGCCGCCGGCCCTGGGGGCCCCCAAGCGGGCGGCGACGAGCGGGAATTCCTCGCCGAGTACTTCGACTCCATGCCCGCGATGGCGACGAACATATTCCTCAAGGGCTATCAATGGCCCTTCGACGCACAGCGCCTCACGGGCGGGCAATCGTCGCTGATAGACCTGGCCGTGCACCAGGAAACGCACGTCCGCGGGCGGCGCGTGTGGATGGACTTCCTGCACAACCCCGCGGGCGCGCCCGGCTGGGATGCGTTCGCGCTGGACAAGCTCGGCCCCGAGGCCCTGGACTACCTGCGCAAGACCGGCGCGACGCGGGGTTTGCCCATCGACCGCCTGCGGCACATGAATCAGCCGGCA
>CAZSBS010000063.1:16635-19765 GCA_964605095.1 uncultured Planctomycetaceae bacterium | reverse complement strand
CCTAACATCCTCCGACCACGTTTTTGGGATGAGAACCAGAGTTTGTTTAGTATTTCGAGCTTCGGATTTCGTGCTTCCGACCCGGGGAGTCGCGCGTTACGCGATCACCAGGCACACGAAGCATTAGATGCGATTGCCCTGAACCGGTTGGGGGGATCACTTGTTTTTCAGGATGGGTGGCTGTAAGCTACGGCAATCTTAAGACCCCGCGCGGTTCGGCGCGGGCCGGTCTTGGCGGCTTTTGGCGACGGTTGGCAATTTTTAGCATTTTTTAGCAAACAACTCCTTGGAGACTAAAGGTGCCCTTACTGGCGGAAGCTGGCGACTTTTTGTCGATCTGGCAGTTGCCGATCATTCTTGTTCTGGCGGGGGTGTGGATCGTCTTGGGCGGCTACCTGATGCGCCGTGCCGTGCGGGCACATGTCGGGCGGCGCGAGGCGGAGCTTAACCGGTGCGTGGTTATCGCGCTGCTTGCCGGCCTGGGCGGGGCGATCAGCGGGGCAATCGCCGTCGCGCTGGCATGGCAGGTGGCACAGGCCCTCGTGATCCAAACGATCTGGCTGGCGCTGCCGGCAGCCACGGCTGTCTTCTGCCTGGTGAGCTTCCTGACGGTCTTTGCCTCGTTCCAATTGCCAGCCGGGAGCCTCGGCAAGGTCTGGCTGAAGTCGTTTGGCCCGCCGCTGATGGTCGCGGTGGTCGCCTCGGCGCCGACTATATGGGTTGCCTATGGCGCCCACGAGGACATGCTGGCGATGAATAGGAGCATCGCCGGGCTCCAGTATATCTACAAAGAGATCGCCGTGAGATACACGCCCGCCCGCCCGCCGGCATCGATCGAGGACCTGATGAAGCTGGACGTCGTGCCGCCGAGGGCCTACAGGCACCCTTCGCGCCAGATTGGCTTCTTCTACATGCCGGCCCCGCTTCAGCGGATCGGGAAGCCCACCAGCAAACTTCTCGCCTGCGACTGGGCGGATAACCAGAGCGGCAGTGTCAGAGCCGTGCTGTACGTCAACGGCGTTGTCGATATCGCCGGTCCTAAAAAGTTCCAGGAATTGCTCGCCCGGAATGAAAACGAGGCGTTTGTGACAGCGCTGAAAGAGGCCGAGAAGAAGCTGCCGCCCGATAACTAGCGTCATTGGCAGCAGTTACGGCTGATGCCCCTGGCTGCGGAACCTTCTATAGCGAGAGCGTCGCCCTGCCATGTGCGGATTCGCCGGCGAGTTCCTGTTCGCACCAGCCAACTGCGGCGCAGCGTCCCGCGGCCCAGCCGGCGGGCCTGCCGACGTGAACGTCGCCGCCGCCATGGCCGAGGTGCTCATCCATCGCGGACCCGACGAGGCTGGACGGTTCATCTCGGCCGACGGGCGATGCGCAATTGCCTTCCACCGCCTGTCGGTCGTGGACTTGGCCCACTCCCACCAGCCGATGACCACCACCGACGGGCTGACGACCGTCGCGTTCAATGGTGAGATATACAACTTCCGGCAGCTACGTGCCGTACTGAGCGCCGGCGGCTGTCGGTTTTCCACTTCAGGAGATACCGAGGTGCTGCTGCACCTCTACCGGCGAGATGGCGCCGAGATGCTCCAGCACCTCGACGGCATGTTCGCCTTCGCCATATATGATGCCCGGGCCGGCAGGCTCCTGCTGGCACGGGACCGACTTGGCGAAAAACCTCTCTGGTACGCTGCCCTGACCGATCGCATAGTCTTTGCCTCCGAGGCCCCGGCCTTGCTGAGACACCCGGGCGTATCGAGGCAGCTCGACAGGCTCTCGCTAACGTATTATTTGACAATGGGTTACATTCCAGGACCCCGCTCGGCATGGGCTGGCGTGCGCAAAGTACTTCCGGGGCATTACTTATGTGCAAGCGACCAGGCCGCCCCGCCGGTGCAGTACTGGCAGCCGCGGATCGTGGATGTCGGTGGCAGCCGGGCTGACCAGGCCGAGGCGGTCCGTTGTGCGGTTCGCCAGGCGGTCGAGTCGCGGATGCTGGCTGATGTGCCACTAGGCGCGCTGCTCAGCGGAGGCGTGGATTCCTCCGTGGTAGTCTCGCAGATGGCCAGGGCTGCGGGCAAGGCCGGGGGCGTGAGGACATTCACGGCCGGGTTTGAAGATGTCCGGTACGACGAGCGCCCGGCCGCACGGAAGGTCGCCCGGCACTTGGGCACCGAGCATACGGACATACTGGTCCGGCCGGCCCCGGCCGAGTCGCTCGATGAGTTGGTGGCCCGCTACGGGGAGCCGTTCGCCGATTCCAGCGCGCTGCCGATGTACGAAATCTGCAAGGCAGCCCGAGAGCACGTGACGGTCGCTCTGGTGGGCGATGGTGGCGATGAGGTCTTCGGTGGCTATGAGCGCTATGCGGCGATGGGCCTGGCCAGCCGCGTGGGGCCGCTGGGGTACATTGGGCTGCGGCTGGCCGGGGCGGTGTGCGGATGGGTTGCCCCAAACGAGGAGCGAAGTTCGCTCCGCCGGCTGGCCAGGTTTGCCGCCATCCTGCCTCACCCCCCTGCCGTGCAGTACTTCATGCTTCGCCGACTCTTCTCGCCGGAGGACCTCAAGCGGCTGCTCACGGATGATTTCCTGGGCGATCTGGACCCCGAGGCCCCGGCGGAGTGGTTCTGCGATCTCTACGATGGGCCGGATGCGCCAGACGAGGTCGCCTACGCCCAGCGGCACGACATCCTGACGTATCTGCCGGACGACTTGCTGGTCAAGACGGACATCGCGTCGATGGCGTGCTCGCTTGAGTTGCGAGCCCCCCTGCTGGACCACCGGCTGGTCTCGCTGGGGCTCTCGCTGCCCAGAGAGTTCAAGGTTTCCGGCCGGGCGGGCAAGGTGATCCTTCGCGAGGCGTTCCGCGACGATCTGCCGGCCGAGGTGCTGCGGAGACCCAAGCGCGGATTCGGGGTGCCTCTGCGGCGCTGGTTGCGGGAGGATCTGTTTGAGGTTCTGAAGGATACGCTTATGGCCCCGTGGCTTTGCGGGCTGGGCATATTCCGCCCGGAGGCCCTCGCGGGGCTGCTGAACGATCACTTCTCGGGCAAAGGCGACCACAGCCACCGATTGTGGGCGTTGCTGGTGCTAGGGCGCTGGCTGCGGATGCGGGATGCGGACGGTAGCC
>CAZSBS010000063.1:0-16535 GCA_964605095.1 uncultured Planctomycetaceae bacterium | reverse complement strand
GGAACCGGGAACATGGAACCCGGAAGAAGCGGTAGCCGGCATGCCACGCCGGCGCGCCGGGGAAGGCGAAGCCGGGTGGCTGGATGGTGAGGGAGGGGGAATGTTCCACGTGGAACACAGTCTCGCAGGACACCCCCCGCCGCAACGAAACCTTCATATTGGACTTTTTGGGAGAAAAGATCTGCGGCGATTTTCGTTAATGTGTTGCATGCCGCGCGATGTGCCTGTATGCTCGTCGAGCACAGTGACACGTAGCTCGGCGTGTTCCACGTGGAACATGCTTTCAAATCTGACGGAGACCGCGGGATGCTGACTGTGTACAGGAATGGAGTCCGGCGATGAACAAGCAAGCACGATCCGTAAAGGGACCCAGTCGTCTGGGCAGGGGGCTTTCGAGCCTGATTCACTCTTCCGTAGCAACCGACGAGACAGATGCCCCCGCGCTGTCGCGGGCGGCGGGCTATGTGCCCGAGCATGGTCGCATCTCCATCGAAGCTGCGCCCACGGCTGACCCGGCCGTGACCGCTGGCGTGGCGTTGGAGGTGCCCGTTGATGCGATCGCCCCAAACCCGCACCAGCCGCGGCGGACATTCCAGCCGGAGGCTCTTGCAGAGTTGACGGCCAGCATTCGACAACAGGGCGTTCTCCAGCCGGTCCTGGTCGTCCGGTCGTCCGGCGGCGACGGCCAGGCGCCGTACGTGCTGATCGCGGGCGAGCGAAGGCTTCGCGCGGCCAGGGAGGCGGGGCTAGCGACGATTCCATGCCTGATCCGCGAAGCCAGCGAGCAACAGATGCTTGAGTGGTCCCTGATCGAGAACATCCAGCGGAGCGACCTGAACGCGGTGGAGCGTGCCCAGGCGTACAGGCACTACATGGACCGCTTTGGCCTGACGCAGGCGGATGTCGCCGAGCGGACGGGCGAGTCGCGGGCCAACGTCGCTAACTACCTGCGCGTGCTGGATTTATGTGACGAAGTGCAGACGATGCTCGTCTCGGGGGAAGTTACGTTTGGCCACGCCAGGGCGCTTGCGGGCCTCGCCGGGCAGGCGGAGTTGCAGCATAAGCTTGCCAAGCGGATCGTCGGCGAGGGCTTGTCCGTCCGCCAGGCGGAGCAGATGGTCGCGGCCGCGCACGACTCTCCGGATGCCCCGGCCGGCAAGGCCCGCGGGGAAACGCTCAGCAAGCCGCCGTACATCGTGGACGTCGAGGGCAGGCTGACCCAGGCGGTCGGCACGCGAGTCACCATTACCCCGGGCCGGGCCAAGAACACCGGCCGGATCGTGATAGACTACTACAGCCTCGATGACTTCGACCGCATTGCCGGTTGGCTTGGCTTCGAGGCGGATGACCCGTCGGAATTGTAGCGTCGCAGCCGCATATGCGGATATGAGAGACTGTCGGAGAAAGGGCGAATCGTGACTCGAAGGGTCCGACGGGCGATCGTGATCGCGGCGCTGCTTCTGGTGGTCGGGGCGGTGGGCAATCGCTATTACCCGTTCATCCTGGCCCACATCTCGCCGCCCGACCCGCCTCGCCCCGAGAAGCGGATGCCCTGGGCGACAAAGATGAACGCCCCTCCGCTGGATAACTTCTACCGCGTCACCCCGGAGCTCTATCGCGGCGCCCAGCCCGACGCGGCCGGGATGAGAAAGCTCAAGGAACTGGGCATAAAGACTATCGTCAACCTGCGGCTGATGCACAGCGACGCCGACGAGATAGGCCGGCTCGACATCGCCGGCGAGCATATCCGCATCGATCCGTTCAAGCCCAACATGGACGAGCTCGTGCGATTCCTGCGGATCGCTACGGATCCCAACCGCGCCCCGGTCTTTGTCCACTGCCAGCGCGGAATCGACCGGACCGGCATGGCGGTGGCGGCGTATCGTATTGTCGTATGCGGATGGACGAAAACGCAGGCCCTGGACGAGATGACCAACGGCCCGTACGGCTACGACGAGATGTTCGTCAATGTCCCGGCGTTCCTGGACAAGCTGGACCTCGCCGAACTGCGGCGAAGGGTTCACGAGCGGCAAGAAACCAAGTGACAATCGCGGCTATGCGGAGCTGCCCAGTTTGGCATTTATCATTTATCATTTGTCATTTCAGAAGCTGTACCGTAGGGCCGCGTATACGTTCGAGTTGTCCCGGAACTGCCCGAAGAACGTGTGCGTGGCCCGGCCGATGAAGACATTCCCGCCGACCTCGGCCGACCAATGGTCGTCGATCTTGTAATTGGCGCTGGGCCGCAGGTACGCGTCGGCGTCGGTGGGGCTGTAGTAAGCGAAAAGCGAGAGCCGCAGGTTCTGCTCCATCAGCAGCTTGGTCAGCCGGAAGGTCATCACCTGCCTGGCCTCGTCGGCCGTGGGAATGCCCGCGTTCAGGGCGCGGACGGACCGAACGTACTCGTCATGCTGCATCATCAGCTCGACGTAGTACTGCACGCCGACGGTCAGGTCGCGAGCGATCATCGGCAGGTCGCGCTCGTAGCCGGCGAGTAGACGCACCTGGCTGTTATTGACGAACGGGTCGTCGCCGTTGCGGTCGTCGCGCGAGTCGTAGTAGCCGGCCTCCAGGTTGCCGATGCCGGCGCCGACCTGCCCGCGTACGCTTGCGCCGTATACGCTCAGCCGCGGGAAGGTCGCCCGCGTGGTGGCGGGGTCGAAGCCGCCGGGGCTCTTCCAGTATCCCCAGTATCCATACGCGGCCAGCTCGTAGCCCTGCACATTCTTGTAAAGCCGAGCGGCCCACTCATCGTCGCGGAAGCAGTCGTCTCGCTCATCAACGCGGGCCTCGGCGTCGCGCCCGGCGAGCCGGCCCAGCGACGAGTTGTAGTAGCTTATCCTCTCGCCGGTGATGTACCGGTCGGCGTTGAATCGCGGAGTGTAGACCACGTCGAGGTTGGCCGGCTCGCTGTAGAAGCTCATCTTCACGGCATCGGAGGGGGCCTTGAGGTACTCCACGTCGCGTCCGATGAAGAACGCCTGCCAGTCCTTGGGGAACATGTCGTTGATGAACAGCAGGTCGCCGGTCCCCCAGGTGAGGATCTGCCGGCCCGCCTTCACGTCCAGCCACGACGTCAGGCCGAAGGCGGCGTTGGCCTGCCGCAGGTCCACCCAGCCCCGGCCGCGGTAAAGGTCAACCTCCTGGTGATCGGGGACCGGGTCCTCCAGGAAGTCGGCGACGACCTTGAAAGTGACCTTGTTCCACGTCTTTTGGAAGTCGAGTTGTGCCCGCGCCTCTCCGAGGCTGGCCTGCTTCTCGTGCGGATCGCGCTGCGTGCGGATGCCGGCGCGGAAGTCGAGGAACCCCGAAAGCCCCATGGCCTGGAGCCAGTTGGTCTCGGCGGGCTGAGGCTTTGGGACCGGGCCGGGCGCCTGGCCGGCGGGGGGGACCTTGGGCTGCTCGAGCCCCGCCGGCAACGCCGGCTCGCCCGTGGACGGCGCGCCCGTTGGCAGTACCGGTTCGCCGGGCGCGCCGGTCGGCAGAGCGGGCTCGGCAATGCCGGTGATGCTTGTGGCGGTGCCGGTCGCGGGCTGTGTGGTCGGAGCGCCGGCCGGAAGGGGCGGCTCGTCGGCGCCCAAGGCCCAGGCCGCCATCAGCAATACAACGCAGGCAAGCGTCGGACTGGCGATCCGAATAGCGGTTTTCACTTCAAATAGCTCTGCGGCGCGCGCCGGAGGTAGCGTTCGGTGAAGACATCCTCGGGGATGCCGACGTTGTACTTCACGTTGTCGTACTCCAGCACGGTGTTGCTCTTGGTTTTAAGGTCCGCCATCTCGCTCTTGGTCACCGTCCAGTACCCGTCGATCTGCTTCATGCCCAGGGCCTTGTACGTGCGGTACTTCAGGCCGTCCTTATCGTAGTACTCCTGCATGACGACCACAAACGTCGTCTTGTGTATCCACGAGACGTAGTGGCCGAACTCGACGCTCTTTGGGTCCTTCGGCGTGGACTTGAGCACGTAGTATGTATCGGTGGTCTTGGTCAGCTCATGCGTGTCGTCGGTAATATGCCGGCCCGAGACGTCCTCATAGAAGAAGTTCGATCCCACAAAGCTGGTTCTCTTGTCGGCTGAGCTTATGCGTTTGACCAGGTCCAGCCCTGGCAGGTAGAGCCAGCGGTCATCTTCCTTGTCCAGGTGTTTATAGACGAGGAAGGCCATGCGGTTTACATCGGCAGGGCGGTGGAAGTAGACGTAGAACTTCTGGTCGCCGCAATACTCATCGGCCTTGGCGGCGTCTTGTGGTGCCGCACCGGCCTTGGCGGCGTTGGGGTCCGGCTGGTCCCATCGCAGGATGGTCATCTCGCGGTTCCTGGTCCGGCCCTGGTCGTCGGTGATGGTCATTTTCACGTTGGCCCGGCCATCTTTGCCCTGGTAGTACGCCACGCGGTTGGCGCGGCGGACTATGTCCATCGCCGACGGCTCGTCGGCGGCCAGTGCGGCCTGTCCGGCGGCCGAGATCAGCAGCAGGGCGGCACTGAGGTTGATGGTGTTGATACGCTTCATTGGATTTCTCCTTGGTCCGGTTGTTCGCATTGTTGCGATTGTCTGCACTTGCCGCGGCGCGACATGATGCCGCAGACGGCCGCGGCGACCGGCACGGCTGCGGCGCCCAGCCAAGTGAGCGTCGACCACTGCCACGGCACGTACGGCTTGACGCTCATTACGATGATGGCCACCGCGACAACGGCGCTGACGATGCACACCCCGCAGTTGCAGCTTGCGGACATCGGTGCGGCCGAGACGAATAGCCTGCGCTCGAGCGTGCGGATCAGTGCCGGCAGAAGAATCAGCGTGGCTGCGCCTCCGACGAGCAGTATAACCGCAAGCAGCACGCCAACTGTCTGGTAGGGCACCAGCGGCGCCAGCAGCAGCGGCAGGAACCCCGCGGCTATCACGATTATGTTCCGCGTGATTGCCCTTGCCGGCTCGCCGAAGATGTGCGGCAGCGTCTGCTGCCACGAGCCGTACCGCCCGTGCATGGTCCTGGCGCGGGCCAGGAAGTGTATGGCGAAGTCCACCGCCAGGCCGAGCGTCAGGCTGCTCAGCACCGCCACGGGCATGTCGTAGTCCTTGCCGGCCAGGCCGATGACGCCGTAGATGGTCGCGATGGTTACCGTCAGCGGGATCATGCTCAGCAGGCCCCACAGCACGGAACGGAACAGTATCACCATCAGCAGGAAGACCACCAGGAAGCTGCCGATGAACGCCTCCAGCATACCGGTGACCATGTTGTCCTGCCAGACGACGTTGATGTACGTCAGGCCGAACCAGTTAAGCTCCGTCGGTACGGGTGACGGGTTGGCGGCCGCGAACTCCTTCACGGCCTCGACCACCTTCTGCATGTCGCGGTTGTCGCCGCTGGTAAGCTGGACCCAGATGCTCGCGAGGCGGTAGTTGGGCGTCACGAAGTGCCAGATGTCGTTGCGGCGGTCGGGGCTGCCGCTCTGGAACTGGTCGATGCACTGGGCGACGGTGGCAGCATTGGCGGGCACGCGGTACTCGTTGGGGTCGCCGCCGAGCAGGTCGCGGTGAACGGTCTCGACCATGTCGACAAGCGAGTTGCTCTTGCCGACCGTTCCGGCCTTGCCCATTGCGCCCTGGAGCTTTGCCATCCACTTCAGCACGTCCGGTTGTTTGAAGACCTGCGACTCCTGGCGGATCTGGTCGATGAGCAGGCTGACGGAATCGTTGGCAGCGGCGGCGTAGACGTTTGTTTGTAGTGTGCCCGCCCGCCCCCCAGGGGTAAGGTCATATCCGGAAGGCTTGGTGGCCCCACTTTCGGCCGGTTCGCCGATCGCCGGCAGCGGCGGCTCCACTGTCGGCAATGCCGGCTCGCCAGAGGCGGCATTGAGGCCCGAAGGGCCGGCAGCATTTGGCCGGGGGCGTGAGCCCCCGGTGTGTGCTCCATCAAGAACAGAGCCCCGAAGGGGCGACAGATCGCTCGGCTCCGCCGTGCCGGAGTATCTGCCCGCCAACAGCTCGAGCATCGCATCGCGCGTGGCGGGTTTGGTCGCCGCTGCCGCATCGACTAGCTTGTCGAGCTTCCCAATGTCGTCTGTGAACCGCTTGGCGTGCTCGGCCGAAAGGGTGCCCAGGGCCTTGGCATACTTGACGCCGTCGAATGCAAGCGGGCTGGCGCCAGCGGGCCTGAACCGGTCGGCCTCGATGTTCAGGAATTTCTCCGGGTAGCCCCACACCTTCAGTTGCCCGTCGGTGGCGGCGAAGCGCGGCGGGGCGAGCTTCTTCTTCAGCGAGGCCAGGAACAGTTCGCTATTGGCGTCCGCGGGGCCGGCGGCGGCGAGTTCAACGGCCGCGGGGCCGAGCCTGGCCATCTCGGCCTCAACGTCGGCGGATCGCTGGGCGAGCTGCTTGTGCAGGTCGGCGGCGAATGTGTTGGCGTCGAAGGCCTGCGGCTCGTACTGGATCGCGAGGTAGGCCATGTACGTGCCGCCGAAGTACTCGTTGAGCACCGTATCGGCCTGGCGGATCGGGTGCGACGGCTCGAACCACTTGACGGGGTTGTCGTTGATGTTGATCCGGCTGATGCCGTATCCGGCGACGGACATCACCAGCAGCGTTGCGACGAGGATCAGTTTTGCCCGTCGATAGGTGATGCCCGCCACCCATCGCAGGAACCGCCCGAGGGCGGTCTGGTCCAGCGCGTCGTCCTCGGCGGCGTGGACGGCGCCGAAGTTTGCCAGCTTGTCCGGGTTGATGAACATGACGAACGCTGGTATGAACGTGACGGTCAGCACCCACGCGACCATGATCCCGAAGGCGACGAACAGGCCGAAGACCTGCACCGGCGGGATCGGCGCCAAAGCCTCGCTGGCGAAGCCGGCGGTGCTTGTCAGCGAGGTGTAGAGCATCGGCTGGAACAACTCGCCCATTACTGTGCGAATGGTCTTCTCGCGGTCGCGCGTGGCCTGGTAACGCTCGAAAAACTCGCTGATGATGTGGATCGAGTCCAGCACCGCGATGGGCATGATGAAGATAGGGATCATGCTGCTCATGATATGCACGGGGAAGCCCGCGATAATCAGCACGCCCATCGTTATTATCACGCTGACCATCGCCACGATCATCGGCGCGACGATCAGCACCAGCTTGCGGAAGAACACCAGCATCAGCAGGAAGATAACCACCATCGCGGCCGGGGCGCTGATGGCCATCTGGATGAACATCTCGACGCCGAACGTGTCCTCCGCCACGGGCAGGCCGGTGATGTAGAACTTCTCCGGCCCGCCTAGCCTGGCGGTCTCGGCCTGGAGCTTGACGTACACGGCGTGGCTGAGGTCCTTGCGGGTCAGCGGCAGGTACATCGCGATGGCCTTGCTGGGTTGGTCTGGGTCGAGGGTCTTGCCGGGCCTGTCTGGGTCCTTGTCGCTCAGCAGCGTGCCGAACAGGAAAGGCACCCGCCGGGCCTTTCGCCAGACCTCCAGCGCCGCCTTGTCGTCGGCGGGCGGCTGGGGCATCAGCTTGGAAAAGCTCACCCCGTTGGCGCTGGGCTCGATGGAGTCCACCGTCGAAAGCGAGAGAAGATCGACGTCGATCACGCCGGCGCTGCTGCCTGCCGGCTGGCCGATCTCGGCGCCCTTGAGCTTCCTGGCGAACTCCGCCAGTTCATATACCTTCCGCAAAGTCGAGACGTTGAACACGCCGTTGGGGTCCCGGTCGTTGACGACGCCGACAACCACCATGTCGTGCAGGTTCAGCACGCGCTTCATGCGGTTGTGGAAAAGGCGGACCGGCTCGTCGGCAGCGAGCATGTTCTCCGGGTCGGTGTCCACCTTCACCGGGTTGAGGAGGCTCAGTGCCTTTGGAAACACCGACGGGGCGGCCGCAACCACGGCCACCAGCAGCGTTGCAACGATTACGAACCACGTTACGGCCTTGTAATGTTTGACACTGCGGGCGACGATTTCCGAACTGAATGACATGCGGAGCCTACCTTTCCCTTGCCGGCCCGACGCGCCGGATGCGAACATACCCCAGAGCGCCTCGGCGTCATTTTAGACAGTATAGGCCTGCGGACACAAGAATTGAGCCAACTATTCGCACGCGGGATTCCTCTGCCCCGGACATGGGCCAACGGCAAGCAATGGTGCTGGGTTGAGGCTTCGAGCCTTGCCCCCGGGAACCGGAAGAGGGCTGGTTCACCACGGCCCATCGTCGATCTCGTACTCCTGGCCGGCATCGTCGTATTGGCCGGACCCCTGTCCGGACTGCCCGCCCATTTCCGTCAGGGGGAAGATGTCCAACTGAAAGCCCACGCCATCGCAGCCGTGAGTCGGGCAGCACCAGACCCCTTTCCCGTTGCGGCGTTTCCACTGCATTCTGTCGCTGGAATACTGCTTGCCGCAGTGCAGACAGAAAACATCGCAAGGCTGCTGGGGAGGACGAAACGGATCCTCGATGGCCTCCGCTGGCAATCTCCAGACGATCATCGACTCTTCCTTGCTCGGCGTGCCTGGCGGCTGGAACGCGGGACTTCTGGACTTGGCCGCCATGGAAGAATCCTATGCCCGACAGGCGGATTTGACCACATGATGCCGGCGGAATGTTCATCAATCCTGAAACGCCACACTTGGTGTCGCCGTCCCGCTCATATCCGCCACGGCTGGCACGCGGCGATCCGCTTTGCGATCGCCCGTGTCCGTCAAGTTAAACATGATGACCCGTTGGCTGGGTCTGTCCAAAGTCACTTCCGTGACTTGTCGAGCCGGCTACCGCGCGAGCTTCTCCGCCATTATCGTGGCCGTCCTTTGGGCGGCCTTGCCGTCCCACAGCGGCGGCGCGGGGCACGGGCGGGCGGCGCCGTCGATAACCCGGCGGTAGGCGGCGACGATCTTTCCCGGGTCGGAGCCGACGAGCTGGTTCGAGCCGACCTCGACCGTGCATGGGCACTCGGTGGTCGTCCGAAGCGTCAGGCACGGCACCTGGAGGATGGTCGTCTCGGCCTGGATGCCGCCGGAATCGCTCATCACCAGCCGCGCCGAGGCCATCAGTTTGAGGAAGTCCAGATACCCGGCCGGGTCGATCAGTCGCAGATTGCCCATCGCCGCCGCACGCTTGCCCAGCGGCGAGCCGGCAAGGTTCTTCCGCGTTCGCGGGTGGATCGGGAACACGATCGGCCAGTCGCGCTGCACGACTTCCAGCGCGTCCAGCAGCCCGCCGAGCACGGCCGGGTCGTCCACGTTGCCGGGCCGGTGCAGCGTGAGCACCACGTACTTGCCGGCCTCGATGCCCATATCCGCCAGGATGGTCGACGCCTCGGCCTTGGCGCGGTTCTTCAGCAGCGCGTCGATCATCACGTTGCCGACGAGGAAGACCTTCTCCTGGCCCGCGCCCTCGCGGGCGAGGTTATCCACGCCGGCCTGTTCGGTGCAGAACAGCAGGTCGCTGATCGCGTCGGTGAGGATGCGGTTGATTTCCTCGGGCATGGTCCGGTCGAAGCTTCTCAGCCCGGCCTCGACATGCACCAGCGGCACACCAAGCTTAACTGCCACCAGCCCGCAGGCGATGGTGCTGTTGACGTCGCCGACGACGAGCACCGCCCGCGGCTGCTGGGCAAGCAGGACCGGCTCGAACGCCTTCATGATCTCGGCCGTCTGAACCGCGTGCGAGGCCGAGCCGATCTCGAGGTTTACATCCGGCTGAGGCAGGCCGAGCTGGCGGAAAAACAGGTCGCTCATCCGCTCGTCGTAATGCTGGCCGGTGTGGACGAGAAATGGCTCCAGACGCCCGCCGGCGGCGAACGCCTCCATCAGCGGCGCGATCTTCATGAAGTTGGGCCGGGCGCCTACGACGCAGATCACTTTCATAACGTCATTCCCTTGCGGCCGTTGCGGTGTTGTAATTGCCGGCTGCCTGCTTGGCGCAGCGGCGGTTCTCGCTTATGTTTCGCCGGCGTCCGGCCTGACCGACATTATCGGCGGGCCTGGCAGCGGCGACAAGGCGTTTCCCTCGCGGCCCGGCCGGCGTGGGCGCCTCCGGCACGAAGACAAGCATCGCCGGGCAGATTCGTGCCCGCCGCGGATGTACTGTCTTGCCCGGCCGGGGCCGGGCGGAGATCGGCATGGCACCTCATCGCAAGTTGGGCATCAGGCAATAGGCCCAGATGCTGACCTCGTGCCTGCCGCACCACTCGCCGAGCAGATCGAGGTAGGCGCGGTAGTCATCGTCGCGGAATCGTCTCAGGAAAAGTCTGCTGCCGCCGCTTGGCAAGAGAATTAAATATGTATGGTGTCGCCAGATTTCGGTCAGGCTTCAGGCTCAAGGCTTCCCCGATGTACATCGGGAGACACCATCCCGAGCCGGCAGGCAGGCTTTAAATTACGGCAACGGCGGCCATCGTAGCGGACGTCGGGCGGGCATTCCTCTTGCTCGCGGCGTGGCGTGTCAGTCGTCGCGGCCTTTTTTCAGCCAGACCCAGACTCCCCCGGCCGCCGCGACGATGGCAAGGCCCAGGATAAGGTAGTACCAATACTGCGGCGGCATGATCCGGTAGAGCAGGTCCAAGAGAGCGTTGGCGGCGAGCATGAGGCGGCTCCTGATGGGTTCGTCGGACAGGCGGCCCCGGCCGGCGGCTTCGCCTGCGGCCCGAAGTTGCAGCCCATTCTATCGTGAAATCCGAGGACACCAAACTATTTTCCTGTCTCTGTCGCCTTCCTTGGTCGGCCGGGTCGGCCCCAGCCAAAAGAAAAGGAAGAATCTTTCCATCAGGCAAGGTTTGCCCGGTACCAGTCGATTGACCTTGCCAGGCCGTCCTCGAAGTAGACCTGCGGCTCGTAGCCGAGGCGCTGCCTGGCCAGGCTGATGTCGGCGAGCGAGTGCTTCACGTCGCCGGCGCGCTCGGGTTCGTAGGTCGCCTTGAGATTCACGCTCAGCAATTCGCCAAGCTGCTTGAGTATCTGGTTGAGGCTCGTTCGCTGGTTGCAGGCTATGTTGACGGGTCTGCCGGTACAGACCTCGGCCGGAGCGTTGGCGGCCAGCCAGTTGGCGTGGCAGACGTTGTCTATATAGCAGAAGTCGCGGCTCTGCTCGCCGTCGCCGTAGACGACGGGCGGCTGGCCCTTTAGCAGCCGGCTGACGAACGCCGGTATTACGGCCGCGTATGCGCCGAAGGGATCCTGGCGCGGCCCGAAGACATTGAAGTACCGCAGGCAGAACGTCTCGAGGCCGTAACTCGCGGCGTAGCCTTGCATGTACGCCTCGCAGGCGACCTTGCTGGCGGCGTAGGGGCTTATGGGCAGCGGGGCCATCGCCTCGTGCTTGGGGGATTCCTCGCGGTTGCCGTATGCGCTGCTGGACGCGGCGAACACAACGCGTCGGATTCCCGCGGCCCTGGCGCCTTCGAGGATTCTGATCGTTCCGTTGACGTTGACATCGTGGCTGGTGACGGGGTCTTCGACGCTCCGCGGCACCGAGCCCAGAGCCGCCTCGTGGAAGACGGCGCAGCAGCCGTCCATCGCGGAGGCAACCGTGTCGGCGTCGCGGATGTCGCCCTCGACGAGCGTTATCCGCCCCGCGATCTCGGCGAGGTTCTCGCGCTTGCCCGTGGCGAAGTTGTCCAGCACGGCCACGTCATGCCCGCGGTCGAGGATGTACCGAGCCAGGTTGGACCCGATAAACCCCGCCCCGCCGGTGACCAGATATTTTGCCATTGTCGCTTTCGCCTTTCGTTGGAGTCATGTTACCTAAGGTACGCCTGGTGGGCCAGATCTGTCCCAGCCGGGCGGGCGTCGAGTGATTCGCTGCCGCGTGCCAGCATGCACAGCAGGTACGGCCCGACCGCGGCCGCCGAACCCACGGCATGGTGCAGCCAGTCCCGCAGCTCGGCCGAGCGGTCGGAGGCCAGGTATTGCATCACTTCCGCCGGCCCGCCGAGCAGGGCGGCAAGTGCTATGCCCGCCAGGCCAAGCCATATCCGTCGCGTGCCCATCTGCCAGGCCAGCAGCATCCCGGCCAAGAATCCCATGGCGACGTGGAGGATGGTGTCGCTCTTGCCGAAATGCCCCAGCGACCACGTGAAGAGCCCCGTATGCGGCGCCAGGCCGAGCATAGCCATCATTGCCGCGATGGCTGCAAGCAGGATCAATCCCGGGCGGGGCCTTGGGGGCCTGCCCAGCATTGCCGGCATCAGCCCGAAGATGAACGCCGCCGCCAGCGCCGTGGCGGGCACGAACAGCCCGCCGGGGGCGATCAGCGCCGCCGCGGCGCAGCCTGCTGAGGCGGACCACACGATAGCGCGGCCCTGGTCTCCCCAATGTCCGCGGCGGGCGTGAAAGAGCATCCAGATCACGCAAAGGCCAAGCCCGCCGATGAACCACGCCGCGCCCACCCAGCCGGCCATGCCCACCAGCATTGCCAGCCCGCCGTCGGCGGCGGATGGCTGCCTAAGGGCCCCCTCGCCCAGGCCAAGCGGGGTTGCCTGTGCGGCCTGGCTGAGCAACTCGACAAGTGCCTGCCTTACCCAATGAACCAGCGAGAGGGCGCCGGCCACTCCCACCGCCAGAACCCCGCCGGCCAGCAGAAGCACCACACGCCGCGCGGGGAACACGAGTCCGGCCGCCAGCAACGTCGCAGCCACGATGCCCGCGACAAGCAGCGCCTGGAGCGGAGCGGCGACCACAAGCCCCGCTGCCGCCGCTGCCGCCACGAGCACGCACGCGACACCAGGCAAGCGGTGCGGCGCGGGTGCGCCTGTGGGGCCGCTCCCTTCGCGGCGGGCGCCCAGGCCCCAGAGCATCGTCAGCCAGACGCCGACGCCGGCAAAACCCAGCAGGGCCAGTGCGGTGCGGACGGGCGCGGTCGCCCCGGCCAGGATTGCCGCGGCCGGACCAAGCATCATCGCCGTCCCAGCCACGCCGAGCACGACGGTATGGCTGGCGGCACGAGGCAGCAGGCTCTGCGTGAGCAGCACGCCCAGCGACAGCAGGCCCAGCCAGTAGATCTGGGAGATGTCCAGGGCGCCCTCGAGGTTGCCCGGCAGGGCCGACCTGGCGGCCAGGATGTCACGGGCGAGGTGCAGGACCATGATCCCCGCCGGGACAAGCACGACGAGGTGGACGGGATGGCCCGGCACGCCGCGGTCGCCCGCAACGATGCGAGCGGCCAGCCAAAGCCCCAGAACCAGCGTCATGGCCGCCACCGCGGAGCCCCAGCTTCGATATCCCGGCCACCACCAGGCCATCATGCCGAGTATCATCATGCCGGTCAGCGCCCAGCGTGCCAGCCAGTCTATCTGCCTGGATGTGGTCCCTGTGGGAATCGCCATTACAGGAGAATCGGCGTTTGGACGCCGGGGAGTTTAGTTGGCATGCTTCACAATCCGGCACCTATGACCTTACTCTTCCGTCTTGCCGCGGCGCCCTGGATGCCTAGATTGTCAGCGGGAAGCACCGCATGTCGGGCATGGCGCCGGAGATCTTGGCGATGGCTGCATCGCGGTCGGCTGGGCTTCGCGCGACGAACTGGGCCGTGCCGTCGCCCTGGCTGCCTACGCCCTTGCCGCCGAAGATGTGCTCGCGGATCGGCTCGAACGCCAGCAGCTCGTGCAGCAGCGGGCTGGCAAGCTGGGCCCGGCTGGCGGGGGCTACCAGACGGTCGAAGCTCGACTGCGCCTGGCTCATAAGCTCGCCAAGCCAGGCGCCGTCGCCGGAGTTCAGCGCGCGGTAGGCCTGGCGGACGATCCGCTCGTTCTCCGAGCCCAGGCCGCGCTGAACGTCAAGGTCGCGCAGGTACGCCGAATGGAGGTCGGAAAGTATCCGCACCGTGTCCTTCCGCCCGCCAAGGTCCACGAAGAACATCTCGATCCGGCGTCCGGGGAAAAGCGGCTCGACGCGAACGTCGGCGGACTTCTGAAACGTCAGCAGAACGGGAGTCTTGCCGTAGATGCACGCCTGGTCCATCCGCCCGCACTGGCTGCCCGTCAGGCGCTCGCCGCGGTAGGCAACCTCCATCAACTCGTGGGGGAACATGCCAAGCTCATACACGGCGTCGAAGGCCTTGGCCATGAGGATGCACACGGCCGCACTGCTCGAAACGCCCTTGCGAAGCGGCAGATCGAACGATTCGATGCGAAGGTCGATCCCGCCGGTGACGCCCGAATGATAGAACATCCCGTGGGCGACGCCCGCGCAGTAGCGGAAGAACTCCTGCTCGTCCTGGGCGGCGGCCATCAGCGTGTCCGGGGACCAGTCGCAGCTCATCTGTCGGCGGCGTCCGCTGGGCCTGCCGGCGGCGTCGGGCAGGTCGGTTTCGACGGAAAACTTCTCGGCCGGCCGCACCGTGGCCGTCAGGCCCTGGTCGGTGCCGATGACCAGGCAGTAGCCCGGGTGCAGCCCGTACTGGGCCGCCCAGTCGCTGTGCTCGCCGAAGAGGCACAACCGCCCCGGCACGAAAAGCTCGTAGCCGTCTTTACCGCCGCCAGCCATCAGCAAGCTCCTTTGCCGCCGGCGCCCCACGCGGCGCCCAGTCCCCTAAGCCAAGCACACCGCGGCCCCCGCGTCAACCGCAAAGCGCGCGGGGCCTATTCGAGCCTTTCGCGCCGGCGCCCCCGGCGCCGCCCAGCCAGAGCGGCCGCGCCGCCCAGCAGAAACAGCGAGCTCGCAGGCTCGGGGGTGGAAACCGGCAAGTCCGCGCTCGTCCAGCCGAAGTTCGCCGTCAACAACTGCAAGTCGCTGTAGTCCACGTCGCCATCGAAGTTGAAGTCGCCGTCAGCCCACGTGGCCGCGGACCCCAGGCCCATGTGGCTCTTCAGAGCAATGTAGTCGGCGGCATCGACGACGCCGTCTTCGTTGCAGTCGCCGGCGACGCCCATCGCCCCATCCGCCTCCAACTCGACGATGGTGGTGAATTGGTACGAGCCGCCGGCATTGCCTCGTATTCGCACGGCCGATCCCGCGATAGAGTCGAACGTCATCTCGATGGTCTGGTAGTAGGCGTAACTATCCAGGGCCTCGCTGAACGTCAGGCCCGTCACCGCCTGCCATTGCCCATCGCGAAGGACCTCGACTGTCAGGTCCTCAAAGAACCCGCCGGCGAACGGGATCTCTCGCGGGTTGAAGTTGGGCCCGCCGGTGTAAACGGCGTCGCCCTCGTAATAGACGACCTTGTTGAACGTCATGTCGCGCGGGAAAGTCAGTTGATACCAGTCCCCCCCCGTGGGCTGGGCATTGGCGCCATCATACGTATAGTACGGGCGGTGGCCGTTGTAACGAACGTCGGTGATGCCGTCGATGATGGCCTCGAGGTTCTGGCGGTCCAGAGCCGGGTCGTAGCACGCGACGCTGGCCGAGACGCTCACCGTCCCACCGGCGGCGCGCACCCGTCCGACCAGCCCGGCAGGGCCGCCAGGGTTTGGCTTATCGATCGGCGTGGGCTCAACGTCATCGGGCAGAATGTAAACCTTGTCGGAGCCCTCGCCGACGATCAATCCGCCGGCGGCGACGATCTGCATCTCGGCCGCGGCCTGGAAAAGCTGGGCAACCTGGGAGACGGTGGTCGCCGAGCCGAGCACGTTGTAGTTGTCCGACGGGGTGTACGAAGTGTCCCCCGTGATAGTTTTCAGTTCGGCCAGGATGCCCCCGCCGCTGGCGCCAAGCCCCTGGTAGCCCTTCATCATTCCAAGCACGCCGGCGGCAGTTGCGGGGTTGCAGTCGGCGTCGTACCCGCCAAGCACGCCGATGTCCACCGTCTTCTGGAAATCGCCCCCGCCGTAGAGCAACGCCATAGTAGTCAGGCCGACGTTGACGGTGGACTCGGGCCAACTGACGAATCTACCTTTGATACTGGCCGTTGAACCGTAGTCGTCGTGGAGCATAGTCTGGCAGGCTCGCCAGGCGTTGGGGTCCGTGCGGTCCGCCTGGTTCGAGCGGAATGCCAGCACGGCGTCGATGACCTCGTGCGTCCGCGAACTCGGCGGCACGACGGCAAGGCCATCGTTGATGATGGTCACCACGTCGGACTCCATGGCGGCCGCGGCGTACATTGCCGCGTAGAACTGCGCCGCGTGGACGCTGAATCCCTCGTTGGACACGCCGGCGAAAGTGCCCGAGAGGTCCACCGCCCGCTGGCGCAGGCCCGGCACAAGGGCGCCGAGGCTCTCAGTGGTTATCTGCGAGTCGATGCGGGCAGCATGCATGTTGTTGCGGAAAGACCCTGTCTCCGGCGGGCTGAGACTTGCGCCCGTCGGCGGAGGGTCCATCAGCATGCGAGCCTGCCTGTTGGCGATATAAACAGACTCAGCCGGAATGTTGTCCACCCAGGCCTGGCGAATCTGGGCGGAACTTGGGCTGGCACTTTGGCTGAGCAGTGTGGCGTACATGTACTCGAAGCACGTGTCATCGTCGCCGACCCAGGGGTTGGATGCCAGGACGTGGCTCCAGTCAATCTGGTAGACAAGCCCCCCGCCGAGGATGCTGCCCTCCTTAGGCCGGCCGGCATAGTTGCCGATCAGCTCGCCAAACCGCATGCCCATGGCCTTGTCGAGGTAGACGTCGGCGGTAATCTCCCGCTGTGGCCAGAC
>CAZSBS010000062.1:13124-20146 GCA_964605095.1 uncultured Planctomycetaceae bacterium | reverse complement strand
CCCTCGCCGAACGCCTCCCACGTGCGAGTCGAGAAGATCGCTTCTCCGATCAGATCGAAGTCATGCGCCATCACCTTGAGCATGGTGATCACCTCTTCATCCAACTCGCCATCGCCGTCCAACGGCACGTTCAACAGAAGGTTGCCGTTCTTGCTGACGACGTCAATCAGGGTATGAACTATCTCGTGGCCCGTCTTGTAATCCCTGTTGCGATTGCGCAGCCAGTACCACTCAGCCCCCATCGTCTTGTCAGTCTGCCAGAAGTTCTTCTGAAGGGTGGCGGGGAATTCAAACTCGAAGTTCTCGGCTCCGATGGGACAGCCGCCCTTGAAATTGGCCACCGCCTGCAATTTGCCGCCATGCAACTTCAGGCTCTGATTGTAGAGATGCGAGACGATATTGTAGCCCGCCGTCTTGAATGGCGGCCCGCCGTCGGTGTAGTACAGATCGGGATGATACCTGTCTATAAGATCGAACATCCGGTCCTGGAAGTTCTTCTCGAATGCCGGCGGCCCTACATCCTGCGGCCCTTCATATCCGGGATCGCTGCTCTTCCACGGCACGCCGTAGAGGTCCGCGTAGTTCGGGTCCTGACCGTCGTACGGCACGCCGGCCAGGGGGCCGGTCTTGTCGGACCCGTGCGAGGTCTGCAGCCAGCGAAAGGATCTCGCGACGTGGGAGGCCACGCCGAAATGCAGCCCATTAGCCACGGTCGCCTTCTGCCACATCCCGCAGATGTCTTTGCCGGCGGTGGCCATGGAATTCCAACGGGGCTGGTATTTCGAATCCCACATGTCGAAATTGTCGTGGTGCGCCGCGACCGGAACCACGTAGCGCGCGCCGGCCTGCTTGTAGAGCTTGACCAGCCGATCCGCCTGGGCCTGATCGAACTTAGACGCCTTGAAAAGTTTACAGATATCCTTGTACCCGAACTTCGAGGGATGTCCGTACGTGGCACAGTGATACTTATAGCCCTCGCTGCCCTGCTCGTACATCCATCGGGCATACCATGTGGATGCAACGCCGGGGATGCTTTCCGGCCCCCAGTGCATGAAGATTCCGAGCTTGCCGTCAATGAACCATTCAGGTATCTCAGCCTGCTTGAGCGATTCAACCGTAGGCTCGTACTTGACCGGGGCTAGGGTGGCTGAGTCGGCGGCCCGGACAAGTGCCGGCGACATCAACAATATAGCGGCCAGTCCACACAACATAACAAATCGTCGGGTCATCGGTTGGTTTCCTTTGTTGTCCAAACTTTCAGCGTCTGTTTCCCGCTGTCGGATATTGAAAACGGTCCCGGGAACGGGTTCTTCGCATTTCTCTTCTTGCCGAAGTAATCGGTGTCGATACGGAGCGGCTTGCCATCCGGATTCTCGAACGCCTGGTTCGGGATGACCGCCTTGCCCAGCAGTTCAGTCGTCACCAGCTTGCGCATTCGCTCGGCGGCCCATGCCTTGTCGGGCGACATTTCGAGATAGAAACCGTCAGTCTTCTCGATCAGTTTGAATGCCGGATCGAACTCCGGTTTGACCAGCGGGTTTTGTTCATGCCTGGATGGCTTGGCGCCTTTGAGGAACACGTTGCCGCCCATCCAAACGGGCAATTTTGCCGCATCGTACTTGCTCAGATCGCCATTTCTCACGAACACGTTGTTGTAGTAGCGGTCATCGCCGCACGGGTTGTTGTGCAGCCTCGCGACTTCGGTGGAATGCGCCTTAAGACATGGGGTCTGACGGCCGTCGAAAGAAACGATTCTCATGGCGCCGGCAAACAGATTGTGAACATAGGCGCCGCCTTGCGAGCGATTGTTCACCGAATAGGGTGAAAGAAAAATGTTGTTGTCTACAAGGAACGGCCCGTGATTCACCTCGACAAACATGTCTTGCCGTCCCCCGGGAATCTCCGCCTCGTAACTGTTGGCATTGTCCTCGGTGGCGTTGTCATGGAAAAGATTCGCCGAGACCCGCGTGCCCTGCGCCATCCAGTCCAGCCACAGGCCACGGCAGGTCCGGTAGATGTGATTCCGGCTGATCTCGACGTCGATGGCGCCGTGGAACTTTATGCCCGCCATCTCGCAGCCGCCGAACAACTTCCGGACATGGATATCATGGATGACATTGCCGGTAACGGTGCTGAACACGGCCCCGAGGCTGCCGACGATGCCCGCCTGCTCGCAATTGGAGATGTGGTTGTTGCGGATGATATGGCTGCCGACGGTTTCCTTGTTCCATCCGTTCTTGATGGCGCGCTCGATAGTCTTGACATAACCCTCCGCGGAATCGGCGGATTTGTTGTCCCACTGGTCGCCGTACTTGCCGAGTGTGACCCCGACGCAGGTGGAGTGACTGATCACGTTGTTCTCGATGATCCAGCCTTTGCTCCAGTGCGTGCCTATCAATCCGATCTGCTCGGCGGTGGGGGGCGACCACGGCGTGGCAGCGTGGCGCAGCGTGAACCCGCGCACGGTGATGTAGTTCACGCCCGTCTTTTCCGGGTAGAACACCGTCCGGCGAACGTTGATCTCCACCAGTTGCTCGTTGGGGTTTATGCCCTTGAACTGCGCCCATATTGTGGTGTGTGTCGGATCCACCTGCCCAAACCAGAGCGGCGTGGTTCCCACGGGCTTCAGGACATCGTCCAGTTTGACAGCCTCGGTCAGCCACTCGCCGTTGAGGTAGACGGCGCCGGTGTGATGCTGCCGACCCTTGGCATCGAACCAATCGCCATGAATGGAGTCGCTGTAAGGATTGAACTTGCCGAATAATGTGTTCGGAATGGTCGCTTTCCATGTGTCATTCTGAACCTTCACCCAGTTCTTGACGACTTCGGAGCCTTTGATTTCAACCTTCTCGCCGGGCGCGGCCTGGTAGACTATGCGTTTCGCGTCGGATGCCCCGCCGCGCGGCGGGCTGACACGCTCGCGATAAACGCCGGCATGGACGGTGATGATATCCCCCGGTTGGGCGAGGTCGGCTGCATGCTGGATGGTACGCAGCGGCGCAGCGGCCGTGCCCGGGGCGGTATCCTTGCCGCTGACGGCGACGTGGAACTCGGCGGCGTGGAGAATCGCCGGCAACATCAACAATATAGCGGCCAGTCCACACAACATAACAAATCGTCGGGTCATCGGTTGGTTTCCTTGGTTGTCCAAACTTTCAGGATCAGCTTTCCGCTCTCGGTAGTTTCAAACGGTCCGGGGAACGTATTGTTTTCATTTTGATCCTGGCTGTTTCGTGTGGGTGGCGCCAGTGTGCCGGCAAGCAGGTCGGATTTCGCCAAGTCCTGTCGCATACGGGGGTGCGTTTGGCGTTTTGTCGGCTTCCAGCGGGAAGCTGGAACATTTCCGACCTGATTCCGTCGGCGCGACACGGCGGCCGCGCTCGCGTGTTCAACCTGCAGGATTCATCCGGTCCAGGCCGCCCGGGCAAGTTAGAATGTGCGGATGTTCAAACCGATGCGTTGGCAAGATCGTCTCGCGCGTGCGCTGGCGGAAGTCCTCCGCCAGTCGTTGCGGACCAGCTTCGACCTGTTCAAGGTCATTATTCCGATCATCGTTCTTATCCGCCTGCTGGACCAGCTTGGCGTGATCAAGTATCTGGGCATCGCCCTGGCGCCGGTGATGGAGCTTGTGGGCCTGCCGGGCCAGACGGGACTGGTCTGGGCGACCACGATGGTTACGAATCTCTACGGCGGGGCGGCGGCGTTCGTGTCGCTCAGCGTACACCTGACCGCCGCCCAGGCCACCGTGCTGACGACGATGATGCTCATAGCCCATGGCCTGCCTGTGGAACTGCGGATCGCCCAGAAGGCGGGGACGAGGTTCCGCGCGATGGCTGTGCTTCGCGTCGGCGGGGCGCTGCTGGCCGGGCTGATACTGTGCCATGTCTATCGCGCCTTTGGCTGGCTTCAAGAGCCCAACCTCGCGGTCTTCCGCTCGGCGGGGCTGGACGACTCCTGGCCGGCGTGGCTTGCCGGGCAGGGCATCTTCCTGCTGAAGATCATGGCGATCATTCTCGCCCTGATGCTGCTGATCCGGGCGCTCAAGGCCGTCGGCGTGATGGATTTGCTGGCCAGGCTCATGGAGCCGGGCCTGCGACTGCTGGGCATGAGCCGCGACGCGGCCCCGGTGACGGTGATCGGCATGACGTTGGGGCTGACCTACGGCGGGGGGCTTATCATCCAGGAGGCGCGTTCGGGCATCCTGGGCAAGCGGGATGTGTTCTTTTCGCTGGCCCTGATGGGCCTGACCCACAGCCTCATCGAGGACACGATCCTTATGATGCTTCTGGGCGGGCGCCTGTCGGGCGTTCTCGTGTGGCGAACGGTCTTCTCGCTGTTGGTGATCTTCACGCTGGTTCGCCTGCTGGGACGCCTGCCGGACAAGACGTTCGAAAAGTATCTCTGCCGGCCGGTGACGGGATTGCAGGGATAGGAGAACCTGCGGTTTGTAGTGGGCCCGCCTGCCCCCACGGGGTGAGGGCCTATCTTCGTTTGTAGTCCCGCCGTCAGGCGGCATCACAAGATAGGCCCTTACGGGCCCACTACGAACTGGGATAGGCCCTTACGGGCCCACTACGAACTGGGATAGGCCTTTACGGGCCCACTACAAGCTCGCGACACAGAGGAACGGAGGCGGGTTCACGAAGGCCAAAGGCCTACCATAAGGATGAACAAGCACGCGGCCAGACCGATGATGAAACACGCGACATGAAGAGCAACGCTTGGACGACTGCCTGGAGGCTGCGATCGCGACCGGCTCACGATACCGGCGATCAGGGTGCCCATTCCCACGAAGAAGCCGACGAGACACAGCAGCCCGCAGAAGAAGAGCCAGCCGAACCCGCAGCCGTCGTCGCCCCTGGGGATACCCTTTCCGCCATAGTAGAAACCGGGAAACATGAAGCTGACGACATACGAACTGAGAACCAGAAACGCGTACCGCCTGGCCGGGAACAGGAACCCCGCGACAGCGACGGCCACGGCGATCGCGCCGTTCAGCGTGAAAAGTAACGTGGAGGGATAGTAATGCAGTCCGTGCCCGCGATCCAGGGAAACGAACATGACGAGCAGGCCGAAGACGATATTCACAATCAGGGGCGCGACCAGGCGATCATTCTGCACGGGCGCTCGCGGCCGCCTCATCCCGTTCCTGCCGGCTGATGGTCTCATTCAGGCTCCTTCAGGAGCGTCGAAACGGGAGAGAATAGGGATGCTAACCAGTTATTTCTTCTGGGACGCAACAACCAGGCCCACTTGCGAGCGATATACGCATGCGGTCTTGGGAACATGAACGCGTCGCCGCTGGGCGGTGGCGGAAGTCCCGGCCGGTGCGGCCGAACATCCCCGATTGGGTCGCGGCCTTGACCATGATCATACTGTACGCTTCGCAGCCCGGCCCGTCAATGGCATGCGAGCCGGAGGCTGGGCGTTGGCGGGTGAGGCGCGAGGGCGACGATAGAGCGAAGCCCTTGGAGTGCGGCGTTAAGTACCGCGCAGCGGTGCGCCACGCCGCTTTGGATTGGCGCAAGCCGGATGCCCCATCCGCGCGCGGCGCGCGATTCGCGAACCAGCCCCCCGCAGTCTAGCGCCTCGCAGGCTCACCGCGGGATAACATAGGGTGAATAGTCCACTCCCGGCAGGCGCGAATAGCCAAACAGGAGCTTGCCCCCGGTGGTCTTGCCAATCAGTTTCGCGGCAAAGTTGTCATCGGTAATGCCATTGTCCGCTCCGTCGAATGTCACGATAAGATCCTTGCCGGATTCTTCCGACTTGACCGGCTTGCAGCCGCCGCCGAAGTCAACCTTTTCCGGGGCGCCGAACCGCAAAGAATCGACATCGACATCCGTATGAGGGTTGAGGCCTTCTTCCGCGAGAATCCGCAAACGTATCGTCCTGGTATCCGCGGTGATCTTGTCTCTGTCGAGGATATTCAGTCGCCGTCCTACAACCAGCGGCAGGACGATGTTCTTTGAACTGTGATTGTCTTTGCTCTTGTCGTCCTTCTTCGGCACGTCAATGACGGCCAGGTACAAATGCGTCGCGCGGCCATATTGATCCTGCAACACCTTCGGCCGCTCATACTTGTACCATTTGACCTTCGTGCCGTCCTCGTAACCGTCAAAGTCGATGGTGTACGCCTCGCCGGAGTCCTCTTTCCAGTGAACGCCGTCTTTGGATCGCATGTGATACGCGGTGCGGCCGTACCAGTCATTGACGATCAGGTGATATTGAACTTCCGTCCGCCACACCATGGGATCTTCATATCTGCCGGGAATCTTGGGGCGAATCGATTCACCGCTTACCATGCGGAAATCGTCTGTGCCATTCTCCTTGATCCAGACCCGCATGATGCGGTCAAGCATCAGCAAGCCGCCATCTTCGCGTACGGCCAGCGACCCGAATGTGGTTTTGCCGTAAAAACCGGATTTCTCTGTGACAGGTGTCCAGGGGCCATCCAAATGATCGGACTGATAGTATCCGTTGAAATGATACACCACGTACTTGCCGTTCTTCAGTTGATGGATTTCCGGAAAATGGCCCGGTCCGATCTCTTCCTTCGCGACAAAAGGCCCGGTTGGCCTCCCGGACACGGCATGAGCGATCACCGAGGCCGGCCATCCGCCATGTCCACGCGGATTGTCTTCTCTCCACCTGGCGACAAACAAATGATACTTGCCCTCCGGTCCCAGAATTGGCCTGCCGCCCCAGTAAGACCAGTTGGGATCTTCAATGCCATTGTGAATGTCACGTGGCCGAACCGCGTCGGCGCCCCAGGTATCGCTCGTCAGCTTGTCGTAAATGGGCGCGGGCAGAATCCGGTCCATGAAGCGCCCGCCATAAACCAGATTCTTCCAGGCGTCCGGCCGGGGCTTGTCGCCATGCTGGGCGTTGACGACGCTGGCTATGCAAAGCATCTGTAACGCGATTAAGGTCGAGATAATGCTGATTCGTCTTAGTAACATCATTATCTGGTACTCCGTTTCAGTAAAGCCAGTGAGGAGCCGGATTGCGGATCTTACGTG
>CAZSBS010000062.1:6581-13024 GCA_964605095.1 uncultured Planctomycetaceae bacterium | reverse complement strand
CTGGGGTTTCCTGGAAAGGTTCTTGCCAACTTTCGTCGTCGGGGCCGGCCATGCTCTCGTCCTGTCGCGCCAGGCCAGGCCAAGGCCGCGAGCGTTCCTGCGCAACGAAAACAGAACGAAAACAGGAACGCTAACCAGTTATTTCTTCTGCGATACTGTACGCCCGGCCGGGCGGGGCGGTCAACGGCAAACCGAGCGTTGGCGGGTGAGGTGCATGGGCTTCGCGTTTTCGGACGGCGTGGGGGTTGAGGAAGGCGGTGGGCTGTGCGTGGCGGTTTCGGTACGGGCCGGAAGAAGCTAAGGACGCGAACCAAAGCCGAGGACGAGGATTCCGACGGGTCGGGAGGACTGTTCCCTACTCCCATCTTCTCGGACCGTCTGGGTCCAGGTATGGCGTTGGAACGGGTGGCGATCGGTCGGTCGGTCCTCGAGCGCGGATCGCGCCGGCAAGATGGCGATTCGAGCGCGCATGAGGGGTTCTTGATAGCGCCGCGATGGGTTTTCGACCCCCAAACGAGCGCCAAACGAGCGAAAACGAGGGTGTTTGGATAGCGCCGCGCGGTGCCGTGGTGTGCGAAACGAGCGTAAACCAAGGGGTTTTTGAGGATCGTTCGAGGGTCAAACGAGCGCGAAAGAGCGCGAATGATGTGTTTTCGATCCCAAAACTGTCTTTCTTGTCCTGTTCTCGGCATCTCCGCGTCTCCGCGGTCATCCTTTTCGGTTTTTTGGCGAAATATTCGCGTTCGCACATCGACAACGCTTTCAGGGCCAGGACAGGCCCGTGAGAGTTGGCATTGGAAGGCCGATGCCGAAGTCCCTTTCAGGCATTCAGCAAGGAGTCGAACGATGATCAGGAAAGTAATCAAGTACGGAGTGGTGCCGGTGGCAGCGATGCTCCTGTTGGGGGGCGTGCTGTTCGGGTCGGACTTTGTCAGCTATCTTTCAAGCTCGGCCCGCAGCATTCGCCAGTCGGTCAAGGAGCAGGTCCCGACGGAGTTCGAGTTGCAGCGGGCGCGCGACCTGCTGGAGCAGATCGTGCCCGAGATGCACGCCAACATCCGGCTGATCGCCCAGGAAGAGGTTGAAGTCGAGAACCTCAAGCGCGATATCACCCGCTGCAAGCAGGGTTTGGGTGAGGAGAAGGCCCGCATCGAGAAGATTGGCGGGCTGCTTGGCGGCAGTGTGCAGGTCTTCCAGATAAGCGACCGCCAGTACACCCGCGAGGCCGTCAAGGCCGACCTGGCCCGGCGGTTCGAGAGCTTCAAGGAGGCCGAGGTGGTCTACCAGGGCAAGCAGCGGCTTCTGGCCTCGCGCGAGGGGTCCCTGGCCGCCGCAATGTCCGCCCTTGAGCGGGCACGCCACCAGAAGGACCTCCTGGCCGATAGGATCGAGTCCCTGGCCGCCCAGCACAGACTGGTGGTGGCCGCGTCCGTCGGCTCGAAGTTCCAGCTCGAAAGCTCCAAGCTCGCCCAGACCGAGAAACTCATCAGCGACATCAAGAAACGCCTCGATGTGGCCGAGAGAGTGCTGGCCCACGAGGGCAGCTTCGTCCAGCCGGTCGAGGTGGACGTGATCGACGAAAAGGACCTGCTCACACAGGTTGACGAGTACTTCCACCCCGCCAAGCCGACCCAGGCGGTTGCATCCGCGACGGATGCTCCTGCCGTAAACGGCAACCGAGTGGCGGCAGCGACGCCCGCCCCATAGCCTGGCCGGACTGTGCAAGGTTCGGATGAGTAAAGGCTTCGATATCCGACTCGGCCTCGGCGCTAGGGGGAGGCGCCGGGCCGGGGCAGTGGTATACTGGACCAGCCGGCCAAGCCGGCTGGAAATCCTAAGCACGAAGCACGAATTTCGAAACAGATTCAAAGCACCAAAACCGAAATTCAAAACCCTGCCAATGGGTAACCTTGTGTCTTGAAACGCAAAACGGCCCGATAGGGGATGTTTCGATCATTTGATGATTTGAATTTGGCTGTTTGTTTAGGATTTCGGAATTCGAATTTAGGATTTGGATCGGTGAGAGTGATCGCTGAGTTGGAGTGGCCCAAGTGCTGATCCTGCGAATCAAACAAGCCGAGTCGGCCCTGGCGGGCGGGCGGTTGGACGAAGCCTGCGAACTCTTGGCCGACGCGGATCTGCGAAGCCATCGCCAGGCCCAGCAGTTGCTTGACGGCCTGATCGACAGGCTCGTAGCCCGCGGCAAAGAGCACCTTGTCGCCGGGCGAATGCCGCAGGCGTTGGCGGACTGCCAGAAGGCGGCCGAGTTGGGCGGCAACATTCCGGCGGCCTCGGAGTTGCGAGCCCGGATCGCCGAGGCCCTTGACGGCGAGCACAATGCCAGGCGGGCACACGGCGACGCCCTGGCTTCCGCGCGGCGCCACGCGGACGCCGGCCGGCTCAGCCTGGCTGGGCAAATGCTTGATGATGCCTGCCTGCCGCGTGGCGGCGATGACAGCAGCCGCGTCGGTGAGTTGCGCCGGGATGTTGACGGCCGGCGACATGCCGCCGACGGGGCCGTGCGGCGGTGCCGGGCCGCGATGGACCGCGGCGACCTGGCCGCCGCCGTGGATGAACTTCTGACAGCACGGACCCAACGGGCGGACAATGACGAACTGGCCGAGCTGTCAGCCAGGGTCGTCGAGGGCTGTGTCGAGCAGGCCCGCCGCGAGCTCAATCGCGGGCGGATAGACCTGGCCGAGACTTTGCTTGCCCGTGCCGAGTTGCCGGCCGGGGCCAGACCGGCGGTCGCTGAGCTACAGCGGGCGGTAGTGGAATGCCGCCTTGCCGTTGTCGCCGCCGAGGCTGGGCACATGAGGCAGGTCGGCGAAATGCTCCGGCGGGCACGGGCCATCCTGCCGGATGCGGCCTGGCTGGGTGAGGCGGTCGAGGCCGTTGACCGCGCCGCCAATGCGGCCGAGACGCTGTGGTCCGGGCCGCTGGGAATGCTCAGCGGACCCGATGCGCCGGTTTTGTCGCCGCTGGAAAACGGGCACGGGCGCCGCAACGCCGAAAAGGCCGAAGAGCATGACGCCGCGGCGCCGGCCCCCGTTTCCCCGGAAGGGTCGAGCATGCCCAGGCGATTTGTCATACAACTTGACGGGGCAGGCAGCAGCTTGGTCATTAGCGGCCGGCGAGTCACGGTGGGGCCCATCAGTTCCATGCACCGGCCCGACCTTGGCCTGCTGGCCGATGCGAACCTGCCGGTCATCAGCGTGGAACGAACGGACGAGGGCGATTACTTTCTGGCCTGCCAGCAGCCGGTCGAGGTAAACGACAGGCCGGTCACGGGCAAGCTGCTGGCCGACGGCGACAAGATCGCCCTTTCGCCGCGGTGCCGGCTGCGGTTTCGGCTGCCGACGCCCGCCAGCACCACGGCCGTGCTCGAGCTTTCGACCGCCCGGATGCCCCAGGCGGACATCCGCCGGGTGATACTGATGGACCGCGAACTGGTCATCGGCCCCGGCGGGGCGGCCCACGTGCGGGCCGATGATTTGCCCGGCCGGGCCGTGCTGCAACCGGGCGACGGGAAACTGATGTGCCGCACCGAGTGCGAACTGACGCGGGACCGCAGGCCGATGGATGTGGCTGAGGGAATCCCGTTCGATTCGCCGGTGCGGATCGGGCCGCTTGGAATGGTCATTAACAGGGCGTGAAAGAAGAAAAAGAAGAAGATCTCACGCAGAGGGCGCAGAGAACGCAGAGAAGAAAGAAGATGAAAGAAGAAGAAGAAAGAAGAAACATCTTTTGAAGGGGATTAATGGATTATAGGATTACATGGATTGAAGAGTTTGTCCTCTTCTTCTTAATCCATGTAATCATTAAATCCATGTAATCCCCCTCTAATGCTTCTGTTTCTTCTGTTTTTGCTTTTTCTTCTTCTTGCACGGTGGCACTGGCAACAGGAATCGCCGGACTATGCAGGCATACCAATACCAGCATGGCGACAGGCCCCTTGAGGGCTACACGATCCAGCACGCGATTGGGCGCGGCGGGTTCGGCGAGGTTTACTACGCCCTGAGCGACAGCGGGCGGCAGGTGGCCCTCAAGGTCGTGCAGGGCTATGAGCAGATCGAGCTTCGCGGCGTGAGCCAGTGCATGAACCTCAAGAGCCCGCACCTGGTGACGATCTTCGACGTCCGCTTCAACGAGCAGCAGCGGCCCTTCGTCATAATGGAATACGTCGCCGGGCCGTCGCTACAGGACCTTCTGGCCGAGTCACCCAATGGCCTGGGCTCGCAGAAGGCGGCGTATTTCCTTCGCGAGATCGCCAAGGGCCTGACGTACCTGCACGAGTGCGGAATAGTCCATCGCGACCTCAAGCCGGGCAACATTTTCTACGAGTCCGGGTACGTCAAGATCGGCGACTACGGCCTGAGCAAGGCCATGACGCCGAGCTGCCATAGCGGCCAGACTATGACGGTCGGCACGGTCCACTACATGGCCCCGGAGATCGGGGTGGGCTCGTACGATAAGAGCATCGACATATACGCCCTCGGCGTGCTTCTCTACGAGATGCTCCGCGGCAGGACGCCGTTCAGCGGGTCGAGCGTGGGCGAGATCCTCATGAAGCACCTGTCGGCCAAGCCGGACCTGACGGGCATCGACGAGCCGTTCGCCTCGACCATCCGCCGGGCGCTGGAGAAAGACCCCGCCAAGCGGTTCCAGAGCGTACAGGAAATGGTCGAGGCGGTCTTCGGTTCCGACCAGGTGCGAAACAGCGTGTCGATCTTCGCGCCCAACAGCCTGACGATGGTGGCCGGCAAGGCTGCCGGGGCCGTCGCGGGCGGGATGCCGCGGACGACCTCGCCGAAACCTCCGCCGGTCCCGCCGCCCGTACTCCATCCGGCCGAGGCCGAGCATGGCGCCAAGCCTCCAGGCCGCCCAGCCCGCGAAACGCGATTCGTGTTTCCCCCGACACCACAAGAGGCGACCGGCATGGCTATTGGCAGAGCCATAGCCTGGAGCGGCGCCCTGGTGAACGGGGAACTGGCGGCCCCCCAGAATACCGACGATACCCCGCTTCGCTCCGGCCAGCGGCGTCTGCTGGGGGCAATCACCGTGCTGGTGATGGGCGTCGGCACCGGCGTGCTCTCAAGCGGCGCCGGGTCGCTGGACGAGGCATACTGGCGGATAGTCCTGGCCATCTTGATGGTGCTTTCAGGCGCGATCGGCGCCAGGCTTGGCAGAAAGCTCTTCAACCTACGCGGCGGCGCCACGTTGCCGTGGCGGCTGGGAATCGGCGGAATGGTGAGCATTTTTGCCATATTGGTACCCTTCGTCGGCCATGCCTTGATCGATCAAACTCGGTTTCATACCGACATGAGTGTGCCCGGCACGTTTGGGGCGATTTGCGTCGTGATGTTCCTGCTGAACTGGCGGAAGATGGTCGCCCGCGACCGCGCCAGGCGGGTCTCGGTGAATTGGGCTTTGGCTGCCGGGGCTATGGGCGCGTGTTTCGCCGCCGCGATGGACGGTTCGATGGCCCTTGCCGCCGGCGTGGCGGCGGGCATCGCGCTGGCCTCGCAGATAATCAACTCGCTGGCGATCGACGACGGCGCCGAGGCCCTCGCCGGCTTGTCCGCTCCCGCCCCGGCCGACGCCGTGGCGCACCGGCGCACCGCGACCGTCGCGGTTTCGCCGCACAAACGCCTTTACGCGACCCTGCTGTGCCTGGGCTGGTTCGTGGGCCTCAACGGCCTGCAACGGTTCTACGTGGGCAAGATCGGCACGGGGCTGCTCTGGCTGTTTACGTTCGGGCTTCTCGGCCTCGGTCAACTCATCGACTTCATCCGCATCCTGGTCGGACAGTTCACCGACAAGCAGGGCAGGCCCTTGCTCATGTGGACGAGCCAGCGGGAGCTTCGCGCGGTGCAAGTCTTGCCCCCGCCCGGACGGTCCGACGGGTCCGCCGTCGCGCCCCGGCAGGAGGTAAAGGCCCAGCGACTTGGCGGCGGCACGTGGGTCGGCCCGCTGCTGAGCGTTATCGGCGGGGTGATCCTCTTCGCCGGAGTGCTGATCGGCCTGGCCGTGGCCGCAAACATGCCGGCCATGCTCGCCGCCGGATTCCCCGACAACTGGCAGGCCAAGTACCTGCATGCCGAACTGGGGGCGGACTGGCAGGCCGCGCTGGATACCATCGTTATAGCCGTGATGGCGGTGGTGATGGTCCTGGCCGCTATGGTGATGATCGTCGCACGCCGCCGCTGGGGCGGCGCGGCCATGTTCCGAGCAGTCGTCGGCATCTTCGGCCTGGCCATGACCGTGGCCTCCCTGCGAGGCGCCATGGCGCTGGTCCAGTGGCAGAACGTGGTCGAGCCGCTCAAACGCGGCTACCCGCTGCGGGCCATCGGAGTCTTCTTCAACCAGATGCAGGAGGCCCCGGCCATCTTCGCGGCCGTGCTGCTCCTGGCGTCTATGATCGTGCTCTGCTGGCCGGCGGA
>CAZSBS010000062.1:0-6481 GCA_964605095.1 uncultured Planctomycetaceae bacterium | reverse complement strand
CCGCCGCAGGCGGGTATAGACCAGGCCTTTCAGGCCTGGGTAGACGTGTTGCACTGTTGTTTTTGTTCAGCACGCCTCGGCGTGCTTGCAGAGCGGGCTTTAGCCTGAAGGCCTCCGATGGCCGGGTAAGCCCGCTGAAGCGGGCTGGAGAAAGATAAGAAGAATGAATTTATAGCTCGCCCGCGACCCAGGCCTGAAAGGCCTGGTCTATACCCCCGCTATCGCGGGGGCGAAGCCCCGTAAACGGGGCTGACAAGGAATCGCTAAAACCGTCGTCGGCAATGGCCGCGGACGGGGAGTCTGAGAGATGAACATTATGGTTTTCCCCATATGGATCCTTATCGGCCTGGCTATCCCGGCCCTGCTGATCGCCGGCGTGGTGCTTTTGTTCGTCAAGCTCCGTGCCAAAGCATGGTGGATCGTCGGGCCGGTGCTTGGGCTGGGGTTGTTGGTGGTGGTGCCGGCGGTTCTGGGGTTGCATTTCATCCAGGTGCCTTACGCAAGGTCTGCCCGCCAGGTCAACACCTACGTGGCAACTCCGGATCGCACCCATACTTTCTCCGTATCCGACGTTGCCGATGGCAATTCCGCGCGGGGCATCGCTTCAGATCAGTCGTATTACAACGAGGACGGATCGGCCTACGCCGAGCCTTCCGGCGAGGCGGCTGCCGCTTCGCGCGGTAGTGGACGGGGAGGTGGGGAACCTACGATGGGATGGGCGTTAGGGGGGGGCGTTCTGGTCGCCCTGCTGGTCGCCCTGCTGATCGCCCTGCTGATCGCCGGAGTGGTGGTCTTGTTCGTCAAGCTCCGCGCCAAGGCTTGGTGGGTTGTCGGGCCGGTGCTTGGGCTGGGGCTGTTGGTGGTGGGGCTGAGGGCGGTGTCGTGGAGCAGCGGTGCTTCTCCGTCCAGACGGAGTACGTCGTATCAGGCGACGTATTCCAGGACGGGTGGCGGCAATAGCCGGAGCAATACCATCGCGGTCGTGCGAAGCGGCGGCGCGCTCATGCCGGCCGTGCCGCCGGATTCCGCCTCGGCCGAGCGCATCTCCGAGACGTTCCTGGCCGACGTGTACCCCTCAGCCGTTCAGGCGGCAGAGGCCTTGGCAAAGGCTGCCGCGAAGTCGTTCCATGAATCGTCAGGCGTTAACAGTTCTGCGACGACCTCGCCTGCCGAGCCTCTGGCCCTGCCGGACGTTCTGGTGACGGGCTTGGGCAGGGCCATGGCCACAGGGAGGCCCAGCCAGGATGAAGCGAGGATTCTCCAGGCCATCGTGGACACACTGCGTGTAGAAATGCTGGCGCGGAGCGTTTCCATCATGCAGACAGGTCCGACAACCGGACCGGCATCCAGGCCCGTGCGGTCAGGGAAGGAAATCATCTGCACCGTGATAGTCAGAGGCAGCAAATCGGGCACGATAGGGCTCGGCTTTACGTCCCCTGATAGGCGGACCTCCCATGGGACGCGGTTCGTGACCAAGCCCTGGGCGGCAGATTTTGCCCAGTACGTGGCCGGGGCGGATAAGCCCGTCGTGCGTGCGGCATCGCCGGCCGTCGCGACCTTCGAGCAGGCCCAGCAGGAGGCCCTCCAGGACGCCGCCCGCCAGCTCGAGCCCTATGTCCGCTCGGCGATCAGTTCCGGGCCGATGGAAGAACCTGGCTATGTGGAGGAGGGCAAGCCTGCCATTTCCGTCCCCGGCGGGCGCGTGGACTCGCGGATCATCCGCGAGGCCCTCGTCGCCGAGCTGCACGCCGGCAGGCTGATCCTCGATCGCTTCCCGCAGCAGTTCGACAGGCCGTACGGCAAGGTATGGCGCGAGCAGATTCTCGTGGATGCCTCGCAGAACGCGATGGAGCGGGTTGCCTTCGAGGCCGTCACAAGGCTGGACATGCTCGCCGGCGCCGAGGCCCATCAGCGGGCGGCCAAGCGCCAGACGTGGTGGGCCCTGACGGTTTCTCTCGGCGGCCTGGTGGTGCTGATTTTCGCCGTTTACCTCGTTCTCAACGCCGCCACAAAAGGATACTATACGTGGGTGCTCCGCCTGCTGGCTATCGGCGCGATAATCGCGGGCGTGGCGCTGGTGATTGTGGTGGCGTAGCCGCGGCGCGAAGCAGGGGCATGCCCCCACCCGCCCCTGCGGGGCGACCTCCCCCGTCAAGGGAGCGGGGTTCACGGAGCACCAGGCCGGCACCCACGACGAAACGATGGAAGAACAACTCAGCCAGGCCGAACGATTCCTCCTGGAAGGAATCCGTCGCGGCGACTCCGAGGCGTGGTCCCAACTCGTGGACCGCTACCGGGGCCGCCTGTTTGCATTTGCGCACAGCAGGCTGCGCTCTGCCGCCGACGCCGAGGACGTCCTCCAGGATGCGTTCATGACCTTCCTCAAGAGCCTGGGCCAGTTTCGCGGCGAGGCTGGGCTGGAAACGTACCTCTTTACCATCCTGAGGCGGCGGATGGTGGATTTCCTCCGCGGCAAAAAACGCCACGTCTGCCTGCTGCACGACGTTGTCCGCCCGGACGATGACGGCGACTCGGGCGAGGCCATGTCGCAAGTGCCCTCGCAGGCCCCATCGGCAAGCTGGTACGTCCGCCACGACGAGCGCGAGGAGATCCGCCGCCGCGCCCTGGCCGAGGCCATCGGCGACCTTCTCAACGGGTACAAGAAATCGCTGAACTTCCGCGACCTCAAGATCGTCGAGATGCTCTTCTACTGCCAGATACCCAACAAGGAGGTCGGGCGAATCGCCGGACTGGACGAAAAGCAGATCGCCCTCATCAAGCACCGCTGCCTGCGGAAGGTCCGCGAGCAGGTGGACCGCGAGCTTGCCGGGCGCGGCATGAGCCTGGACGCACCCGACGCCGACGATGCCGAGGACGCCCGCGGCGAGGCAATGCTCACGCGAATATGGGAAACGCTCCGGCTAAGCTGCCCCAAACGGAGCACCATCGGCGCATATCACCTCGGCACGCTCGATGCCGACTGGCAGGACTACGTGGGCTTCCACCTGGAAAAGCTGGGCTGCGAGTTCTGCCGGGCAAACCTGGCCGACATAAAGTCCGCCGATCAGGCCCGCGCCGACACCCACCTGCGCGAGAAAATACTCCAGTCCACCGTGGGCTTCCTCCGCCAGTCGTACCGGCGATAAAGAAGAAGAAAAAGCAGAAGCGGATTACCGCGGAGCGCAGAGACTCGGAGGTTTGGAAGAAGCCATTGAATTGGGTCTCTATGCCGTTTCTTCTTTTTGCCCTCTGTGCCTCTGCGGTTAACCTTCAGGAGCAGATCCCCAATCCGCAATCCGCAATTGGTTGGTCCGCAATCCTGACAAATCCCCTGACAAACCCCTTGCTCGCATGGGTCCTTGGGATTAAACTCCAAGACTCGGCAGGTAATCCCTGCGCACCAGGCTGGGTGGTCCAGCCGCCCTTCGCCGGGGTAGGTATCGGCGGCCGCGGCGCCTGCCTCACAGGGAGGCGGGGTTTCGACGCGGATATAGTCAGGCAGTCAGCATATTGGAAAAAACATGGTTGATCGAAATCTGATGCAGTTGCTGAACGTCAGCGACTTGGAAGTAGAGGCCGAACTGGCCAAGGCGATGGGCGATGGCTTCAGCAGCGAGGCCCTTGACGGGTTGATCCAGGACAGGGTCCAGCCGACGGTGGGCACGATCCTTGTCGGGCACGTGGTGAGCTTGATCGGCAACGACGTGATCGTCGAGGTCGGCCTCAAGAGCGAAGGCGTAGTCGACATCGCCGAGTTCAACTCGCCCCAGTCGGTCGTGCCGGGCATGGAAGTGGAAGTCTATCTTGACTCGATGGAGTCCGACACGGGCCTGGTCGAGCTTTCGAAGCGCAAGGCGGACCGCATCCGTGGCTGGGAGCGCATCGTCGCCAACAACAAGGAAGGCGACACGGTCAAGGGCATGGTCACCCGCAAGATCAAGGGCGGGCTTCTGGTGGACATCGGCGTGCCGGCTTTCCTGCCCGCCAGCCAGGTGGACATCCGCCGGCCTGGCGATATTGCCGAGTACCTCGGCAAGGAGATCGAGGCGAAGATCCTCAAGATCGACGACGACCGCCGGAACATCGTCGTTTCCCGCCGCAAGCTCATCGAGGAGCAGCGCAACGCGGCGAAGGACAAGCTGATGTCGGAGATCGAGGTCGGGCAACTCCGCAAGGGCATGGTCAAGAACATCGCCGATTTCGGCGCGTTCGTGGACCTTGGCGGCATCGATGGTTTGCTGCACATAACGGACATGAGCTGGGGCCGGATCGGACACCCGTCGGAGCTGGTGAAGATAGACGAGGAGATCGAGGTCGTCGTGCTGAACATCGACCGCGACAAGGAAAAGATAGCACTGGGCCTCAAGCAGAAGTCCGCCAGCCCGTGGGAAGAGGTCGAGGGGAAGTACCCCGTCGGCACCCGGGTCAAGGGCACGGTGGTCAACATCATGTCCTACGGCGCGTTCGTGAAGCTCGAGGAAGGCCTCGAGGGCCTGGTGCATATTTCCGAGATGAGCTGGACGCGCCGTGTCAGCCATCCCAGCGAGATGGTCAGCGTCGGCTCGGAGATCGAGGTCGTTGTGCTGGAGATCGACAAGGAAAAGCAGGAGATCTCCCTCGGCATGAAGCAGGCCGAGATGAACCCCTGGACGGTCGTAAAGGAAAAGTACCCGCCCGGAACCGTCATTACCGGCACGGTGCGGAACATGACCAACTTTGGCGCGTTCGTCGAGATCGAGGAAGGCATCGACGGCCTGCTGCACGTCTCGGACCTGTCCTGGACGCGAAAGATCGGGCATCCGTCGGAAGTCCTCAAGAAGAGCCAGGAACTCCAGTGCGTGGTCCTGGCGGTTGACGAGGAGAAGATGCGCGTGGCGCTGGGCCTCAAGCAACTCAGCGAGGACCCGTGGCTGCGGATGATCCCCGAGCATTACGTGCCCGGCCAGATCGTCAAGGGCAAGGCCACCAAGATCACCAACTTCGGCGTGTTCGTCGAGTTGGAGGAGGAGTTGGAAGGCCTGCTGCACGTTTCCGAACTGGCCGACCACAAGGTCGAGAACCCGCGCGACGTGGTTAAAGTCGGCGACGAAATCGAGGTGAAGATCCTCCGCGTCGACATCGAGGACCGCAAGATCGGCCTGAGCCTCAAGCGTGCCCAGTGGGCGGCTGAGGATGGCGGCGAAGGCGCCGGCGGCGAGGTCACCCCGCGCCGCGGCGGCCTGGAAGGCCAGTCCGGCCCGCTGATCGGCACCGACATCATCGACACCGTCAGACACGAAGACGAGTAGGTGAAAGAAGTAGGAAGTCAGAAGTAGGAAGTAGGAAGTAGGAAGTAGGAAGTAAGAAGTAAGAAGTAAGAAGACATACAAGGCCCCCGTCACCCGCAAGGGCGGCGGGGCCTTTTTTTATATCGTAAACGCGCACATCAACTGCGAATCGACGGGGAGAAAGCTCTCGTTGCTTGCTTAAGTACACCCCCAAAGATTCCGAAATCAATCATGTGCCGAATACGTAGAACATCCGGCATTTGGCATCGGGCATTTGACATTCGCGGCAAAGGCCGCTTGGAGGAAACATGGGCGCCGCCGTTAACACCAAGACAGCCCTGGGCTGGTATCTCGACCAGATCAAGTCCACTCCGCTTCTGACGGCTGAGCAGGAAAAACAACTCGCCCGGCGGATTCGCGAGCACTCCGACGTGATTGCACGCGAACAGATGGTCCACGCCAATTTGCGCCTCGTGGTGAAGATAGCCAAGGAGTACTCAAACCCCGGCATGACGCTCGGCGACCTCGTGGCCGAGGGAAACCTGGGCCTGCTCAGGGCCGTCGAGGAGTTCGACCCCGACGCCGGCGTGCGATTCAGCACCTACGCCGCGTGGTGGATCAAGCAGGCCATCAAGCGGGCCATGATAAACGCGGGCCAGCCCATTCACATCCCGGCCTACCTCGTCAAGTTCATCGGCAAGTGGCGAAAGGCCTCGCGCGACCTCGAAGCCGGCCTGGGCAGGCCGCCAACCACGCAGGAAATGGCCAAGGCCCTGAAAATATCCCGCAAGAAGGCCGAGATAATCCGCCAGGGCCTCCTGGCCGTCAACTCCCCAGGCCAGATGAGCACCGACGAGACCCACGCCCTGGCTGAGATCCTGGCTGACAAGGCCGGCGACGCGCCCGACCAGCACCTTATGGACGCAGCTGTCCGCCCGATGGTGGCCGAACTGCTGGAAAAGATCGAGCCGCGGGAGCGGCGAATCCTCGAACTCCGCTACGGCTTGGACGGCTACAAGGGGCCGCAACGGACATTCAAGGAGATCGGCGCGATCATTGGCCTGACCCGCGAACGAGTCCGCCAACTAGAAAAGAAGGCCCTGTCCGAACTCAACGCGCTCGTCGAGGAAACGTTCTGACAACGACGGTAGCCGGTAGTCGGTAGACAAAATGGATTGACCTGCCCCTGATCTTAAGGTCGTGGGTTACGCTTG
>CAZSBS010000061.1:0-20390 GCA_964605095.1 uncultured Planctomycetaceae bacterium | reverse complement strand
GGGCGTCCCCGTTTAGGATCTTCTGGTTCTTCTCGTCGATGATCCGCACGGTGCAGGCGGCCTTGTCGGTGCCTGCCGGCAGACCGTCGAGCACGCCCTTGGCCTTCATGCACCACGCCCGCCGGCCGGGCTCCAGGCCAAGCCCGCAGAGCCGGTCTAGCTGCTGGTCGATAACCTCGAACGTCCGCGTCCTGGCGCCGCCGCCGATGGTCTTGGTGTCATAAAGCTGGGCCGAGCCGAGTACGGTGGCCAGGGCCTTTCGGGCCACGGCGACCTCGTCGGCCGTAAGCTCCTTCTCCGTCTCGACGGGCTTGCCAAGCGGGAACCGCCCGTACTTGCGAAGGGCGTCGAACTGGGCCAGCACGTTGATGTCCACCTCCTTGGCCAGCACGCCAAGGCCCGTGTAGGCCAGTTCCTTCCAGTACTTCTCCGAGATCATCGTGTCCACCCCGGCTGAGAAGGGGATGTAATCGTCGATGAACTGGCTTGGCGTCTTGGCGAGGATGACCTTCCTCGCGGCCTCGCCATCGGCGCCGAGGTCCTTCCACCGCCGCAGCCAGGCCTCCCAGGAGCCGCCATAAGTGGCCAGGCCGAAGCGGCCGATGTCCCTGGTGAGGTCGCCGAGGACCTGGTCGTACTTGGGCTTGCCGGCGGCGGGAACGACGGGCTCGATCTCCTTGAGCGACGAGGCGATCGTCCGCCCGAGCCGCTCGAGGTCCTCGGTGACCGTGCGGACCTGCATGCCGATGAGGTCCTTTTGGAAATCCTTCCAACTGGCCGAGCCGTAGGCCAGATCTGCCAGCACGTCCCTGGTCCAGTACGACTGGTACTGGTCGAGGTATGCCGCGTATGCGTCCTGGCGCGACTGGTAAAGCGCCGCAAGCTCGCTACGGTTGATCACGTCCACCGCTGTCGGCGAGCCCGCCGCGGGCACGGCGTAGCTGGCGATGGTGGTCCACCCGCCGAACGTGGCCGCGGCGGCCTTGGGGTGGAACTTGTCCGGGAACATCTCATCCTTCTTGAACTTCGTGCCGGGAATGAATGGCCGGGCTATCGGTGTGATAGACTTTTCCTTGACAGCCTTGGCGACCTCGCCGGCGACGGCATCGGCGTTCTTGGGCGCGCTCGCCAGCACGCCCTTGAGAAGGGCGTAGATCTGCTTTCGCTTGGCGAGCCGGCCGGTGACGAACTTCGAGACCGCCTGGGAATCGTCGAACCTGAAGCCCTTGGGGCTGAGCGAGTATAGGTCGCCGATTCGCCTGTCGGCGCTTTCCGCCGCCTGCTGCACGGCCGCGACCGTGGAAGCCAGGCTGGCCATCTCGGGCACGGGATCCTGCTTGACCAGTTCGGCGTTGGAGGTCTTGTACATCTCTGCCCGGACGGCGAACACGCGGGCCCGCTCGGCCTTGAGAGCCTTGCGCAGGCTCTCGTCGCGGACATCGACGAAGTCCAGGTAGAGCGGATCCAGCACAGCCAGTTCCTGGCGCTGCTTGTCCTTCTGGTACTGCTCCTGGAGCGTGGACAGGGAGTTGCCCACCTTGTCCTCGACGGCGACGAGATGCTTGCGGACCAGCTTGAGGTCGGAGCTCTCGGCGGCGTCGGTGGCAGGCCTTTTGGCGGGCTTGGCGGCGGCAATCAGGGCCTCGTGCGGGCTTTTGGCACGCGCCATCCGCTGGGCTATGGTCACGTCGTAGGCCTGGACCAGCGTGCGCTCGCCAAGCTTGACGGCCTCCATGGCGGCATCGATCTTCCCGGCCTCTGCCGTCACGGCTGTCAGCCGGCTCGCCCACTCGCCAGCGACCTTGTCGAGCGTTTCCTTGTTGTCCGGCTGGGCTGGCTCATTGGCGTAGCGGTCATCGACGCGGATGAGCTCCTCCTCGGCCTGGCCGTAGCGGACCAGCGAGTCCTTCAGCACGGCGATGGCGTCGAGTATCCCGCTTGCCTCGATGCCGCCGCCGGACTTCCAAAAGTCGATGAACGACTTGATGCCCATATTCACAGCCGCAACTGACGACTCGGTCCCCGGCCAGGTCGCGTGCGGCGGCCAGGGCTGGCTGGTGCCGTACGTCCAATCCATCACGTCCTGGAAGTTCCGCAGGTCGTTCTTGCGGTAGTCCTTGTAGTCCTGGGCGTCCTTGAGCACGTACTGGAACAGGGCATTGGGATCGATCCTCTCCGACTCGGCGGAATAGGCGCCCTGTTTTTCCAGCCGGACCAATTGCACCAGCGCCCCGGTCGCCTGGGGCGACCACTTGCCGCCGGGCTTGAGGATCTTCCGGCGGGCGCTGTCTACCAGCGGCCTGAGCACCCCGGCCTCGAAAAGCGCCGCCTGGGCTTGGCGACGACTGTCGTTCATGTCCTTGGTGAATATGGCGGCGAGGCTGAAGACCCACGGCACGTAAATGTCTTTCTGGACGAGCTTCATCGTGTCGGCATGGAACTTGCCGACCGAGATCTTCGCGCCGTTGGGCATTTCGATTTCGTTTCTTCCGCCGTAGCTGTAGTTGGTCGAGCCCATGAACTCCGGCGAGACGATCGGCACCCAGTAGTTGTTCTCATCCCACTTGGACTTCTCAGCCGCGGCGGCCCAGTACTGGCTTTCGGCGCCGATGCTCTTCTGGAAGCTGCTTATGCCCCACCAGGTGAAGAGCCCCAGCACGACAACGGCGAGGAACCCGCTTGCCAGCACGACGGCCTTTCGGCGCCGCTGGTGGCGCTTGGCGTTGGTGGCGTTGGTGACCAGGCCCTTCTCACGAAAGACCTTGTTCATGAACAGGTCGCGGAGGAAGTACGCCCGGTCGCGCTCCCAGACCTTGCCCTCGGGCAGGCTCTCGACGGGCACGCCGAGCACCTCGGCCAGTTCGGCGTCCAGGGCCGAACCCTCCCGCATCGAACTGGTGAAGTATATGCCGCGAAGGAACAGCGGCTTGGCCGACCACTCGCCGGCGACAAAGATCATCTCCAGATACCGCCGCAGGCGCGGGGCGATGGTCATCATCGAGTGAGGCAGGGCGTACAGCGCGTCGACCTGGTCGGTCCGCCTGGCAGAGGGATCATCCGCGTTGACCGGGTCCAGAAGAAGCCCCAGCCGGCGGCGCTTGAGCCTGGCTGCCACCGTCTGGAGGTGGTCGGTCACCAACTCGGGATTGAACGACTCGTCCAGCGGGGCCGGGTTCGACCAGCCCATCATCTGGTGCTGGAGCGTCGGGTCGGTGATGTCCTCGAAGAACTCGCGGAAACCGTTGATCAGGTCGCACTTGGTGACCATCACGAACACCGGGAACCGCACGCCCAGGGCGCGCTGGATCTGGTCGAGTTGCTGGGCGATCTTGGCGCCCTTGCGCTCGAGGGTGTCGGCGGTGTCCTTGATCAGCGAGTCGGCCGGGATGCACAGCAGCATGCCGTTGATCGGGCAGTTGGGGCGGTTGGTCCGCAACAGCTTGAGGAACTCGCGCCACTCGTTGCTGGCGCCGGGGTCCACTTCCTCGAACATGAGCCGCCCGGCGGTGTCGAGCACGACCGCGTGGTTGGTGAACCACCAGTTCATGTTGATCGTGCCGCCGACGCCCTGGAGCTGGTCCTGGAGCCCGGGGGGAAAGCCGACGTTGCAGTGCCGGATGGCCTCGGTCTTGCCGCTGCCCGGCTCGCCCACCAGCACGTACCACGGCAGCGAGTAGAGGTTCTTTCCGGCGGACTTGAACTTCTCGACGCCGACCTCAAAGTTCTTGCGGATGTCGTCCAGCCGGGCTCGGCGCGCGGGTTCGGCAATGCCCTGCGGCGTTGTGGCGACATTGTCGCGGAGGCTCCGCTCCATGGGCCTGGCCTTGCGCTGGCGGTATTTCTGGACCAGCCAGTAGAACCCGCCCATGAGCACGGCCACCAGCAGCGTGCCGATGCTGAGGTAGTATAGAAGCTGCGGCGAGGCGACCCTGTAGATCAGGTATGAGACGCTGCCCATGGCGGCAAAGCCTCCGCCGGCGGCGCCCATTTTGGCTTGGGGTGACATGGAATTAAAGGCCATCGTGCTACTCCTTGTTCGGGTCCTTGGCGGCCGAGGCCGGGATAACCTTCACCACCACGGGAGCCGACTGCTGGCGATCTATGATCTGCTTGGTGGAGGCATGGATGCCGGAGGACGCCGAACTGAAGAGCAGGAAATTGGCCACGAACACGACGAGGATCATGCCCACCAGCGCGATGGCGATTCCCGCCAGCTTCAGCCCCGGCGGTTGGATTAGGTCGGAGGTGTCGACGTTCTCGTAGGCCTCGGGGCAGATGCGGGCGCCCTCGTCGACGTCCATCTGCGTGCGTATCCGCGCGCTGATCTCGAGCTGCTTCTTGCGGAGGTACTCCGGCTGGCCGGTGTACCATCCGGTGAACCCCAGGCCCAGGCAGGTGTAGAGGACGGCCAGTCGCTCCGTGGCGGCCTGGCTGGGGTCGGCGAGCGTCTCGTCCAGCAGGTCGAAGAACTTCTCGTCGCCCGCCAACTCGTTTCGCTCGTAGGCCATCTCCTGCCACTGCCTGGCGAAGGACAGGTTGCTTTCCTTGATCATGAAGTCGATGAAGAAAATCAGGGGCATCTCGATCTTGTCAAACTGGCTGACAAGGTTGCCCTCGGCGCCGGCCTTGGACTTCATTTCATCGAGTATGCCCTCGATCTCGCTTCGCACTCGGGCAGGCTCGAAACTGCCGCCCTTTCGACCGGATCGGTTGAGCCGGCAGACGTATTGAAACAGCGGCTCGCAGAGTTCCAACAGTGTCATGAGTTACCTCCAGGTACCGTCATGTACAGCGCCAATTCGAGGTCGGAGGTCTCTATGCCCTCCCATCGAACGGCGATGGATTTTTCCTGCTTGATGCGTTCCCACATTCTCGTGCTCTCGGCCCGCATGAGCCTGAAGAAGTGCAGGCCGACCTGGCTTGGCAGCTCGAGCGGCGCGTGGCGTTCCTCGGCCAGGCGAATGCCCCAGATCCGCTGCTGCGCCAGTGTCTTGGCCATGAACTTGAACTTGTCGGAGTCCTCGACGAGCTGGGCGAGTTGGCGCGGGTCCATCTGCGTCTTGATGCCCAGGAAATACTCGTTGGGGCGGTTGATTTGCTCGTCGCTCAATTCGGCGACCATCAGCTTGCCCTCGCGGGTGAAATCGAGCTTCATGAAGCTCGGCGCCACCGTGCCGCGAAGCAGCCTGCGGATGCGCGTACACAGCTCGGCGAAGCACACCTGCGGCTTGTCGTGATCGTAGGCCGGCACGTCGTACATGTCACGGTCCGGCACCAGCGCCGCCAGCTCGCCAAGCAGGCCGCGAAGCTCGAGGTACATGTCCGAGGGCGTGGTGTTCGTCGCCGCCGCCATGTGCCCGACCCTGCCGGCGTAGCAGTTGAGCGTCCGAAGGCGGAGCATTTGCTCGAACTGCAGGCCTCGCATCGTGTCGATGCTGAAGCCGCCGCGCGTGATCTGGAGTATCAACTCGGTCCGGCTGGCCTCGACCTGGTTGGCCAGGTCGCGGATCATCTCCCGCAGCGTGGGCGAGCCGCCCAGCACAAGGCATGGCGGCACGAAGTTCGGGTCCTGCCTGGGCAGGCCCACATCCTCACCTGTGGCGTGAGCGATCCGCAGCAGCGAGATGACCTCCAGGTCCGTCCGGTCGTCGTTGGGCAGCAGCAGGCGGGCGTTGACCTTCCGCGTGAGCACCGGCTGGGGGTTCTCGCCGGTGTTCTCGTCGTTCCAGGGCGTCTCAGCCACGCGGTAAATCCGCTTTGCCCGCCAGTCGTCCCCGCCGGCAGAGAGGCTGTTGGCCTGGTTGGCGTACCAGAGCGGCACGCCAAGCATGACGTCGAACGTGGCGCTGGAGGCCTCGAAGATCGCCTTGATGTTCAGGGCCGGTATCTCCGCCGTGCCTGGGCAGTCCACCACCAGCCCGCTGGGCATGACCGCCCGCAGCGAGTCGAATTGCAGCAGCATGTTCTCCAGCGCGTCGCTCGAGAGCTTCGACTCGATCACACCGTACGGATATGCGTAGGCGAGCTTCCGCTCTGTTGCCGTGCTCTCCATCAGGTTCCGCTGCATGCACTGAAGGTGGTGCGGCTGGAGAAACAATCCTTCGTGCCAGTGAACTTGTCCGGGCATGATGCCACCTTCGGCCGATGGGTTTATCGGCCGAGTCCTTTCATCAGGTTCTCGGCATAGTTTGCGATGGTTTCCATGATCTCATTTTCGATCGCCGCCTCGTTCAATGCGTCGGCCAGTTCGACGTATTTCCTCCAGCACTTGGTGTCCTTGCCGACAAGGAAGCCTCCGCCTTCCATCGAGGCCAGGGCCTCGATCTCGTGCGGGCTGAAGCGGGCGATGTGCCTGCTGGCGAACTGCCTGCCGGCCTGCCCGACGGCGGAAACTAGCGAGGCGATGAGTTGGCGGAGCTTTTCAAGGTCCGCGGCGACCTGCCCGCGCGGCACGTCCTGGTCGCCGACGAGGTTCCGCTTGAGAGTGTCCTGGAGCTTCTTGTCCTGGCGAATGTTGCTCTTGGGGCTGATGCGCCGCCAGCTTCCCCAGCACAACTGGTCCAGGCGAAGGGCGAAGTCCGCCAGCATCCCCACCTGTTCCAGGGCGCGGACGGGATCGACCGTCGGCTCGGTCAGCCGCAACGCCTGGCGGAGTTGGGCCTCTGCCTCGGCCGGCCAGGCGCCGCCGCTTACCGTTGCCAGCCCGGCCTCCTTGAGCCGCTCGACGAGCACCTTGCGCTCCTGGGGGCCAAGCTCAGCCGACCGCTCTATCAGCCTGGCGACCAGAAAATTCGGGTCCTGAAGCTCGCGCTGATCGGTCGTGCTCCGCTCGGTGGTGTCCTCCTTGCGAAGCTGGACCTCAACCTTGGCATCCCACGAGGGAAACTCCTGCATGAGAGCCTTGAGGAAATCCTTCCGCTGCTCCGGGCCAACCGACGACAAGGCCCGCTCGACCTCCTCCGAAAGGTACTCCTTGCGGACGTCCGGGGCCTGATCGGCGAAGTCGATCTGGACCATGCGGAGCCGATTGGCTGTCGCGGCCACGTGCTGCTGCGTGCTTTCAGATGCGCTGCCCACCAGTCTGGCCCTTTCCGGGTCCTGCCGACCCAGTCGTAGCACGGGCATCCTGCCCGTGAGTCGCAGGGGCATCTTGCCCCTGTGCCGGCAATTGCCTCATGGGCCAAAGACCCATGCTGCGGTTCTCATCCAGTTTGTCAGAACGCGGCCCATTATCGCCATTGCGGCATGGGCTTACAAGCCCGGTACTCCGTTATGTCAAGCCCAGTGCTGCGTTACCTGTCATGGGATGGGTGCCACACTTCCGTCTGTACGTGTTTAGCGACCTAATTCTCAGCCCCGTGAACGGGGCTGAAAGCCAGTCGCTAAACACATGCTTACCTCTTGGGAAGCGCGCCAAGCGGATACATGCTTCCGTCTTCACAAGCATGGTGCCCGCTTACCAACCGGCACTGACATGCCCTTACGGGCACACTACGAACTCACGGTTTGGCGGGCGGGAGGTATCCTTCGCCAGCCAACCCGCTCAGCAGCTTCTGGAGCGTCGTCTGAATCCGTTCGCGTCCAGCCAGGAACGCCAGTCGCAACCCGACGTCCGAATAGCACTCGTTGCCGGCCGGGTTCGCCAGCGCCTGCGGCTGATCGACCGGCACCTGCGGCGGCGACATTGCCGAGCCGCCGATCACCTTGGCGTTGCCGCCGGTCTGCAACAACTGCTTCACCTGGGCAATCGTGGGATCCTTCAGGTCCGCCAGAGCCTTGGAGTCCTCGTAGACGTACTCGGCCACATTGCCGACCAGATTCTGAAAAACCCGCTGATTGTCATCAACGACCTTGGCGAACCACAGCACGCCGTCGTCGGCGGGGTTGGGCCATGCCTCGCCGTCTCGTCCCGTTTTCCGCTGCGCGGCCGGGATGGACGCGGGCCAGTAAACACCCGCGTCGGGGTAGAACATGTCGGGTTCCACCAGGTCGCCGCTGTCCTCCAGGGCGATGTCGTGGGCCTTTTGGGCCAGCCACGTCTTGTCACGGAGATTATATGCCTTGCGCGAGGCGGCGGCCTTGTCCTGCTCGTAGGCCGCTTGCCATTCCGTCGAGTTGGGCAATCGGCAGTTGAGCAGGCGGGCGAAATACACCGCCACCGGCACCGGAACCTGCTGGACGGGGTGCAGCGCGCCGGGCACGTCGACCTTCAGGCCCGGCGCGTACAGCTTGCCCGCCAGGATCGGCGGGATCATCGGGAACCAGTTGGGGTCGATCTGTATCGTCCCGCCGCCGCGAATCCAGCTTCGCGGGCCCCGCACGTCATCCCCGGCGGGCATAGCCTGCTGCATCTGAGACCACTTCTGCAGGCCCATAACGACGTTTATGAACAGCCCCGTCGAGACCTCCGTCGTGCAGAGGAAGCACGGCTCGCCGTTCTTGGGCGTCACGCGGGCGAACGTGAGCTTCTGGTCCCGGCCAGGCCAGGTGTACGTGACGGTGTTGGCGGCCTGCTCGGTCATCGTCCACCCGGCCGCGCCGGGACCGGCCTTGGTAAGGTCGATGGCGTTGTTCTTGGCCAGCCGCAACTCGTCGAGCTTGCCCAGCAGGGCCGTAAGCTCGGGCATCCGGTTGACTTCGGCCGGCATGGCCTTGACCTTGCTCTGGAACGCCGCTATGGCGGCCTTGACGGCATCGTCGTCCAAGTCCCGTTTGCCGGCGATCATCTGCTGGCGGAAGTCCCACATTGCCAAGCGATATTTCGCCAGCCCGGGCAGCGAGGCGTCGGAGGCCGAGACGCCAAAGTCGCCCATGCGTGCGATGGCGTTCTCGATCTGTCGCGGGTCGCTACGGGTGAGGAAGTATTCCTGCCAACGCCGCCGGCTCTCGCCGGCAAGTTCAGCGCGGAGGGCGCCCTTGCGCGCGTCGCCGGTAAGCAGGCCATAAAGCGTGTCGAGGTTCTTGCGGACCTCGACTTCCTGTTTGAGGTCGTCCGGGCTTGCGGGCCAGGCGGGCGCCAGCTTGCCCAGCCTCTGCCAGGCTGCTCTGGCGGCCTCGAAGCTGCCCGGCTTGCCGGACGCCGCCGCCGCGAGCAGCTCTGCCGCAGCCGTCAACTGCCCGATCTGCCCCAGCCTGGTCATGCGGGCCAGGATCGGCCCGGTCGACTGGCTGGCGAACGGGTCGGCCAGGACCACGCTGCCCTTGACGGACTGGTATGTCTCGGCAATGGCCGCCAGGCCGTCGGCGGGCTTCTCGTCAAGCATGTACCCCTCGGCCAGGAGGTCCTGGATGCGGTTGAGGGCGGGGACAACCGCCGCCAGGTCCGCCCGCCACTTGTCGTAGTTGGCGGCCAACTGATCCTCGCGGGCCTTGAAGTTCTCGTCGGACTCTCCGGCGAAGACTTTCGGCCAGTCCACGTAGGACAGGGTGCTGGCGACGGCGTTCTTCCGCCTGGAGTCGAGGTCGTCGGTCAGCAGTGCCCTGTTCCAGGGCCTCTGCTGGAGCTTTGCCCCAATCTCGCTCTGGAATCTGCCTTCGATGTCGCGGAGGCACTTCTCCAGGCGGTCCACCTTCTCGGCCAGGCCCTCAACGGTGGTTTCCGACTTCAGGAGGGCGTCGCGCTGGGCGAGCCACTTCTCGTCGATCGCCGCCAGGGCCGTTGCGGAAATCCGCGACCGGCTGCGAAGGGCCTTCTGGTACTCCACCAGCGTCGCCGCCCGCGTGCGGAGTATGTGCTTGCGGACCTCCTCGACCTCCATGCCGACCGAGCCTACGCTCCGGGCCAGGTCCTTCAGGCCCGAGTCGACGGCCTCGATGTCCTGGTCGATCTTCTCACGCGTGTCGAAGTTGTAGGCTGTCTGCCCGCCGGCGTCGGCGAAGCGGGCCTGGATATCCTCGGCCGCCTTTTGCAGCACGGCTACCCTGGCGACCGCGGCATCGAGGGTCTGCTTGTCGGCCGGGGGAGGAGTCTCGCCCTTGAGCAGCTTTGCGATCGCGTCGGCGAGGTTCGTCAGGTCGCCGCGGCGCGCGGTAAGAGCATCCGACACCGCGGCCTTCCACGCCGGGTTTCGCGGGTCGGGCTTGGTGTCGTACTTGCCGCTTTCAAGCGTGACCAGGCCGCTGCGGAGGATATCCTCGGTCAGGGCTGCGCCGGAAGGGACTGCAAACGGCGGGCGGTGCCTCATCAGGGCCATGTCCAGGCGTTTGACCTGCTCGCTCTGGATGTACCGCACGAGCCTGCTCAGCGGGCCTTTGGCGTCCTGGAGGTCGCCCAGCCTGTCGGCCAGGTCAGCTATTCCGTCGGCGCCGGCCCTGGCGGGGGGCGCGCGGAGTTTGCCGGCCACGTATTTGTCCAGGCCCTTGAGCCCGCCTTCCTGCCAGCTCTGGGCGGCGGCGACGAGCTTGTCCACCTGCGCGGAAAGGGAGTCGATCTTCTTGAGGTCCGCATGGACCTTCAGTATCGCCTGCACGCGGGCGGCCACGTCGTGATCGCCCATCTGCTGGAGCGACTGGAGATACTCCGCCTGCGACGACCAGCCGCTGGCCGCGAAGGCCTTGGCTGACTTGCACACCCGCGCGTACGCCGGCCAATTGTCGCTGGCCAGGTAACCGCGCAGCGTCTGGTAGATAGCCGCGGCAGCCACGGTCTGCGTGATGGCCTTGCGGCTCTTGGCCTGGTCGGGCGGGTTGTCGCCGAGCTTGAACACGTCGCCCCAGGCCTGAGCGGCGATCCGGCGCGGATTGGCGTTCTTGACCACCTCGCCAAGCGCGGGCAGGACGTCGGACTTGAGGAATGGATCGTCCTGCCACGACTTGAGCCTGCCCTCCTCGCGGTCGCTCAGCAGCGGCTCGACCCAGTTGCCGAAGTCCGTGCAGACCGACTTCCACTGGGCGGCCTCCTTTTGGCCCCACGGCGGGGGCGGGGCCTCCGGCCAGAGCAGCACCGCCGCCCCGCCTGCCAGCAGCACCGCCGCCGCGACAGGCCCGACGATCAGCCAGGGGATGCCTTCGGTCTGGCGGAGCTTCTGGAGGTCTTCCAGCAGGTCGTCGAAGGTAAGCAGGTTCGGCGCGAGGTTGGGGTTGAGCAGGCGGTTGCACAACTGCCGCCATTGCTCGCCCTTCTTGCCGAGGCGGCTCCACTCCGGGCCCTCCGGCGCGGGCCAGCCTCCCATCGCCTTGCCGGTGCGGTGCAGGACAAGCTGATAGATGATCTCGCCGAGGGCGTGAAAATCCACCACGTCACCCATCTGCGGATCGAGCCTGTCTGCCCCGGCCGGGTCGCTCAGCAGCGGGCGGGCCTTCGAAATACTGCCCTTGCCGGCAAGCAGGATGTTGGAAGGCTTGAGGTTGCCATGCGGGCGGTTGCAAGCCTTCTTGAGCTCGGAGAGGCCATGGACGACCGCGTGGATCAGTTGGTAAAGCCCGGCGCCGCTGAGCTTAACGCGCCCGGTGATAAGCTGCTGGACGCTTCGGCCGTGATAGTCGCCGACGTAAAATGCCCCGCCCTCGACAGTGCCGACCCCATGGACGGCCGACCAGTACTGCGCGCCGGACGAGGCGACTTTCTGCTGGGTTCGGGCACCGTCCAGAAAGCAGTCGATCTCCGCCTGCAACCGGTCAGCCATGGCGTCGGCCAGGAACGGCTGATACAGCTTGACCGCGTATCGCTCCGCAGTCTCCCCGGCCCCGCGAGCGGAAAAGCTCGAGGCCAAGCCGCTGCGATAAAGCTCCCGCACGGTCTCATAGCCGCCATACGACGCCATGTAAACAGATCCTCTGGCCGATCTAGCGTAGCAAATTCGCCGGGTTACTTGTTGGGTTGCCTCAGGGGCGTCAGGCCGCCGGCACCGAGTTGGACCTTGATTGTGTCATTGCCCCAGTAGCGATTTTCCCATTTGCTTGAGTCGAGAGTCAGGATGATGCGCCGCGGGTCGGCCTGGCCCGGCTGGTCCGCGATTCCCGGCAAGAACGCCAATATGAGAAGTTGCGTGGCCTTGCGCTCTTTCCAGGTCTCCCAGATCGGATCGGTCTTCTTCAAGAGCTGCTCCTCCGGCGCCTTTTCGCCGAAAGTCATCACATACTTGACCGCGCTCTTGCGGAGTGGATTATCCGGCTCCCAGTAGGAACTCATCGACATCTGTTCCCATCGAGGCAATTCGGTGTCGTTGACCGCCACGATGTTGACTTCAATGGACTTCAGGGCGCCTTTTGCATCCTTCAGGCCGGGATCGGCCTTGTCCAACAGGACATGAACGTTGAAGTTGCAACCGCCGGCAAGGCCCGCCAGGCAGACCGCCGCCACACCAACCAGAACTCGCGTCGTGATTCTCATAAGTTGCTCCTTTTCCTTTTGGCCTTTAGGCGCCCCGGCGCCGCGGCCCTGTCGTATCGGTTGCCAGACACCAAGCGATCAGCCTTCGCCGCCAAGCCCCACCAGGCACTTGCGAACGACCGCGTGAACCTCGCGATTGTACCGCCAGTCGATAACTATAAGGCTCCGCGTCCGGAGCACCAGGTCGTCCAGGGCCCCTACCACCGGGTCGAATACCTTGTGAATGCCGCCCTGCGGGGCATCGCCGTAGTCCCGCGCCAGGCTGTCGGGGCCAATGCCCGGAAACAGCGGAACCACGGCTGCCAGAACGTCGAACCATACCTCCGCGGGGATAAGGTCCATAGCCTCGGCCGGCGTGAGGGCCTGGTTGACCAGCCGCTGCGGGCCGAGAGACTCCGCCCACCGCCCATCGGACTCGAAGAGCCCGCGGATTCGCTGCGGCAGCGCCACCGCCTCGTCATACCCGGCCGCAAGCTGTCGCGCCAGGCTCAGCATCTCGTCAAGAGCCACCGGGAGGGTCGTCTTGTCGTTGACCAGCAGCGTTCGGACGGCCAGCACCGCAAGCGAGTAAAGGTCGCACGGGGTGCTCAGCAGCGGGATGATCTCGAACGGCGTGTCGTTCACCGGCACGCCCTCGGCCGAACGAAGGGCAGCCACCGCCTCCTCGCCGAACCTCTGGCCAACGGTGCGGAACCGCCATTCCCCGGCCGCAAGTGCCGTGGCCTGCTCCAACTGCCCGTAGAGGTCGACGCGCCCGCAGGTGAGGTTCATTCTCAGCCAGACCAGGTCCAACCGCGCGGCCTGGAAGCGTTCCTGGGTGGCCAGCGTGCCCTCGATGATCGTCTGCCCACCGGCCTCGGGCAGGACCTGGCGTATTCGCACGCTGGCTCGCCCGCGTGCCGACTGCCCCGCCGAGGCGGGCTTGTACACCGACGCGCCCGACTGGCCGCCGGCGAGGAAATACTGCACCGTCGAGGTGCGGATCGGCAAGGTGACGGCCTCGCCGGGATGGCATACCAGAGCCCGGGCCGTCCATAGGAACGGCAGGCCCGTGCCAGGAGGGGCAAGGCGGACCTGGAAGCTGTCGGCTGAGAGGTTCAGCATGGGCCTTTGCGCCGCCGTCGAGACCCGCCTCACAGCCTCGGCCGCATCGGCAAGCAGGCGGAGCTTAAGGTGGAAAGCCTCGACGATCCGCCCGGCCTGTCCGTGCCGGCCCAGGAAGAGCCAGCCGCCGCCGGTCAGGTCAGGGTTGTTGTTCTTCAGCGCCTCGCCGGTCGCCCCGAGGTTCAGGATGCTCCGCCCGTGGAACACGCCGTCCCACGAGCCGCCGGAAAGCAGGTCGATGAACGGCTCGAGGCGGATCGGGCAGTGTCGGCGGATCATCATCAGCCCGGCCCCGGCGTTCAGCGCGAGCAGGCCGCGACGCCCGCCGGTTATCTCGGTGATCGACAGCACGCCTTCGCCGCCGGGGGCGTCCGGTGTGACGGGGATCAGCGGCGACTCAGCCGCCAGCGATGGTATGTACAGGTAGCGGTGAAGCGAGCCGCTATAGGTCGGCAGCTTCCTGACCTTGAGCAGCACGTCGTCGCGACAGAGCTCCCAGTTCTTCCCGGACTGCGGGTCCACCGGGTGGATCGGCGACATGGCGGACAGGTCAACGTATGTCGGCAGGGGATTGCCCGTCTCCCAGCCCGTGTGGATGATCGAGGCGGGGTCGGACTGCGACATGGCGGAAAAACAACTCTTCCAGCGATCGTCGAGGACGGCGTTGGTCAGCGATTCGCGGCACACGGCCGTGGTGGCGGACAGGCCCTGTGAGTCCTGAATCCACAGTTCGATCCATTCCTGGACGACCCCGCCGGCGTCGAGCAGGCAGCCCAGCAGGACCCGCCCGTCGATGAGGTCGCGAAGGACGACCAAGTGCCCTGCCACGGGGTCCGGCTTCTTGCGGACCAGCGCGCAGATGCTCAGCGACCGCCCGGCCTGGTCTGCCGACACGGGCACGGCGGCGTACTCCGCTGGGATTCCCGGCAGGGCATCTCTTACATCCGATCCAGACATGCACGCACCACCTTTACAATCAACGCGATCCACTGGACCCATGGGCCTGCAAAATACACCATCGAGCGAGGCGGCCCAGAGAGCCGCCCTATGCTTCCACTACCCCGCCAAGTTAAGCTGGCCCGGCCCTGCTGTCAAAGCTTTTCACGGCCTGCTTTTCGCGGCCTGGTCAGCCGCCGATCATCACCGTTGGACAACCCACCGTGATAACCCCGCCGTGGGCGGTGTTGTCGCCGATTCGGGCGGCCGGCATGTTGCCGATCATCACCGTGGCTGAACCCTTGACAATCGCGTCCGGCGGGCCAACGCAGGTACACATGTCACCGATGCGCGCGGCGGGCATGAAGCCGATGAGGACTGTCGGGCATCCCGGTGGCAGAACGGGTCCGCCGACGTGGGGAACCGGTGGCGTGCCCGGCGTCACCATCGGGCAGGTGTGCATGTCGCTAACTCTTGCCGCGGGAGGCATGGTCTTGCCCTCTATTGTTATTCCAAACTTTTTAAGGACCTTTATGCGCCGGCCGGGGTGATCACCCCGGCTGGCTCGGCGCCTTGGATTATCTTACCTGGCTGCTACACCGTGAATGACTGCGGACCCTGAATATACGTATCGCAAATCGCGTAAGCCTGGTACGTACCGGCATCGAGGCGCATCTGGCCTCCGGCCAGGGCATCGATCGCGAAGTTGCCGTGCAGCACATCGCCTGTCTTGGCGGGCGCCTCGCTGTAGACGGGCACGCCCCAGTCAAATCGGCGCGGGATGGGCAGGTCCAGCGCGACCACCAGCAGCGTCACCGGCACGACGGCCACGACCGGGAGCTTCTTGCCACCCATGCCCAGGTGGACGGTGCCCGGCTCGCGGAGGTGCCACTCCCGTGCCTTGACCGCGAACTTGCCGTACACCGGCAGGCGGTCGGAGGCCACGAACTTGGCGCCCACCGCCAGGGCCAATCCATCGCCCGTAAGCTTCGGCGAAAGGGGCGTGGACTCGTAGCACGGCAGCGTGATCTTGGCCTGGCCGAAGGCTTTGCTCATCCAGCCGCCCTGGGCCTCGGGGGCATCGGTGCGCGGCTCCGGCCGCACTTCGACCTGTGAGCCCTCGGCCTGCTCCTGCTCGCCGGTGAGCGACACCTCGACGACGTTGGACAGCCAGTCGTAGTGTATCACCGCCAGCCGGACGCGCCCAGGCTGCCACGCCAGCGAGAGCGACGCGTGGACATCCTCGATGCGCCGGATCGACGCGGTCTGCCCGTACGGGGGCTTTTCGCTCGGCTCGGGGGGCATTCGGCTGACGATTTCCACGGGTGGGCGCTTGATGCGGGGCGGCGAGGCGTCGGCCAGGAATACCTTAGCCGTCTCCGGCGTCCAGGCCACCAGCGAGAGGTTCTTGGGCTCGTACACCTCCCACTGCCGGCGCGTCGTCTTGCTGATGCCCACCACCAGCGGGAGCTTGGTCTGTTTGCCCGTGTCGATCGACTCCGGCGCGTTGACGGCCACGCCTTGGAAACCCGCCTTGAGGAGTTCGAACTCCTGCTTGGAAAGGTCCAGGTCCTGGCTGAAGAACTGGTCGGTCCGGAGTTTCAGGATCGAGGCAGCTACTTGTTCGCTATTGCTCATGGCATATTTCCCAAGCCCGGCCAATGGCTGGCCGGGCAATTGCTCGACCCTATCGCGAGGACGTTTTCATTCCGCCTTCGCTCATGTCTTGGAGGCGCACAAACGGTTTGCACAGCGTGCAGTACTTGCCCTTGTTCTTGTTTGACCGCGTGGCCAGAACGCAGGTGCCCTGCTGGTAGAGCGTCCCCCAGACCACGGCCTGGTAGGAGCAGTGATAGCCGGCGTCCGCGTAGACCTTCAGCTTGCCCTTCTCGGTGTTGTTGAAGCTCTTGGGCAGGTGGGCGGCGTTCTCCTCGTACTTCGGCGACTGCCAGAAGGCGTGCCCGATCTCGTGGGCAATCGTCGCGTTCACCCGGGTGTCATCGCGATCGGACGCGATGGTGATCTGGTAGCCGTCGCTGTCGCCGAGGTACACCCCGGCCTTGGCGATCTTGAACACCAGCCGGATCCCCCCGCCCGTGGACTTGCTGACGACGTTGGCCGGAAGCTTGAACTCGATCTCGTTGAACTGCCCGCTGCGGTTCTTGGGGATCACGATGAAGCTGTCGTCCATGACGCCGTGCTGGCCGTTCGGCAGGCCGGCGGCGCTCAGGGCGAACCATTCGGCGCCCGACAGCAGGTCGCCCTGAAGCGCCGGCTTGACGCACGCGCCCGAGGAGGTCGTCGTGGTCGTGTCCAGGCCGTGCGGCACGACCTTGCTGATCGCGTTCGACCAGTTCTCCGGGTCCCACTGGCAGTCGCAGTACATCAGGTGCATCTTGATAGGCTCTTTGACGTTGGTGGTTAGGAACTTGCGGATGGCCTTCTCGTTGTGCCGCCCGATAATCACGCGATTGGTCGTCGCGGTCTTGCCCTCGATGCACATGTGCTCCGGATAGAGCGTGTGGGCGCTGATGCCCGCCTCCTTGGCATCGAGCTGGCCCTTCGTGTACGTCACGTCGGTCAGGGTGCCGCCGACCATATCGGCGCAGACCTCCCTGTAGCAGGCGATCGACTTGCTGGGATCCGGCAGGGCCGCGCCGGTGAAGCGAGTCGTCTGATACCAGAACTTTCGCCAGACGATGTACTTGCCGATCGTGAGCTTCGTGCCCGAGGGCTTGCCCTTGTTCTTGGCGTCGGCCTGGGCCGTCAGCTTGAACTCGTCCCCGGCGTACTGGGACAGGTAGAACTTGACCACCGAGGTCCACCCATCGGCGCCTGTGGCGGCGGTGTGCTTATCCTTGGTCCCGCCGGCGCTGCCGAAACCGTAGTCCTCGGCCGCGTTCAACGATGCCGGCCGGCGTTCCCTCCCCTTGGTCAACTGGCTGCCAAAGTACACCGTCTTGCCAGCCAGCGAGCGCGTCTTGTCGCCGGTGACCCATTCCACGCGGGCGCGCAGCTCGACGTACGGGCCGAAGTCCGGCCGGCGCTTGGTCGCGTCGGTCGCCAGGGCCGTCTTGCCATCGAGGTCCTTGTCGAGGTTGATGTACTGCTTCCAGGTCGAGCCGCACTTGTCCGTCCGCGTGAAGACCTTCGTGTACTTCTTGGCCGCCTCCTTGCCAGGGTTGACTACGGAACCTTCCTTGTCCCGCATGACAATCTCGACGAATTCGACGAGCTTGACCTCCTGCTTCTTGGCCTCGCACTTGGCGCAGGGCTTCTTGACCGGCTTCTTGGCGTTGGTCTTCTTGTTCTTCTCCTGCGCCTCTTTGAGGGTCTGGGACATGTCCCACTTCGGCGCGGCCGTGCCTTGCGGCTTTGGCTCCTGCTTTTTCTTGAACCATCCGAATACCATGGTCAACCCTCCTCGTGGGCTTGGCCTTCCAGGGCCGTTACCTGCGCCAGGGCTTCTTCGTGAAGCGTATCGGCCCGGTCGCCCGGGTCGTCGATTGACTTGTCATTGAGGATCCGCGACGCCCACGGACACTCCGGGTCGCGGTCGAAGTCCGGCCCGAAGACGTACATCACGTCAATGTACGTGCAGACGTCCTGCTCGTCCACCAGGCCGTATGACTCGGCCCGGTCCACGCCGTGAGAGATCGACTCGCGCACCTGCGGCTCGCCGAGTTCCTCGCACGTGTCCGGGAAGAACTCCTTGAGGTGCGTGACCATTTTGTCCTCGAACTTCCCGGCCTCGTCCTTGCCGAGTTCGCCCATCTGTTCGTTTCGTATGATCACCATGGTTCGTGCTCCATTAGGCCCGCCGCCACCCCACGTGCTCGCAGAGCCGGTCCATTTTCTCCGTCTCCGTCCATCCCGCGCGAGCCAGAATCTCTCGGGCCCACGGCAGCGCCACATCCGCGTCGAAATCCTCGCCCAGCAGGAACATCATGTCCAGGTAGCGGGACACCTCGTACTCCTGGACGATCCCATGCCGCTTTGCCCGGGCAATCGCCTTGCGGACCAGCGCCCGGGCCGCCGGCTCGCCCATCGCCGCCACCCGCGGGCCGAATGTCCGCGTCGCGTGCGTCAGCAAGCTGCATTCCAGGCTTCGCGCGACAGCCTGGTCAAACGCCGCCTGGTGTTGAGCGCGAATTATCAACATCGCCTCACGTCCTGGCCGAGCCCGCCGAGGCCTTCGCCGCCTTAGCCAGATCGACCGTGTGTTCCTTCAACTGTCCGCCGTCGAGGCGGAACCACAGCAATTCCGCGGGATCCTTCGCCTCCAGAAGGAAGCCTTCCGTCGGCCCGAAGACTTCCGACAGTTCCTCGGCCTCGCAGGTCGCCAGGAACTTGCGGAGCACCCGGGGATCGTAGAACCGGAAGATCATCGGCGCGCCTTCTTCGTCCCGCACTTTCACCAGCGACCGGAAATGCCCGCGCAGCGTCCGGATGTTCTCCCTCGAAACCACGAAGACGCCCCAGTGGTTGCCCCAGCCCTCCTGAAGGATCCACTGGGTAAACCCGGCGCCCTTCTCCAGTTGAATCAAATAGGGAGCCACCTCGGCCATGTCCGGCTCCAACTCGCCGGCGAAGAGGCACCAGCTCACCACATTATGCTCCCACATCGCCATCCGCAGGCCCTTCACGCTCGCCCCGTCCAGAATCGCAAAGACATGGAGGTCCGGACTCTGAAAGAGCCGTTCGGTCAAAGCTGTCGTGATATCCGCATCTGCCATCGCTGCAACTCCTCATCATCCCGGCCTACGACTGGGTCGGCCCGCCGCCGCCTTCCGCCTGGGACTCGTCACCCCCGTCGTCTTCCTCGTCGTCGTCGTCGCCCCCATCCTCAGTCGTCCGGTTGGTTGGCGTACGGACATTGCTCGACAAACGGCGTGCCGTCCACGGCGGCCTTCTGCATGACCGTCGCCTGGGCGCTGTAGGTAACCGGCGTCGGGGGCTGGGGCTTCGGCGGCACCTCGTCCACGCTGCCGGCGTTGTCGTCGTCGGCTTCCTTCGCCTCGGTCGGGTCCTTGGGGGCCTCCGGCGAGGAGCCCCCACCGCTGCCGGCCGAGCCGCCGCTGTTGATCATCACAACCGTGCCGACAATGAACACGCCGCCCGGGTTGATGTTGATGTAGTTGCTGCCGACTTTGATCGTCAGGTTCACCCCGGCCTCCATCACGCAGGTCATGCCCGCCTTGAGATGAATCGCCATCCCGGCGTCCATGGCGTAGTTCATCCCGCACTTTTCCTGGATGTCCATCCCCGCCTCGCGGCTGATGGTTTGGTCGGACTTCTCGTTGTTGTTGCCGACAACGTGCAGATGCATGTCCCCGGAGATCTTCTCGATGTGATCCTGCGTTACGATCAGGTGCTTCTCCTCCTCCACCTTCTCGTACTGCTTCTTCTTGACGATCAGGTGGCGGTCGTTGCCGATCCACTCCTTCGAGTCGTTCTTCACCCGCTCGTCCATGTTCTTCTGGGCGTGGATGAATATCTGCTCGCTGTCCTTCTTGTCCTCGAAACGCAACTCGTTCCACCCGCTGCCGCCCTTGGAACTGTTGGTCTTGATAGTCGACCGAGTCATGTTGCCCGGAAGGTCGTAGGGCACCTTGGACTTGTCGTTGTACACCCTGCCTGTGATTATGGGCCGGTCCGGGTCGCCCTCGAGAAACTCGACGATCACCTCCTGCCCGATCCGCGGGATGAACATCGAGCCCCACTTCTTGCCCGCCCAGTCCTGCGAGACGCGAATCCAGCACGAACTGTTCTCGTCGGCCTTGCTGTAGCGGTCCCAGTGGAACTGCACCTTCACCCGCCCGTACTGGTCGGTGTATATCTCCTCGCCGGAAGGGCCGACCACCATCGCAGTCTGCGGGCCGCGAATCTGCGGCAGCGGCGTCCTGCGGGCCGCTCGAAACTGCGTGGCGTAATCGATCGCGACAAGGCTGCTCTTGAAAGACACGCCCTTGCGGACCGTGCCCGGCGCGGCCGAGTCATACTCGTCCGTGCTGGCCTC
>CAZSBS010000060.1:0-20480 GCA_964605095.1 uncultured Planctomycetaceae bacterium | reverse complement strand
CAATGTATCGGCACAAGGGCCGATTTCAGTTGAGCCTTCCGCCGCAGTTTCCCGGCGGGCGGGTAATAATACCACGAACCCAACCGCCGTCCAAGCAACCGGCTCGGCGCACAGCCACCAGACGCAAGAAAACAAGAAAACTGTAGCCAGGGCTTTGTCTTTGCGCGCCGGGCGGTCAATAATGTTCTGTCGGCGCTCGCGGCGCCGGTGCAATCTCTTGCCTGACATGACTTAAAAGGATAGACCCATGAAGAAGCTTCTTGTTCGGCTGGTGTTGGCGGTGGTTGTGCTCGTGATAGTCGTGGGCGTGATCGGGTATCTCTACCTTGACACGATCGCCAAGAAGGCGGTGGAGGCCGGCGGGACGTACGCCATGGACGTCGATACGAAGGTCGACAGTGTCAGCCTGCACCCGTTTGGCGGGCAGTTGCAGATGAAGGGGCTCAAAGTTGCCAACCCCAAGGGCTTTGCCAACCCATACCTCATGGATATGAAAAGCTTCGATCTGGGGCTTGTACCGGGCAGCCTGCTGGAAGATACGATCATGATCAACAAGTCCGAGCTTGACGGGCTTGGCATGAGCATCGAGCAGAAGTTGCCCAAGAGCAACATCTCGGTCATCATGGACAACGTCAACAAGATGCTCGGCGGCGATAAGTCCAAGGAGGAAAAGGCGTCGAAAGGCAAGAAGTACAAGGTGGGCGAACTGACCATCCGTAACGTGGTTGTCCACGTGAAGGTGCTGGTCGGGCCGGAGCTTACGCTCAAGCTCCCCCCGATCGAGATGAAGAACATCGCCGGAGAAAACGGTGCCGGATTGACCATGCCGGAGCTTGTGTCGAGGATTCTGCTGGCGATCATGTCGGGCGTGGTCGAACAGGGCAAGGGCATACTGCCTACCGATCTGCTCAATGGGCTCCAGGGCGACGTCTCGGCCGTGGCGGCGCAACTGGGCGGACAGGCGCAGGAGATGGTCAAGGGCGTGCAGAGCCAGATCGGCGACGCGCTCAAAGGTGTCCTGCCGGTGGACGCCAACTCAATCGGCGGGCAGTTGAACGAGACCGTCGGCGGCACTGTCGGCAAGCTGCTTGGCGGCGGGGCGAAGGACGCCAACCAGCCCAAGGCCCCCGGCGGCAGCCTGCTGGAAGGGATTCTCGGCGGGAAGAAGAAGTGAAAAGAAGCGGAAAGAATATCTCACGCCGTTTCTGTTTCTTCTTCTCTCCGCCATCACCCGAATCGCTTGGCGATTACATACAGCGGCGAGAAGATCTTCGCGTCGACCTTCACGCCGGTCCCCGCACGGGTGTCGAGGTAATCCAGAAGGCCCTCGAGCGGGGTTTCGTGGACGGTAATGTCCTCGTTGTGGTCCCCGCCGCCGGAACCCACCTTCGTAAGCTCGGTGGCAAGGAAGAACGTGATGTGCTCATCGCACAGGCCGGCCGAGGGAACGCCGTCGAACAACAGTTCCATTCGGCCGGCGCTGTAGCCGGTCTCCTCGACGAGTTCCCGCCGCGCGGCTGACTCCAGCGTCTCGGCCTCCTGGCCGGGCAAATCGCCGACAAGCCCGGCCGGCAACTCGATAACCCGGCTGGCAACCGGCGGGCGGTACTGTTCCACCAGCACGATCTTACCATCGTCCGTCAGCGCCACGATGCACACGATGCCGGTGATGTTCTTGCGCTGCACGAACTCCCAACTGCCGCGCATGACCAAGTCCAGGTGCGAGCCCCGCCAGATGATCCGCTTGTCGTCGTCAGTCACGTTGGGCCTTTCAGGAGGCTTCAGGCTCCCCATTCTCTCCGTCACTCGAACAGCCCGGTATCGAGCGAGCGGGGTTTGCCGGCTGGTTCGGCCACGTGGACTTTTACTCGCGGCAACTCGCCGCACTTCGGGCGGAGCAGTTCGAGTTGGCGCCATATCTGGTGAGATTCGTACTTGCCCTTGACGCCGGCCTCGGCGAGGCGCTGGTTGAAGTGCTCGGTGAAGGCCTCAAGGAGGTGGCGGTTCTCGAAGAGCAGGGTGGTCGCGACTGACTCCTCGGCGTAGGTGCCCTTGAGTTCGGCCAGGTGCTCAGCCGGCCAGGCCTGGCCATTGGCGGACGGCTCATTGCAGGCTATGGGGACGGTCTTTTCCAGCCGGTCGCGTATGCCCTGGATGTAGTTGGGCGACATCTCCGTGCCGAGGTAGTGCCGGCCCAGGCGTTTGGCGGCAGCGAGGGTCGTCCCGCTGCCGGCGAACGGGTCGAAAACCACGTCCCCGGCCCGGCTGCACGAGCGGATTATCCGCAGCAGCAGCGTCTCGGGCATCTGGCAGGGGTGCCAGCCCTCGCGCTCGCCGAAGGTGCCGCAGACGCGGGCGAACTCGCTCCAGGTGTCGTCGGGCAGTTTCCCGGCCGGGTTCGCACGCTTGTCGTGATACTCCCTCTGGCGGTCGGAGAAAACGCGGATGGCGTGCTCGTTGAAGGTGAAAACCTTCGGGTCGCGGACGAAGTAGAACAGGTGCGCGTGCGAGCGGCAGAACTTCCGCGTCGTGTTCTGCCCGAACGTGTAGTGCCAGATCACCCAGTTGCGGAGGGTCAGGCCGAGCTTTCGGCCTAGCATGCGGATTTCCGCGGCGTACTCGTCGCCGATGGCGATCCAGAATGTGCCCGTGGGCTTGAGTGCCCGGACGCACGCGGCCATCCATTTCTCGGTCCAGTCGTAGTATTCCTGGTACGCCATCTTGTCTTCGTAGACGTCGTACTGGTAGCCGATGTTGAACGGCGGGTCGGCGAAGACGAGGTCGGCAAAGCCTTCGGGCTGCTCATTGAGCCACTTGATGCAGTCGGCGTTGATGACCGTGTCGAGTTCCATCTCTTTTCTTCCTCTCCGTGGGGGCTATAGATCCTATGGGTCTTATAGGACCTATGCTTTGCCCAAAATAGCAATTCTGTTTTTGCGCTTACTTCGTCGCAGGCGCTGGTTGGGTTTCCGCCGCCGCCGTGGCGGGCTGGGTCGCCGGCCCGATCGCCTTGAACGTCCCGGCCATGGCGTCCATGAGTTTCCCGGCCACGATCTGTTCGGCGGCCCTTGCGGTGATAGTCACCGTGTACGCGATGGGCTGTTTGCCTGCCACGTTCAGGCAAGCCGTGCGGTTGACGATAATGACGTCGCCCGGCTGCCTGCCGCCCAGCGACGGGGTGGGGTTGGGCGTTTCGACTATCTGAAGGGCAAACTGCCAGGCAGGCAGATCGCCCAACATGGTTTTTTCGTCGGATATGGTGCGGGTTTCCTGCTTGTTGCGAGCACCCACCGATTGCAGCATTGTCAGGAGCTTTTTCGAGCACGCCTCGCTGGTGGCCGCGTCAACGGAAGCCGGGGCCGCGACCACCTTGATCGACGGCATTGAGATGCCGCCCTGGAGGTAGTTGACCAGTCCGGCCTCGACGCCGGCTCCGGAGCGGTCGATGTACCAACCCTTCGGCAGGCGGATGGAGAATCCCAGGTCGAGATCCCTGACGGGCTCTTCCAGCGTGATCTTGGCGGGGACTTCCGGTTCCCTCAAGGGCGTGAAGTTCACGGATTTGATTACCGCCCCCAGCACCGGCAGGAGCGCGGCCTGTTTTTCCAACGACGTAACCACCGTCAGCAGGTAGCAGATGCGATTGGGGTTGTTCTGGATGTCCCGGATGAAGTACACCTGCGCGGCCACCGACGACGTGCCGCGGAAGCTGTAGGTCACCAGCCTGGCCGCCCCGGTTGCGCCGGCAACGGGCATGGGCGTCTTGCGGAGAGTCTTGAGGTTGCGGATAGCCAGGTTCCGCTGGAGGTCGGACATCTTGCCTTCCGCGAATTCCTCGGCCGAGCCCCTGTCGGCGATTGGAAACGCCGACAGCGTGATTGCTTCCACGGGGTGGTTGGCTTCCTCGACGGCGGCGCTCATTACGTCGAACGGGGCTGAGACGAGCTTTGGCTCGAAGCCCTGCGGTACAGCCAGGGATATCCCGGCGTTGGGGTAGTTAACGGGGTTCTGCATCGTTATGGCCGGGGAAACCGTCATCGGGGCGCCAGGCGCCGCCGATACGGCCAGGACCGACCATGCGATCAAGCTCGTAACGATTGACTTGGCCATGAATGGCTCCTTGCCTTCACCGCAAGCTCATTGCCCGCGGAACTTGGGTCTACGCGCCGGGCCATTCTACCAGACGCCGGCCCGCCATGTCAGCCCTCGACAGCCACGCCGAACCGGACTATTACCACGCAGTAGGCCACGTAGACCGCCAAGAGCACCGCTCCGTGCCATCGCCGCATCCGCTTGCCGCTGGTCATGACGAACACCCGAAGCAGAATCAGCACGAGCATCATCACCGGCAGCAGCAGAAGCACGATCGTGCGGTCCACTTTCAGCGGCGTTGCGGCCGCCGATGCACCGATTACGAACAGCACGTTCAGGATGTCGGCGCCAATGATGTTGCCGATCAGCAGTTCGGAGTGGCCTTTTATCAGCGACGCCATCGCCGTGACCAGTTCCGGCAGGCTCGTGCCGAACGCCACCAGCGTGGCCGCCAGCACGCTCTCGGGCACGCCGTACTTGTGGCACAAGGCCGAGGCCGAGCCGACCAGCAGGTTCGAACCGAGGATCACCAGCGCCAGTCCGACCGCCAGAACCAGCAGGTTCACGACCGTCGCCACAACTGGACTGGACGCCGGCGCCGAAGCCGCCCGGGCCTCGTTGGGAATCCGATCCGGAAACTGCCTCGCCCAGCGGACGGATACCCACAGGTAGCACACCAGCAGGCCCACCAGCACCAGCCCCACCCAACGCGAGATGACCAGCCCGTCAATGCTCCAGGCCGAAATCGCCAACCCGACGACTATTGCCGTAAGCAGCACACCGGAGAGCAACTGGAGCCACCCGTGACGGTTCTGAATCCGCCGGTCCACCGGTAGCCGTGTGATGCACGCGGCCAGACCGAAGATCAGGGCCGAGTCGCAAATGATCGAGCCGATCCCGTTGCCAAGCGCCAGGCCGGGCTTGCCCTCGAAGGCCGCCGTAACCGACGTGAACAACTCAGGCGACGTGGTGCCCAGGCTGACGATCGTCGCTCCGATAAGCACCTTGCTCATGCCAAGCACGGCCGCGAGGCGCACGGCCGCGGTTACCAGGCGGTCAGCCCCGACCGAAAGCAGCACGATAGCTCCCACGGCCAGCAGCCAAAGCACCGAGGCCCGATCCTGCTCGAAGCCGGCAAAAAAGCTGTCCGGTATGAAGTTGGCGATCATCCCGAAATCCATGGTCCGTGAAAAACTACCCGTGCGGCCTCCGCATCGCAAGCGAAACCGGGCTTACCCCCACCGCACGTCCTTTAGTTGCAACTCGACGGTCGTGTTTCCCCGGAAGCAGTTGAGGCTTGGCGTGGCGGCCACGTCTATGGTGCGGACGCCTTCGAGGATATCGGCCAGGTCGCCCATGTTGAACCCGACAGCCCGCATTTTTACGTCGTCCTGGCCCAGCAGCATGCCGATGGTCGCCCCGTTGCGGCCCATGCGGGACGGCCTCTTGATCAACTGGCAGTTCCTCACCGCCACGACGGGCTCGGGGTTGCCCTGGCCGTAGGGGCCGAGCTTGGCAAGGTGCTGGACCGCGGCGTGGTTCAGTTCAGCCAGGGAGCACTCGGCGTCGATATCCAGCTTCGCGGTCAGATTCTCGGCCACGATGTGTTGGCGGGCGTACTCGGCGATATCAGCGGCGAAGGCGTCGATCCGGTCGCGGTCGATCCGCAGCCCGCCCGCCATCGCGTGCCCGCCGAAACTCCGCAGGTGTTTCGAGCAGGCCGCCAGCGCGTCGCGAAGGTGGAAGCCGGGGATGCTCCGCCCGGAGCCCTGCCCGCCATCGCCGTTGAACGCCACCAGGATCGCCGGCCGGCTGAACTTCTCGACAAGCCGCGACGCGACGATCCCGATCACCCCGCCGTGCCAGTTCTCGCTGGCCAGGACGATGATGCGGCTGTCGGGCGCGTCGAGGCCCTGATCGACGACCATCTGGGCGGCCTCGGCGGCGATTGCGTGCTCGATCTTCTGCCGCTCGGCGTTCTGCTTGTTGAGGTAGGCGGCTATGGAGCGGCTCCGCTCGGGCGAGGCATCCGTCAGGAGTTCGACCGCCAGTTGTGCGTGGCCCATCCGGCCGGCGGCGTTTAGTCGCGGCCCGAGCATGAAGCCCACATGGTAGGCGTCGAGTTTCTCGCCGACAAGGTCCGCCGACTCCAGCAGCGCCCGCAGTCCCGGATGCTTCGTGCCGGGCAGCGCCCGCAGGCCGAAGGTCGCCAGCGTGCGGTTCTCGCCGACCAGCGGCACGACGTCGGCGATGGTGCCCAGCGCGGCCAGGCAGGTCGCGTCGAGCAGGAAATTCCGCATAGGCTCGTCGACGCGGTCGCGCCCGCAGAGAGCCCGCGCCAGTTGCCAGGCGAGCTTGAACGCCACGCCGGCGCCGGAAAGGTTCGGGTTGGGGTATGGCTGGCCGGGAAGGCGCGGATGGACAATGGCTGTCACATTGGGCAGCTCATCCGGCGGGCTGTGATGGTCGGTGACGATCACGTCCACGCCGGCGGCGACGGCCTCGGCCAGCGGCCCGGCCGCAGATATCCCGCAGTCCACCGTCACGATCAGCTTCGCGCCGTCGGCGACGATTTTGCGGACGGCCTCGACGTTCACGCCGTAGCCCTCGTCCAGCCGGTGGGGCACGTAGAAGTCCGCTGACGCCCCAAGCATGCCCAGGCACGCATGGAGGATCGCGGTCGCGGTCATGCCGTCCACGTCGTAGTCGCCGTAGATGACGATCTTTTCGGAGTCCCGCACGGCGCGGGCGAGCCGCTCGGCGGCCTGCTCGGCCCCAGCCAGACCGGACGGATCGTGCAGGTCGGTGAGTTTGGGGTTGAGAAACGCCTCGGCGGCCTCAGCGGTCGCGGCGCCACGGTTTGCCAGCACCTGCGCCACCAGCGGGGCGGACTTGACTTGGCGCGCAAGGTCGGCGGCCTGGTCAAAGGGTGGGGCGACTTGCCAAATAAGCGAGTTCGGCGTCCATGCTCGCGATGCCATCGGCTCTCCTTGCGGGCGCAAATGCGAAGAACTACGGAGAGGATTCTAACGATGACGGGGTGGGAATGATAGTTGATGACCAGTTGTTTAAGCCCCAGCGGGGCGGCAGTTTTTGGCCGGGGGTTTACACCCCCGGCTCCCGGCGCGCCGGGACTATCGGCCCTGGGAATAAGGCGATCTACTTGGCGCCTTCCTTCTTCGTGGGCGTCTTGGACCAGCATGTCTGGAAGACGAAGCCGATGATCGCGGGCACGCCTATGAGAATGGCCATGAGGTGCGAGTTGTCGCGCAGGGGCCCTTCGAGGTCGTCGGGCATGTACTTCAGCAGCAGCGCCAGCACTCCGCCGACGCCCATCACGGCGCCCTGGAGGCTGGTGACGAACATGACCACGAACTTCAGGATGACGAACGCCAGCAGGCCCAGGGTGATCAGGCCCACCAGCGCGCCTACCCATGAGTATTGGAGCAGGTCCGGGCGGTCGATGGTGTTTGTGACGTAGTTCCATAGCCCGTAGCCGACGAAGCTGCCGACCAGGCCCCCCAGCAGGCTGACGGCGTACTTCATCAGCGGCCAGGCCAGTCCGCCCAGCAGCAGGGCCCCGGCGACCGACGTGAATATCCACGTGTTGGGCCCGCCGGCCCGCGAGCCGAGGTAGTTGCCGATGACCGCGCCCAGCACGGCGACGTTCGCCACGACGAGGATCTTGAATATCTTCCAGCCCTGGAGCATGTAGACCAGCCCGCAGGCGAAAAGCAACATCGCCAGCACCGCCCCGTACTGGTGGTGGGAAATGTCCAGAAGCGAATCGACAAGCTGGCTCTGGCTGGGAATTCCCGGAAGTGCCGCTGGCCCAGCCCCGCCGGAATCGACCGGCACGGTGGAAACCTGCGCGAGGAGCATTGTAAGAATCATAGGTTCAATCCTGACAAAGTTGCTGTGTCCGTACATCTGAATGTCGGCAAACGGTGCCGGTTTTAATCGGCAAAAATCAGGGATAATGTTCAATGCTCAATGCTTCCCGGCGCGCCGGGACTCAATGCTTAATGTTAAAGGTCCAACGCTCAATGTGGTGGTGCCGTGGTGCCTGGCTTCAATTACCGGTGAGGAATCGGGCATTGAACATTTGGCATTCGGGGCTTCAGCCCCTCGCCGGCTTTGGGGCCTTGCGGATGTCCTTTGGGGCGTCGTCGGCGTCGGCCTGGGCCTTGGCCTCGGCGCGCTTGGCGCGGACCTCGCGGATCGACTGGTAAAGGATTCCCAGCAGCACCACGCCGGCGAAGATGCCCGCCGTCAGCAGCGGACTGGCTTGCATGCGGGCCAGCGCGCCTGGCGCCGCCATGCCGGTTAGTTTAAGGGCCGCGTCGGACAGGAGGCTCGCACCCAGCATCGACGTGACGGCAATCACCGTAGCTCGCGGCAGGAAGAGGCCCAGGATCAGCCCGGCGACGCCCGCGCCGACGCCCGCGGCGGTGATCTGCAGACTGCCCACTGCCCAGGCCGACCGGGCCAGTGACTCCATTGTCGGATTCCATCCCGGCTGGGTTGCCGGCGTAAGGTCGCCCAGCACGAGCCAGCCTGTAAGCACGGTCGCGAAAACCGCCAGCCAGAGCCCCGCCAGCAGCGCCCAGACAACTCGGGCAAGCACTATGACCAGGATCGTCAGCGTCACAGCCACCGCGAAGACTCCCAGCCAGACGTTGAGCCCAAGTCGCTCGGCCAGTATCGCGCCAAGGCCCATCCCCATCGGAAACGCGATGAGCACGAGCACGGCCCGGTGGAGGACCCGCCCCCAAAGCAGCATTGCCACGCCAACCAGGCTGACGCCGACGGCTACCAGGACCATTACCGTGGTTCCTTGTGCGATCAGGCCGTTGATAATGCGGTTGATAAGGTCCGCAAGCGGCTGAAGTGCTCCTGGCATGGTTGTCGGCATCGGTTGAGATTCCTTTTCTTCTCCAATGGTCAGGCCGGCGGCCTACTGGCTTCGTTTCTGCCGGACCGCGTCGAGCTCCACCTGCGCCATGGCTGCCTTTCGCTCGTCGCCCAGCCGCGCTACGGCCTGGCTGAGGTAATACTCAGCCCGGTCGTACTGATGCAGGTATCGCCCGTATATCAGCCCAACCATAAGATGAATGTCGCTCGTGTGCTCATAGTTGCCGTAATGCCGCAAGAATCGCTCGTAGGCGTCGGCGGCGGCTGGGTACTGTTCCCTCGCCATCAACTGGTTTGCCACGTCGAGCTGCGCCTGGCGAGCCAGGACGGTGTCCTCGGCGATTTGTACGAGTTGGAGGTACTTTTCGGCTGCGACGGGCAGGTCGTGTCGCGTGCAGGCGGCGGCAATTTCCTGGCGAAGCTCGATCTCGCGAGCCTGCTGGGTATCCGACGGCTCGGAGCGGACGCTCTTGGCCTCGACCCATCGCCCGTACCTGGAAGCCTCGAACTGCGGTCTGGCCGGCCCATCGGCCTGGAAGGGCTTGAAGCCCTGCGAGACCATCCGCTTGTACCGCCCACGGCGCCTGGCGTGGGTGAACATGCTCAGCAGGTCCATCTGGTCGCGAGGAATGAGCTTGAGCCCCAGCAGCAAGAAGCCCACCGCAATACCAAAAACGTACCCGGTCGAGTGCGCCGCCACAGCCACGTTGCCACCAGTTCCCGTGGCCGTCATCAGGACGTTGAAGAGGAACTGGAAGCCCACGAAGTACAGGCTCGACATCTGGAATGTCGTGATGAAGTACAGGATCATCAGCACGGTCAGGCGGACCTGTGGCAGCAGCACCAGGTAAGCCCCGGTGACCGCGCTTATGGCGCCCGACGCCCCAAGCAACCGCCCGCTCCCGCCCAGCAGGATGTAGCCGAGGGCCGACAAAACCCCGCCGGCCAGGTAGAACGCCAGGTACGCCACGTGCCCGAGCCGGTCGTTGAGAGGCCCGCCAAAAACCCACAAGAACAGCATGTTGCCGGCGATGTGCATGAAATCGGCGTGCAGGAACGCCGAGCTGAAAAACTGCACCAGCCGGGGACTGTCCGCATCGAGCATCCAGGGGATGATCGCCTTGTTGTAGCCGTTGAACCCCACGATGTAGACGAGCACGTTGATAGCGACCAGGGCATAATTCACCCACGGCCGGTGCGCCATCCGGTACTCGGTGCGAATCGGTATGAACATCCTTGAAGTCCGCCAGGGCGCCTCGAACCCAATGAACCGTCTAAAGCGAGGCGCCGGTATAAGTTCAGGTCAACACGACGACTTCACCCATTGTAGCCGCCGGCCATGCCGCCCGCCAGAAGAGATTCTCATCGCAGAGGGCGCGGAGGTCGCAGAGGAAAAACAAAGAGAAAAGAAGCATTAGAGCAGCTTTTGTTTCTTCTTCTCTCCACGACCTCTGCGTTCGGGTCGCACACCTGCGCGGCGAGAAGTCCCGGCGCGCCGGGACTCCGGAGCCAGTCCCCATTTTCGCTACTTCTTCGCCTTCTTAGGGGCCTTCTTCACCTTCTTTGCGGGCTTCTTTGCGGGTGCGTTCCTGATGGCGGCCTGGGCGGCAGCCAGTCGCGCTACCGGCACGCGGTAGGGCGAGCAGGAGACGTAGTCGAGCCCGGTGATGTGGCAGAACTCGATGCTGCTCGGGTCGCCGCCGTGCTCCCCGCAGATGCCGAGCTTGAGGTCCTTGCGGACCGACCGGCCCTTCTCGACGGCGATCTCGACGAGCTTGCCGACGCCGCCGCGGTCCAGGACCTGGAACGGGTCGTACTCGTAGATGCCCAACTCGACGTACTGCTTGAGGAACCTGGCCGCGTCGTCGCGGCTGAAGCCGCAGCCCATCTGCGTCAGGTCGTTGGTGCCGAACGAGAAGAACTCCGCCTCGGCGGCGATCTCATCGGCGGTCAGCGCGCCGCGCGGTACCTCGATCATCGTGCCGATCTTGATCGCCGGCGGGGTCTTGCCCTTATTCTCGGCTTTGACCTGCTCGAAGACGTCCAGCACGATCTTCTTCTGGTGGGTGAACTCTTTCACGTTGCCCACCAGCGGGATCATGATCTCGGCCTTGGAACCCTTGACAGCGTAGGCGGCCTCGATTACGGCCCGAGCCTGCATCGCGGTGATTCCCGGGTAGGAGATGCCAAGCCTGCATCCGCGATGGCCGAGCATCGGGTTGAACTCGTGCAGCGTGTTTACCAACTCGGCGATCCGCTGGGGCGAAACGCCCATGGCCTCGGCCATCTCCTTCTGACCGGCCTCGTCGTGCGGGACAAACTCGTGCAGCGGCGGGTCCAGGAAGCGAATGGTCGCGGGCCGGCCCTTGAGGGCCTTGAAAATCCCGATGAAGTCTTCACGCTGAAGCGGCAGCAGCTCCTTGAGGGCCTTGACCCTGTCCTCGGCGCTCTCGGCGAGGATCATCTTACGCATCGAGACGATTCGCTCGCCCTCGAAGAACATGTGCTCGGTGCGGCACAGGCCGATGCCCTCGGCCCCGAACTTGACAGCCACCGCCGCGTCATGCGGCGTGTCGGCGTTCGTGCGGACGCCCAGTGTGCGGTACTTGTCCGCCAGGGCCATGATCGTGCCGAACGGGCCGGTCAACCCGGCGTCGACGGTGTCAACCTTGCCGGCGTAAACGGCGCCGGTCGAGCCGTTGAGGCTGATCCAGTCGCCTTCGCTGAGCGTCTTGCCGCCGGCCGTGAGGGTCTTGGCGGCGTAGTTCATCACCACGCCGTCGCAGCCCGCCACGCAGCACTTGCCCATGCCGCGGGCGACGACCGCCGCGTGGCTCGTCATGCCGCCCCGACTGGTCAGAATGCCCTTGGCGGCGTTCATACCGCCGATATCCTCCGGGCTGGTCTCGATGCGGCACAGAATGACCGCCTTGCCGAGGTCGGCCGCAAGCTCTGCCGACTCCGCGCTGAAGACGATCGTGCCGCTGGCCGCGCCGGGACTGGCCGGCAGGCCCTTGGCGATCTGGTCAGCCACCTTCTCGCTCTTGGGGTCGAACGTCGGGTGAAGAAGCTGGTCCAGAGCCTTGGGATCGACGCGAAGAACGGCTTCCTTCTCCGTGATGAGCCCTTCCTTGACCATGTCCACGGCGATCCTGACCGCCGCGGCCGCCGTGCGCTTGCCCGTGCGCGTCTGGAGCATGTACAGCTTGCCCTGCTCGATGGTGAACTCGAGGTCCTGCATGTCGCGGTAGTGGTTCTCAAGCTTCTTGCGGATCGCGACGAGCTCTTTGTAGGACTTCTTGTCAACCTTGGCCAGGGTGGCTATCGGCTGGGGCGTGCGGATGCCGGCCACAACGTCCTCGCCCTGGGCGTTCATCAGATACTCGCCGTAGAATATGTTCTTGCCCGTCGAGGCGTCGCGGGTGAACGCCACGCCCGTGCCGGAAGTGTCGCCCATGTTGCCGAAGACCATCGCCTGAACGTTCACGGCCGTGCCGAGCAGGCCGCGAATGTCGTTCAACTGGCGGTACTTGACCGCGCGAGGGTTGTTCCACGAGCCGAAGACCGCGTCGATGGACCCCTGGAGCTGCTTGCGGGCGTCCTGGGGGAAGGCCTTGCCGTCCTGCTCGTAGACCTTCTTATAGCCGGCGACGACCGCCTTGAGGCCCTTGACATCCAGATCGGTGTCAAGTTTCACGCCGCGGGCGTCCTTGACCGACTGGAGTACTTCCTCGAAATGATGGTGCTCCATGTCGAGCACCACGTCGCCGAACATCTGCATGAAACGCCGGTACGCGTCCCAGACGAACCGTTCGTTGCCGGTAAGCGCGATCATCGCCGGCAGCGTCTCGTCGTTGAGGCCCAGGTTCAGAACAGTGTCCATCATGCCCGGCATCGAGGCCGCGGCGCCGCTGCGAACCGAGACCAGAAGCGGCTTGGGCCCCCGGCCGAACGTCTTGCCGGTGAGCTTCTCGAGCTTGGCGATGTTCGCGTCGATCTGCCCGGCCAACTCCGTCGGGTACTTCCGCCCGAGCTTGTAGAACGCGTCGCAAGTCTCGGTGGTGATAGTGAAGCCGGGGGGCACGGGCAGGCCCAGCGAACTCATCTCGGCCAGGTTCGCGCCCTTGCCGCCCAGAAGCTGCTTCATCGAACCGTTGCCCTCTGCCTTGCCGCCGCCGAAGAAATACACGTACTTACTCTTCTTTGCCATTGCGATACTCTCCATCTGAACCTGTTGGGAAAAACCGTTCGGAAAACCGTTGCGGGGATAGCCGGTGTGGGGGAATAAGCAAAGGCCGGGCCACACAACGATTTAACAACCCTGCAATCCGCACCAGAAAAACCGGAAAACAGGGCAGGCAGTATATGCGGGGACGGCCACGCTGTCAATGAGGAGGATTGAAACAAGGCTACAGGCCCGCCCGCGGAATCCTAAAGATTCGCCTTGTCTTGCGCCGACAAATGGTGTATACATAATATAGACAGGCGATGACATGAAGATCATCAAGCGAGCGACCCTGGCGGCGCACTGGCAAGGGAATCCGCAAGCCGAAAACGGCTTGCTGTATTGGCACAAGCTGGCGAAGAAGGCCCAGTGGGCTTGCCTTCAAGACGTGCGGGCGACATTCCCCCACGCCAACGCCGTTGAGGTCGTCAGCGGGCGAAGAGTGGTTGTTTTCAATATCGCCGGCAATAAGTTCAGGCTGATAACGGCGTTACATTACAAACGCCAACTGGCCTTTACGCTGATGGTCCTTACGCACGCCGAGTATGACCGAGGGAAGTGGAAGGATGTGCTATGAGAAAGGCATCGACAAAGCATGATTTCCGGCGGCTGCCCAAGACCTACGCGGGCCTCGTGGCCCTGCTGCCGCCCCGGCCTATACACGATGACGTGGACCTTGCCAACGCGACGGAAATAATCGACCGCCTGGCCGGCTTCAAGCTCAATGAGGATCAGGAAGACTACCTGGAAGCGATCTCGACGTTTGTCGAAGCCTATGAGGCCGAGCGATTTGCGATCGATGATTCCAGGATTACCCCGCTGGATGCCCTCAAAGCGCTGCTGGCGGAGCATGAAATGACGGCTTCGGACCTTGGCCGGTTGCTGGGCAACAGGACGCTGGGCGCGGCGATTCTTGCCGGCCGACGAGGTTTGAGCAAGACGCACATCAGGAAACTGGCTGAGCATTTCAAGGTCGAGCCAGGGCTTTTCCTTTGAGGCCCCATCCGCTGCCGGCTAGTCCGCCTTGAGCAGTTCCATCACAACCACCTCGAACGGCTGGAGGGTAAGGACAATGGGCTGCCCGATGCCCAACGCCCCGGCTGGGATCTGCCGCCCGTGGGGGTAGATTGCCGTTAGCTTCATCGCGCCTTGAATGCCCTCGGGCAGCTCAAGCGCCGCTTTCGGCGTGATGCTGAACTCCCGCGGCTTGTCGGAGGGATTGCGGAGTGTCAGGATGCCCTTGTCCGGCCGCCACGACGCCCAGCCGTACACCTCGGCCTTGCCCGGGCTGCCGCCAATCCAATGAGTGTCGGCCAGCACGTCGCTGTTGGCTCGCGACCATTTTGCCGCCTCCGCCAGTTCATCCCACATCTTCCCGGTCAGCAGATGCGGGGTGATGTACAGCTCCTGCAGGTTCGTGCCGGAACCGAAGAACGACCAGAACTCATCGGCGACCGATTTGTCGTTTCGCACCATCCGCGACGGGTTCGCACGCTCGCCGATGCATGGGCCGTGAAGCATCAGTGAATTGAGAGGATAAAGCGGCCCCAGTTGTACGATCCTGTCGTGGCAACACTTGTCGCGGTAGGTGATCCATTGCTGGCGGGTGTCGCCTTCGCCGTGATAACCGGTATCGCCTCCCTGCCGCCAGATCGAATCGGCGTAGAACGTCCAGAAAGGGCTGGCCCACGTGCCGACGGTGGCGCTGATGAAGACTTCCGGGTTTTCACGTCGCAGCGCCCGCGTCAGGGCCAGGACCGCGTCAATATCATCGGCCAGGGCATCTTTTGCGCCAGTGGTTTCGTTGCCCGTGCCCATGCCGTCGAACTTGAAGAAGATCACGCCCTGCTCGCGCATCATGTTCAGGCAGACATCGCGAAAAGCCTTTCCATACTTGGCCCCGGCCATGGAGTAGCCGTTGGCGTTGGTCTCGTAGCCTTGCGACTTCCCGAAGGCGATGCGTTTGTTCTTGGGCCCGCCGTAACCGCCCCAAGGCGACGTCCACACGCCCATGGCCGCGGCGTACCTGGCGGCGGCGTCTTTGAGCTTCTTGAATCCCTCCGGGAAGCCGTTGTGAAACCCCCACAGCGAGTTGAAATCGTCCCAGCCGTCATCCCAGACGAAGGCGTCCAGCTTCACTCCGCGGCCGCGGATGAGTTCACGACCGAAGAACTCGATGGCTTTGAGGCACTCGGCCTCGGTCATGCGGTTGTCGGGTCGACCAATGTTCAGGTCGTACCAACTGTTGTAATGCAGAAACGGCCGATACGGGTGGGCCCGCCGGCGCTCGAGGTAATACAGGAACCCGCGGCGCAACTGGTTAGCGGGCACGACGCCGATGACCGAACTGTAGCGCCACGTCTGCCCCGCCTTGAGCGTGTTGCCGCGCGGCAGACTGCACCGCACTCGCGGCAGCGGGTCGCCAGGTTCCACGGAATTGACTGCCAGTGGATGCTCGACCGCCATGAAGATGTCATCCGCCACCACAACCGAGCCATCCACCTGCCCGACCTGGCGGGCACCCTTGATGGCTGCATCCATGAAGACCAGTGAATCGATGCGGATATCCTTCCGGGCCGACAGCGTCAGCGTCTGAACGACGTAGTTGGATCCATCCCGCAGCTCGACGGACCAGTCGATCCGCAGGCCGGACGTTGGCTCTTTGAAAGACGCCGCGATGCCCCGCCCGCCACATGCGGATTCCCCGCGCGATTGCCCAGCCTCGGCCTTGACCTCGATGCAATCGAAACCGTTGGTGGGTTTCATCGCCGACAGATCGACGGTCTGCCCGCCCGCCAGCATAATCTTCGGCGTATGGCCGGAAGTCAGGACCATGCGCTGCCGCGTCTGTCGATTTGTGATCGACCATGCCGCCGCCTTGCCCGACTCGATATCCAGTTCGCAACGGATCGCCTCATTCTGCAATGCCAGGCGATTTGAATGCTTCTCACTCGTGGCAGCGCCCGGAGCCGTGCCGACGTACTGCATACCAGCAGCGGGCCTTGCCGCGAGAAGCGAAAAGGCGGCAGCGATGATGAATGGAATTATTGCGGATGCTCCTGTCAGCGCGGCGGCTGATAGGCGGACACACCCGGGGCACATGATGGTTCGCGAAGTTGGACTTTTCTCTTTGCTCGTCATCGAACGGCTCCTGATCGGGCGTGTTTCAGTTTCACGGATTGGCCCGGCGCCATGGCTTGTACCCCACGTTTAACGTCCCACGGTCTGGTCCGGTTACTTCGCAACCTGAGACTCCGGATGGCTGCGGGCACGGATATCCCGATACGGGCTCCGCTTTTTCTGACTCCCCTGCTCGCCGCGGGCGGGGCGTTCCTGCTGAGCGCCGACAGCACGTTTCACCTCAACTACGGCGACTGTCTGGAGCTGATCGGCGCGGTGGTCTTCGTGCAGATCCGCCCCGCGGCGACCCTCGCGCCGTCGCCGGCCGGGCATGTCATCTCAGACATCTACCATCCAAAACGGCGCACAATTCGGGTGTCATCGCCTCTTTTCAGATTCGTCAATTCCATTGGGCCCAACGCTGCGCAGGCGTACTGAGAGCGCCTGACGATAAGTGCCGGCCCGTATCTTGCTCGTACACTGATTCATCGAGTATCGGCTGCGCTCAGCGGGCAGGGACAAAGGCGGAAGACAGCATGTCGCCCCCGGCAAGCGGCGGAAGACGGGCTAGTTCGAGACGTTCAAATCGTTGTCCTTGACGGTCGTTTCGGTGCAGGCCTTCTGTGTGAATGGCAAGGTTTCGGCTGTGAAACGGTTGCCGGTGACGGTCAGTCCTTTCGCGTTCCTGGCGTAAATGCCGGCCCCGTCGAAGAAGTTGCCGATGATGCGGATGTTCTCATGCACCGGTTCGTCCGGATTGTCTGACGAGGTGTGCGGGTCGATGCCGACACCGCAGTCGATGAACTTGTTGTTGCGGATCGTCATGTCGAGGACGGGGCCGGACTCGAACCATTCCTCGGCGTCGCCCCCGCACAGTACGCCGGGTTCGGCGCAGCGGTTAAAGGTGTTGCCCTCCACCAGCACTTTGCCGCGCGTGGCGACGATGAAGCCGTGGGCGACGGCCATCGTGACGTAGTTGTCGCGGGCGGTGAAGTTTGGATACCACGTGATGTTGTCCACCACGTCGTTGGTCGCGAAACTCGGCACCGGGCCGTCGAGCGTCAGCAGCCAATCCTTGCCGGCACCGTCACCGAGCATCGGGGCGACGGCGGTCACCTTGCGGCGGGGATTGCCCGGATATTCCCGCATGTTGGCGTGCTGGACAACGGCAATCTCGTCGCCGGGCGCGAACGCGGCGAAACCCCGGGACTGCCGCTGCATGAAACGCAGGTGCAGCTGGTTCTCGCCCACCTTCTCGATGATCCGCAGATACGTGCCGTGGACGTTGATGCCGTCGTCCTGCAAGCCGGAAAACACGCAGGAGTCCACGAGAATGTCTCCCTTGCAGCCGGAGAACTGCATCCCGTCGGCCCAGCACGGGCAGGTGCGAATGGTGCCGGCGGGCGGGGCAATCCGCACGCGCTGGCAGGTGATGTTTTCCGTGTACTGGCTGACGATCCCCATGTTGACCATTGCGTAAAAATCGCAGTCCCGGACAACGATGTCTTTGCTGCGGTTGTTGAACCCAGCCGCCCGGTCGCGGAATATCGGACGGAAGTGGAACTGCCTGCCCTTGATCAGCCCCGGAGTTCCCCCGGCGAAGGTCAGCCTGACTTTGCCGCCGCCCAGGTCCTCCGCCGTGGCGCCGGCAAGAGGATCCCGCCGTCCCATGCGCCAGCACCGGCCGGTCTCGATAATGGCCTGCTGCACCAGCACCCAGCCGCTGCCGAGTTCGCCGGTCCAGGCGAACTTGCCTTTGTCGATTCTGTAAGTCGAGCCCTCGGCCGCCTGGATGACCGCGCTGTTGCCGTCCGCCTCCAGGACGCGGAACTCAGAAACGGTAGGCCGCTTCAGGTCGAACGCCAGGTCCGCGTAAGTTACGGATTCCGCGTGGTTGTCGATAAAGTACATCATCCGCCCGCCCATCAGGATGAGCGTCTTGCCCGCCCCGTTTACGCCTCCGCCTTGCAGGAGAAGGTGTTTGGAGTTCTCGATCATCAAGGCGACCGGCATGGGCGCCGGCGAATCGCAGGAATTCGAGATGTACCACGAGCGGCGCAATGCCTTCTCCGCGCCGAACTCATGGACGCCGGGGAGGAACCGGACAACGACCGGCTTGTCGGCAGTGCCCTGAGCCGCAGGTTTGAGGGTGACCTCGTGCAGGCCGGGCGCCACCACCACCTTGTCGCCGGGGGCAAGCCGCAGCGCGTTAACTTTGGCAAACGTCTTCCATGCCCCCGCCGCCGACCTGCCGGCGTTTTCGTCGCCGCCCCAGGCCGGATCGACATAATACGTCGTGCCGCCCGGCGATGCGGCGAGTTTGTCCGCGGGAGGATAAAGCGACTGCGGCTCGTGGGCCGCGTCGGCAGCCGCCGGGCCGGCCTTGTCAGCACTGGCGGCAAATGCAGCCATGGCCGAGCCCAGAATCACTGCCGCCACAGTCAAATGCCAGGCCTTAATCGGCAATGATCCGGCCAAGAAGTTCAGGTCTTTCGCCATATGGACACAAACGCCGCCCAAGGCGAAAAGTTGCCTCAAAAGAGCACTGAGGCCTGCGCCGGGAAAGGCAAAGTGCAAGGATTCACTTGAATCGGAGATGTCGGGCAGAGATTCTTCTCTTTCCGGATCAACCCTCCTGCATCAGCAGGGCTGCGGTGTCTGGCTGGCCGTCGCAGGCGGTGGAGATGACGACTGACGCGAGCAGGCCTCACCGGCTGCCGGTTACCATCTCCGCCAGCGGCCCGGTGATGGCGGCAAGGGGGACTCTAGGCCGGCCTATCGCCACGCCGGGCTTGGCGGTGCCGTGGAAGTCCGAGCCGCCTGTTACCAGCAGGCCAAGTGAGCGGGCGAGGTCGAGGTAATGGCGTGTCTGCCCGTTGGAGTGGTCGGGATGGTAGACCTCGATCCCGCCGAGGCCCAACCCGGCCAGGTTGCGGACGTAGTTCTCCAACTCCTGGCCATCGCCGATCTTAAGCTGCACGGGATGGGCCAGCACCGCTATGCCTCCGCCAGCTATGATGCCCTGGATGACTTCTTGCGGCTCGAGGCGTTCCTTGTCCACGAAGGCAATGCCGCCGTTGCTCAGGTATCGTGCAAAGGCGTCCTGTATGGACTGGGCGTGGCCCTTGACCCGCATCGCCTCGGCGATGTGCATCCGCCCGATCACGTGAGCCTGCCCGGGGCCGAAACTCTCAGCCGCGGCCAGCACATCATCCATGTCCACATCTATGCCCAGGTCATGCAGCTTGGCCAGTATCCGGGGATTTCGCTGGTCGCGGGAGTCGATGAAGCCCGCCAGCAGCTTCCGCAGGGCTTCGGACGTCTCGTCGATGCCAAGGCCCAGGATGTGCATCGTGCCGGGGCTGTAGCGGGCCGAGACCTCCACGCCGGGGACAAATCGCAGCCCCGGCCGGGACGCCGCGGCTGTTCGGGCCTCGGCCAGGCCGCTCGTGGTGTCGTGGTCGGTAAGGGCAAAGGCCGCCAGATTGGCCGCGTCAGCCAAGGCAACGACCGCTGCCGGGCCAAGCGTGCCGTCGGAGGCAGTGCTGTGCGTGTGAAGGTCTACAAAACGCCGGTCTGTCATAGATGCACGGCTATTCCGATCCCAGGTGGGCATAAAGCGGCGAACTAAGGTATCGCTCGCCGAAGCTCGGCATGATGGCGACGATTGTCTTGCCGGCGTTTTCGGGCCGGTTGGCGACGATTCTCGCGGCCGCTAGGGCCGCTCCGGACGAGATGCCTACGAATAGGCCCTCCTCGGCCGCGGCGCGGCGGGCGGTGTCCATCGCGTCGTCTTGGCCGATGGCCAGGGCCTCGTCGAGGATGTCCATGTTGAGCACCTTTGGCAGGAAGCCGGCCCCGATGCCCTGGATCATGTGCGGGCCGGGCACCAGCGGCTTGCCCGCGAGCGCCTGGCTGATGACGGGGCTCTCAGCCGGCTCGACGGCGATTACCTGCACCGACGGCTTGCGGGCCTTGAGAACCTCGCCGCAGCCGGTGATCGTCCCGCCCGTGCCCACGCCAGCGATGAGAATGTCCACCTTGCCGTCCGTATCGCGCCATATTTCTTCTGCAGTCGTCTTGCGATGCACCTCGGGGTTGGCGGGGTTGTTGAACTGCTGGGGCATGA
>CAZSBS010000059.1:0-20646 GCA_964605095.1 uncultured Planctomycetaceae bacterium | reverse complement strand
GGCTCGCTGGTGGCCAAGTATCAGGACCGGATTTTCAACATGGTGTTTCGGATGTGCGGCCGACGGGCCGACGCCGAGGAACTGGCTCAGGAGACGTTCCTGAAGGCCCTGGAACGGATCAACCAGTTCCGCGGACAGAGCCAATTCTACACGTGGCTGTTCCGGATCGCGGCGAACCTGACGATCTCGCATCGGCGAAGAGGCACGCGTGTGAGGTTTCAGTCGCTCACCGGGCCGGAAGAGTTCGAGACGGACCAGGCCGACAACCTGACGGCGGAAACGGCGCGGAAACGCGGGCAGGCCCCCGATGCTTCCGCCCTGGCCGCGGAAACCAACCAAAGGGTCATGGAGGCCCTGGAAGAGCTCGACGACGAGTTTAGGCTCGTGGTGGTGCTATGCGACATGGAAGGAATGGACTACGCCCGGATCGCGGCGGTGCTGAACCTGCCGATCGGAACCGTCAAGAGCCGGCTCCACAGGGCGAGATGCGATCTGAAGGACAAACTGGCCGACCTGGTTCGGCCATGAAGGCGCACAGAAGTACAGCGCGGGCTGACATCGTCGAAAGAAGAATGATCTTGCGGTTCTTTTGTGCGGATGCGAGATGAACGCGAAGGCAAAAATTCAGGCACAGCTTTCCGCCTACCTTGATGGCGAGCTCGACGAGGCCCAGTTGAGGCAGGTCGAGGAGGCCCTCGAGAACGACGGCAACCTGCGGGCGGAGCTTGCGGACCTCGCGGCCGCGAGAAGACTGCTGCGCGACCTGCCGGCTGAGAAGCCGCCGCTGGACCTGGTTTCGCGGGTGCTTGCCGAGGCCGAGCGAAGCCAGCTCGTAAGCGGGCATACCACCGAAAGCAGCTCGGATGCGATGCGATGGATCCGTTACACGGCCAGCGCGGCCGTGCTGCTGGTGGCGGCCACCGTTGGAATGGTCATCGCCTTCACGCTCTGCTCGCCGGACATGTACAGGGACAACCTCTCCCGCCGCGAGAAACCGCCCGGGACCATACGGGACGACAAGACTACCGTCGCGGTCGCCAGTGGCAAGCGCACCGACGTAGACGAGGATGCGGACAAAGACGGGCTCGGGAGACTCGCGACACGCGGCCTGCTGACGAATGGCACGGCCGGCGATGGTCGGGAGTTGAAGGAACGCGGCGTGGACCTGGCCGACAGGGCCGGGACAGGCGGGCACGGCATCGACGGAAAGCTCGGCACACTGGACGACAACGAACGATCAAGCAGGTCGGGTCCCGGCGGCCCGGAAGTGCCGGGCGGCAAGTATGGCGGCAACACCACGTTCAACAACGGCGCCCTGGCCACGGGCGTCATCGCGAGCAAGGGCGGCTCCGGCGACCTGGCCAAGGGCAAACTCAACGACAACAACGACGAGGCCGCCTGGGGGCGATTCCGCAACGTCGACAGCATGTCTGGCGTGCTGGCGGGCGACATGACCAACAACACGATCATCTACACAGACCGGCTGGACCAGACTCAGCAACAAGTCGAGAAGGTGCTCGGCGCCAACGGCATAGCGCCAATCGTGACCAAGCAGTCGGAGCAACCCGTCGTGGCCAAGGGTCACCAGAGCAGCCGGGCTCGCGGCAACTTCTACGTGTCCAATACGCTCTCACCTGCCCAGGTGCAGTACGAGGCGTACGTGACGCCCGAGCAGTTGGCCAAGGTCCAGAAAGACTTGGACAGCCTGCGAGCCAGGCAGAACGTCTCGCAGGACGTGCCCGCCCTGGCCTACAACGGGTCATCCGCCAAGGACGGCGGCTGGAACTACAAGAAGGACCAGGCCGGCAAGGGCGGAGACGTGGCCGGGAAAGAGTCCGATAAGTGGGCCGGCGTCGCCCTGGCCAGGTCGGATGGCGACAGCGGGTTGAGGCGGAAGGTTGAAGCCGAAACGAAAACACCTGCCGCAAAGGTAACCCCACCTCCCGCACGGGCGGCCAAGCCTGCCCCGACACCTCCACCCGCCACACCGGCGGCCAAGCTTGCACCAGCCGCCAAGCCCGTGGCCACCCGCGCGCCCGTTACCCCGTCGGCCGAGGCTGCCCCGCCCGCGCCGGTAGTGGTTGCTCCGGGCCGTGGGAGCGGCGTAAAAGAAGTCGAAAAGGCAAAACAAGACGTCCAGCCGGCCGCCAAGGATAAGGCCCAACCGGCCAAGGCGCCCGAGTCCGGCTCGGCTGCGGCGGCTGAACCTCGTGGGCAGTCCGCAAACGAGCCCCTCGACCTCGGAATAGGTACCGAGACGCGCCGCGAAGTCGCCCAGACCCGGCCGGCAACTCCGGCTGAGAAGATAGCCTCCGGTGAGCGTCCGAGTGCGCCAGGACCGTCCGTAGCGGCAACGCCGGCCGAAACGCCGGCTCCAAACCAGGCGGCAAAGACCCGAGACATGGCGCAATCCGACGTCCAACTCTCGACCCGTCCGGCAAAACGGCTGGCCGGGCAGGTCGTGGGGCCAATCGGCGGGCAATGCCTGGCCGGAACGCCAAATCCGCCCACAGCACCGCCAGCAGCCCAGACACAGGCGCCGGCGACAACAAGGCAGGAAGAGCAGGTCGTGCAGGTTGGCATCGTAAGGCAACCGCCTTTGACACAATCCGGCGGCGGCACGGTCGCGGTGCAAATCGCCTCCCAGCCAAGCCAGGGCAGGCGGATCAACCAGGTTGAGCAGAACCTCGCGACAGCCATCGTGCAGAAGCTGGTGATAACGCTGAACTATCGGCAGGCCGGTGAGGCCGGGAGCAATCTAGACCTGGATCGCGCCGCCAAGCTCAGCGCCGCCGCGACCACCCAGGCCGCGCCAGCCCAGGCCGCCCCCGCCGCCAACAAGGCGGCGCAGCAAGAGAGCCAGACGCAGTCGAAATGACCGCTCATTGTCCGCTGACGAAGACGCGCTCGGCGAACTTGCGGGCGGTGAACGGGCTGGAGAAGCAGACGGCGAGGATGAACTTCTGCCCGACGGGGATCGCCCTGTACCACTGAAGCTTGAACGCGTAGGCCCGCGTGATGGAGTCCCAGTGAATGAGGTTCTTCTCGGGGTTCAGCAGGTCTTCCTCCCAGGTCGCCACGCGCGGGCCGCGAGGACTTGGCGAGTCGCTCTGGTACTGGTAGAGGGCGAATTGGAACTTGCCGAACGCCTTCGTCGCGTCGCCGTAGGCGTCCAGCGCCTCGACGCGAACGTCGATGCCCTTGACCCCGCCGGCTTCGTCGAACGTCCGAGTGCCGGTGAACGGGTGGATTCGAATGGCCTTGGGCAGCAGCAGGTGAAGCGGCGCGGGGACCTTGACCTCCGCCGGCTCCGGCCGGGCCGAGGCGGCAGAGTCCGCCGGCGAAGTCATGGAGAACTTCCCGCCGTTGCACCCGGCCGAAAGCACAAGCGCCACCACCACAACCACGCGAGCCGCTGCCGTCAAATACCTCGTCATTCCTGCGTTGAAATTGGCCACCATCATCTCCCTGGACCCATTTTAGTACCTCAGTCCTGGTGTGGCTTGGGCTGCACGAGGACCTTGATGTCCAGTTCGGCAAGCTGCTTGTCGTCCACTTCCGACGGTGCGCCCGTCAGCGGACACTGGCCCCGCTGTGTCTTGGGGAACGCGATGACGTCGCGAAGGCTCTGCCCGCCGACCATCATCATCACGATCCTATCGACGCCCAGCGCGATCCCGCCGTGGGGCGGCGCGCCGAAACGCAGGGCGTTGAGCAGGAAGTCGAACTTCACGTGGGCCTGCTCGGCCGTGATGCCCAGCAGGCCGAAGACGCGCTTCTGCATGTCCAGGTTGTGAATACGGATCGACCCGCCGCCAAGCTCCGTGCCGTTGCAGACGATGTCATACGCCCGGCTGCGGACCTCGCCGGGGTTGGCGTCCAGCAGGCCGATGTCCTCGTACTTCGGCGAGGTGAACGGGTGGTGCAGGCTGTCCCACCGCTTTTCGCCCTCATTCCACTCCACCAGCGGAAAATCCACGACCCACAGCCACTTGAAAACGCCGGCCGGGATCAGGCCGCGCTCGCGCGCCAGCTTGCAGCGAAGCTCGCCAAGCACGCGATGGACAACTACCGACTTGTCGGCCCCGAAGCACAGCAGGTCGCCCACCGACGCCTTGCATCGCTCGATCAGCTTGTCGGCAACGGGCGTGAGGAACTTGGCGATGCCGGTCTCGAGCTTGCCGCCCTCGATTATCTTGGTTACAGCCAGGCCCTTGGCGCCAAAACCCTTGGCCCATTCAGCCAGGGCGTCGGTCTGGCTGCGGGGCATTTCCCCGCCGCCGGGAACGCGGATGCACTTGACGGTTCCGCCGGACGCCAGGGCGGACTTGAACACGCCGAAGTCGCACTCGCCGGCCAGGTCGGCGATGTCGATAAGTTCCATGGAGAACCGCAGGTCCGGGCGGTCCGAGCCGAAGCGGCGCACGGCCTCGGCGTAAGTCATCACGGGCACCTCGTCGGGGAAGTCCTTGCCGGCGAGCTTGCAGACGGCCCGCAAGACCTTGTTGGTCGCGGCCATCACGTCGTCCTCGCAGACGAAGGACATCTCGACGTCGAGTTGGGTGAACTCCGGCTGGCGGTCGGCCCGCAGGTCCTCGTCTCGGAAGCAGCGGACGATCTGGTAGTAGCGGTCCAGCCCGCCGACCATGAGGATCTGCTTGAACAGTTGCGGGCTCTGCGGCAGGGCGTAGAAGCACCCCTGCTGGAGCCTGGCCGGAACGAGGAAGTCCCTCGCGCCTTCCGGCGTGGATTTGGTCAGGAACGGCGTCTCGACCTCGATGAAGCCCTGATCGTCGAGCATGGCCCGCATGGTCCGGCAGATCTCGTGGCGAAGGCGAAGCGCCCGCGTCATCGACGGGCGGCGGATGTCGATGAAGCGGTACTTCAGCCGGATGTCCTCGGAGGCCTCCGTGAACTCATCCGGCTCAAAGGGCACCGCGTCAGACCGGTTAAGGACCACCAGGTCGTCGCCGAGCACCTCGATCCGCCCTGTCGGCAGCTTGGGGTTCTCGCGATCGGCCCCGCGCTGGCGAACGACGCCGGCCACCGATATCACCCATTCGTTCCGCAGGCTCTGGGCCAGCTCGTAACGGGCGACTTCCTGCTGGTCATTCGCGTCGGTCGGCAGGTCGAAGACGATCTGCGTCACGCCTTCGCGGTCGCGAAGGTCCACAAACAGAACCCCCCCGTGGTCGCGATAGCTCCTGACCCATCCGCACAGCCGAACGCGCTGGCCGCAGTCTTCATGCCGAAGCTGCCCGCAGTTGTGAGTCCGCCTGAGTACTTCGTTGCTGAACGTTTCCATTGATCCTTCTCTGCCTCTGCTAAAAACCGCCGCGACGCCGCCGGGAACGTGGGACGCCTTGCTACGGAATCGTAGAGTGTACCGCTTTTTGCCGCCCTTGCAATATCCAAAGCGACACATCGAAGGCTGGGGGCCGCCGCCGCAACAGCGCCGCCCAGCCACAACTCGGCGATCTGGTCGGTTCCGGTGAAGCTCAGGTTCATTTTGGCGTCCAAGTCGATCTTCACGGTCGAGGCATCTGCCAGATTGCTGCTCCCGCTGCCCCCATTGCCAATGCTGAGCGTTCCCGCCACGACGATCGTGTCGCCCGTGTACTTCAGCGTTCCGGTCGTGCCGTTACCCCCGAGGATCACGGGACATTCGTTGTAGCCGAGCGTGCCGTTGATGTTGTAGTCATTGATCGAGCCGACCGAGAGGATGCCTTGCCTGACGATTGTTTGACCGGCGAACCGGCCCTCTGAGTCACTCCAGATCGTCACCATGCCGTTGGGCAGGTTCACGATCAACCCGCCGCTACCGCCATCGCCGGCGGTCTCGTAGCTTCCGTTGAAGTTAACACCTCCAATCCCGCTACCCTCGATTGTCAAATCAGCGTCAATTTCCCGGAAGTTCTTGATCTTCAACAGTTTGCTGGAATTGTTGATCCAGCTCTGGGCAGAAGACTGCCCAGACCACGGCCAGGGACAGAACAAATGAGACACCGAGCAATCGACTCGGTGAACAACTCACTGATGCCTCCTTCGTTTGCGAGGAACTGACCTGTCTCATTGCCTGCCCCGCATACGGGTCAACCCTGGACACGCGCCAAGACCGCAAGGAATACGACACATCTGCTCAAGAGCGAATTGGCAACCACGGATTATCCCGCGACCAGGCAGGTCCGTCAACCTGCTTTTCCGCCCGCTTTCCGCGAAATCCGCCAAGGCCACATTCACGCCACAAAGCGATTCTCACCGGTATAGACTTATGCGGACCTGAAAATTCCCGGAAAATTCGCAGGCCGACCTTCCGATATCAAGATCGGCCCTGAGAACCGGCAGACTTCGCCCGACAGGTCAAAGTGCCTAAACGGATCGCTGTGGCAGACTTGTCCGCCCACCAGGAAGCCTTGGCGACGGGGGAAGGAGACAACGCCGCATGAACAACGATTGCGAACTAGACATCATCCGCGGCCAGGTATCGCCCTTGATCGATCAAGGGCGGGGGAAGGGCCTTAGCGAGCAAGAGCAAGCCGCCATCACCGCCGAGGTGGACAGGCTCTGGACGCGTCTGTCCCATGCCAGGTCCAAGCAGCGCCGCGGGGGGGTCTTACGCGGCCGGCATATCGCGTAAAACCCACCCGCCGTTCCAATCGCGCTGACTCGATGCAACAGGCATGATGGCCTCGGCAACTGCCGAGGCCAGCGGCCTTTGCAAAGACGGTTCAAAGGAGCGACAGTTCGAGTCGAACGCAAGAGGCCGCCGGAATTCCGGCGGCCTCTTGCGTTTCAGGAGGCTCGATTCAGGATTGCCAAACGAAGAAAATGCATTCTTATAGACAAATCCGGGCGATTGGGGCCTCTTGAAGGTTGGAGCGGCTGGCCGAAGCGCTTTCGACCGCCGCCCCGGCGACAGGGAGTTTTCTTGGGCGATGACCTGCTGACAGGCCTGGCCGCGGGCGATGCGGCAGCGTACCAGCAAGCGTACGACCTTTACGGTTCGGCGCTGTTCCGGACAGCAGCGCGCATGCTGGGCAGCCGGCACGACGCCGAGGACGCCGTCCAGGAAGTATTCGCGGCGATGGTCCGAAACCGAAGCAGCTTGTCGCACGTGACCGACCTGAAGGCGTATCTGTTCGCGGCGATGCGGCACGCGACGGCGCGAATGCACAAACGCCAGCGGCAACAAGCGATGCCGGGGCTTGAGGATGCGGCGTGGCCGGCGGATGCCCCGGCGGAAGGATCGGAAAGGGCCGAGCGGCTGTGGGAGCTGGCTCGCCGGCTGCCCATGGAGCAGCGAGAGGTTCTGGCGATGAAGATTCAAGGCGAACTCACGTTCATCGCGATTGGTGCGGCCTGCGGCATCAGCCCCAACACCGCCGCCAGCAGATATCGATACGCGTTGGAGAAGCTCAAGCAGATGATGGAGCAGCAGCAATGAACGACGACGAACTGCCGCCCGAACTTGCGATGATCGAGAAGGCGATGAGCAGCGGGCCCCGGCCGAGCGCTTCCATGCGGAAGCGGGTGACGGATAGGGTTCAAATGGAATTGCATCGTTCGCGGCGGCTGGCGTTCTGGCAATACGCCTCGGCCGTTGCCGCGGTGGTCTTGCTGGCGCTGAATTTCAGCATAAGCGTCGCCCACATGCCCCGGCAGAATCCCGACACGGACCGCAACACCGCGACGGCGTTGCGTGAGCAGATGGGGCGGATGCAACTGGCCCTTTCCGATGATGAAATCGAACGTCAGTACCTGCTGCTGGCCGCGGGCGAACGTCTGGTGCCGTCGGCGACGCCTTACGGCTCGGCCGGGGCGACAACCGCGTCCGCACAACCAAACCGATAGGAGAAAGATCAATGGGACAGTTTTTGTTCTGGCTGGAAGCGGCGGTCACATCCGTGCTCTTGGTAGCCCTGGGCCTCAGCGTATTGTCGCGGGTTCATCGGCCCGGCCCGCGCTGGCTGGTGCGGATCGCGTTGGCGGGCCTGGCGGTGCTGCCGTGGCTTGCGGTGATCGGAGCGTTTGCGGCGGTGGAATCCCTGGCGGGCGGCGCCTTGGGGCCGCTGGTTTCATCGATCGTGGCGGGCGTCGGCTTCGCGGTTGCGGCGGCAGTCGTCATCAAGCGAGGCGGCAGGCCCTCGGCGCTTGGCGACGTTCCGGCCGCGTCGGTCTGGCGGCCCAGCCGTCTTGTCCTGGCGTGGGCGGCGGGGCTGCTGCTTACGTGCATGACGTTCTGGAACCTCGACCTGGCCGTCCGACAGGAGATGGCCTCGCTGCGAGTCGAGGCGGGTGCGATCGCGGTATCCGTCGCTTCGCCGCGAGTGCCCGCGTCGCAGAACGCGGCCGTGCAGTACCGCCAGGCGTGGGAGGTTCTTGACGCTCAGAAGACCGCGGCCGGGGGGTGGAACGAGGCGGTTGGCCAGTGGCTGCATCCGGGCACGGGCGAGTTCGATCCCAACGACGCGCGGATGCTCGAGTTCGTGGGCAGGCAAGGGCCGGTGATCGACCTGCTTTGCCGGGCGGCGGCGCTGCCGGGATGCGATTTCGGGACCAACTACAGCCCGCCGTCGTTGGAGACGGCCCTGCCGGCGTTGGGAGAGATGCGAGGTCTGAGCCGGTTGCTTTGCCTCTCGGCTCGCGTGGCAGCACATCAGGGGCGAACGGCCGAAGCGATGAGGGATGTGAGCGCTGCCCTGGCCCTGGCCGACCACTGCACGACCGAGCCGGCGCTTGTCGCATCGCTGGTGTCTTTCGCCCTGGAAGGCCAGGCGTTCGAGGCATTCCAGTATGTGCTCAACCAAGCCTCGCCCGCCAGGGAAGGCATCGACGTGATGCACATCGATAACGCCGGGAGTTTCGGTGCGGCGCTTCACCGGAGCATGCGAATGGAGACGGCGTTCGGCATGAGCTTTTTCACGATGCCTGACCCGTCGGCGGTACTAACGGCATCGGACATCCCAGGCCCGCAGAATTACGCCGTCGCCGACGGCGCGGCCCCGTATCGGGTGTTTCTGTGGGGCCGGGACGTGGCGGCTTACCTGCGCCATATGCGTCGATATGAGGAACTTTCCGCCGGCGAGTATTATGAGACAGTTCATGAATGGCGCAAGCTGGTGCGGCAGCCCCAGAGCAAGAATATGGGCGGCTTGCTGGCCTCGCTTCTCGTTCCAGCTCTCTCGTCGATCAGAGAGAATGCCGCCAAGGCCGAGGCCCAGCATAGGCTGATCACGCTGGCCATCGCCATGTGGAAGTATCGCCTTGCGGAGGGCTCTTTCCCGGCCGAGTTGGAGCGGCTCATGCCGAAATACCTTCTGACGGTTCCGATCGATCCATTTACCGGCAAGGGCATGAAGGTCGCCCGCACGGACGGGGCGACCGTCGTCTACAGCGTCGGCCCGGACTTGAGCGACGACGGCGGAAGGGCGATGGATCGAAAGACGATGAAGGGCGACGTGTCGCTGATACTGGGCAGGTAGTATCTCGATTGTGTCAAGCTTCGACTGGCTCTCGGAATCGGAGACAGAATCGTAAGAAAAGCCGACGGCGGCGCCATGCCGCCGGCAAGCCGGACGTTCCCACTGCTCGACATGGACGTTGGTGCGTGTTAAAACACTCGTTAGAACACGTATGAAGGCCCGTCGCGCGGCGTATGCGCGGGCGGGGATTTCGGCAGCCAATGAGGGCACGATAATGACGGCTGAGCGCAAATACGGCGACATGCTTCGGGCGTTGATGGCGGGCGAGTCGCTCGGGCGGGGTGAGGCCCGCGCGGCCTTCGGGGCCGTCATGGACGGGCAGTTCAGCGAGGCGCAGATAGCGGGGCTGCTGGTGGCGCTGGCGGTCAAGGGCGAGACGGTCGAGGAGTTGACGGGCGCGGCCGAGGCCATGCGGGACCACGTCGTGCCGATAGACACCGGCGGGCTGGAGGTTATCGACACGTGCGGCACGGGCGGCACGGGGCTGAGCACGTTCAACATTTCCACGGTCGCGGCGCTGGTTGCGGCGGGCGCGGGCGTTCGCGTGGCCAAGCACGGCAACCGCACGGTAACTCGCGCCAGCGGCTCGGCAAACGTTCTTGCGGCGCTGGGGGTGAACATCGACGCCGGGTGCGAGACGGTTGGGCGCTGCTTGGCCGAGGCGGGCGTGTGCTTCTGTTTTGCCGTGCGTCATCACCCTGCCATGAAGTACGCCGCCCCGGTCCGCAAGGCACTCGGCGTGCGGACGATCTTCAACCTTCTAGGCCCACTGACCAACCCCGCACACGCCCGGCGGCAGGTGATGGGCGTCTTCGATGCCCGCCTGACCGAACCTATCGCCCGCGTCCTGGGCCTGCTGGGCGCCGAGCTGGCCCTTGTGGTCCACGCCGATGACGGGCTGGATGAGCTTTCGACAACCGCACCGACCACGATTTCGCAATGGTCGGGCGGCGAGGTGGTCACCAGCACAGTCCGGCCGGAAGATTTCAATATTCCGCGAGCCAGCATGGACGACCTCCTGATAGACTCAGCCGAGGCGTCGGCGGCCGTCGTGCGGCAGGTCCTTGCCGGCCGGCCGGGACCGGCGAGGGACATCGTGGTCCTCAACGCCGCGGCCGCAATATATGTGGCGGGCAAGGCCCCGGGCATCGCCGAGGCCATCGCACCGGCCCAGGCGTCCATCGACTCCGGCGCGGCCGGGCGAGCCCTGGCGAGACTTGTGGAAATAAGCCAAATGGATTGATTTCAATAGCCCCGAAGGGGCGAAAGCATTTAGCCGGCCCTGTCGGGCCTGAAGAACCGGTCAGTCTCTTATTGAACATTCAGCATTTAGCATTTGGCATTTATGGCATTGAGCATTAGGACGTAGCCCATGGATCAGCAGTCGCGAGTGACATTTGAGCCGCATGGTCGGTCGGTGTTTGTCTTGACGGGCACGAAGGTCGTCGAGGCCGCGGGGCTTGGCGGGCTTACGATTGACACGCCGTGCGGCGGGGCCGCGACGTGCGGCAAGTGCCGCGTGCGGATCCGCGGCAAGCTCTGCGCCCCCACGGCCGCGGAGCGAGGCCGCCTCAGCGAGGCCGAACTGGCGGACGGGTGGCGGCTGGCGTGCCAATCGAGCATCTGCGGCGAGTGCATCGTCGAGGTGCCCGAGACCTCGCTGTTCGCCGGCAAGCACCAGATCCTCCAGGACGCCCAGACCGGCGGCGCCGGAGAGCTGCTGCCGGCAGTGCGAAAGCAGTACGTCCAACTGCCGGAGCCCACGCTGGAAAGCGACGCGCCGGACCTGCTTCGCCTCCAGGCGGTGCTGGGGCCCGTCGAGGCGACCCTGGGCGTCATCCGCCAACTCGGGCGGCGCTTGCGCGAAGGCGGCTTCTCGGGCACGGCCGTGCTTACCGACCACCAACTCATCGACTTCGAGCCGGGCGACACGACGACCCGCTGCCACGGGGCGGCCTTCGATATCGGCACGACCACCGTCGTCGGCTCGCTGCTGGACCTGGTCAGCGGGCGGGAGGTGGCGATCGACTCGGCAATGAACTCACAGGTGCGTTTCGGCGACGATGTGCTCAGCCGGATCCAGTTCGGCAGCGCCCCGGCCGGGCTCGAGGAACTGCGTGCGGAGATACTCCAAACCGTCGAGGCAATCTTGGGCCGGCTCTGCGAGCAGGCGGGCGTGGGACGGCAGGAGATATACGAGATCATTTTCGCCGGCAACACGACGATGCAGCACCTGCTGTGCGGCATCGACCCGTCGCAACTTGGCCACTTGCCGTTCGTGCCGGCATACGGGCGCGGCCTGAACGTGCCGGCGGCGGAGTTGGGCATAGCGATCCATCCGCGGGGCAGGGCGGTGGTCTTTCCGGTGATCGGCGGGTTCGTCGGCGGCGACACGGTCGCGGGCATGGTCTCGACAAGGCTGCTGGAGGGTCAAGGCCCGGAACTGATGATCGACATCGGCACCAACGGCGAGATCGTGCTGGCGGCCAAGGGGAAGTTGTGGGCGGCGTCGACGGCGGCGGGACCCGCGTTCGAGGGCGCGCGAATTTCCTGTGGCATGCGTGCGACGGCAGGGGCGATAGAGAAGGTCGTCTTCGAGGACGATGCTCGCTTCAGCGTCATCGGGCACGTCGAGCCGGTTGGCCTTTGCGGCAGCGGCCTGGTGGACCTGACGGCCGAACTGTTGAGAAGCGGCCTGGTCAACTCCGTCGGGCGGATGCTGGGGCCCGACGAGTTGCCGGCGGGCGGTTGCATTTGCGAAAAACTCCGGCGGCGAGTCATTCTTGACGGCGAGCAGCCGGCGTTCGTCCTGGTTGCACCGGCGGGCGGCTCGTCGGGCGTGGTGCTGCGACAGAAGGACATCCGCGAGCTTCAGCTTGCCACCGGCGCGATCCGCGCGGGGATAACGGTTCTGCTCAAGCAGGCGGGCCTTGGCGTGGGCGACCTCAAGCGAGTGCTGATCGCCGGCGGGTTCGGCAGTTTCATCCGCCGCAACAATGCCCAGCGCATCGGCCTGCTTCCGCCGGGTATCGACCATCGGCTGATCCACCACGTCGGCAACACCTCGCTGGCCGGGGCCAAGTGGGTCCTTGTCAGCACTAACGCCCGCACGCGAGGCGAAGAACTCGCCCGCAGAACCCACCACGTCGAGCTATCCCGCGATCCGGATTTCCAGATGGAATTCGCCGAAGCGATGATCTTCCCGGAAGAATGAAGAAGCAGAAGAAACTGATTACCGCAGAGGCGCAGAGGCGCGGAGGTTAGAAGAAACAGAAGAAGAAGCAACGAGTGTTCTTCTTTTGCCCTCTGAGCCTCTGCGCCTCTGCGGTAATCCGCTTTTTCTTTTTCTGCGCCGTTCAGGCGACGAGCCGGCGGCGGCGGGAGGCATTGAGCATCAGCGGTGCGCCCAACAGGATCAGGGCGAGGGTGGTCGGCTCGGGCACCGCGGTGAGCCCGCCGATGAGCATGTCCTGCTTGCAGGCCGAGTGAAGGACCGTCAGGTCCATCACCGGCTGATAGTTGGCGGGCATGTCGGTGAGCATGCCGGTCAGCATGACGTTGGCGGCCGCGGCGACATTGGAGTTGTTGGTGATGTAGAACGTTCCACTCGATGCGTTGAAGGCGCTGCCGTCATCCTCGTAGAGGACTTCCCACAGGGCGACGCCCAGGGCGGCGGCTGCTTCCGAAGTCGTGGCCGAGGCAATGTACCTCTCGTAGAGGTAGGCGACGAGATCGCCGTTGTGCAGGACGTCGACGTCCTGCTCGATGACGCTGCTGGTGCCGGCGTAATGGTCGGCGTCGACGCAGAAGGCGTTGTAGTCGCGGTCCTTGTATTCAATCCCGTATAGCCCGGCATGGACGGTCATGCCGTCGGCCAGCAGGCCTTGGCAGTGGAACTCGACCGATTCGGTCAGGACCGTGCCTGTGAAGGTCATCATGTCGGCGGAAGCTATCGAGGCGGTCAGGCACAGCGAGAGGACGACGGCGGGGACGGTGGCGTTTGCAAGTTTCATTTTTGAGTCTCCTTTGGACCCTGTGCCGCCAATCGGCACGGCTCGTTGTCTTACTTCTTTCCGGCCTGGCGGCTCCGGGAGGCACGAGCCTTCCCGGACGCCGCAAGCCCGCATTGGTTCCTCGCAGCCGGCGTCGAGCGATTGACTTCTCAGACAGCCAACTGCAATGGGAAGCTAAGATTCGTTTGGCAGGCGGGCAAATCGAGCGGGTGGAATTCCGGGCAAAACTTGCAGGGATACAGGGGAAGAAGACTGAAAAAGCGTTTCCTGCCGCACCAAAGACTATCTCTATCTGCGTTCATCTGCGGCTTGCTTTGCCTCTTCTTCTGCCCCTGTATCCCCTGCATCCCTGCTGATTATCGGGTGCCGTCGGGATTCACGGTATGGACTTCGCCTGTTCGAAATGCGACAATGCCGGGACTATGGACGTCAATCAGATCAAAGAATGGATATTGGCCGGGCAGACCGACGAGGTCGAGAAGACCTGGATGGCTGCCGCGGAATCCGACGGCGGCATCAGCGTCAAGCAGGCAGGCGAGGTTTTCGTGGCCCTTGTCGAGGCTAAGAAGGACGACCTGGCCGACGCGCTGGGCTGGGCACTGCTGGAAGAGCGCAGGGGACTGGACACGCTCGCACAGAGGCTCGAGTTGGCAAAGGTGATGGCCCTGGCCGTGCCCGTAAGCGGCGACCTGCGCCAGCAGGCCCTCGATCTCTACCGCGAGATCTTCGGCTCGCACCCGCACTTCGACAGGCTGGTCAAGGCCTCGGAGATAAACAACGCCCAGACCCCCCGGCGGGCATTTGCAACCATGGACCTCTGCCTGAGGCTCGCCGACGGCAGCTACGTCTCCAACCGTTTCCGAAACCAGGTGGCGCAGGTCAGGCGGTTCGACGCCACCCTTGGCGAATACGAGCTTGAGGACCTCGCCGACGGCCTGTTGACGCTAAACGCCCGAGCCCTGGCCGATGAGTTCGAGGCCATCGGCGACACCGACTTCCGCGTGCTGTCCAAGCGAGACCCCGCCAGGCTCGGCGAGATGTTCTTCGACGATCCCGCAACCGTGCTCATCGGCGTCTGCCAGTCTCGCGAGGGGCGCATCGACGCCACCGACCTCAAGGACATGCTGGTGCCCAAGTACATCCCGGCTGACAAATGGTCCGGCTGGTGGAACAAGGCTCGCACGGCCGCAAAGAGGTGCGAGAAGCTCACCGTCGAGGGCCGAAACCCGATCTACCTTGTCTACCACCCGCACGGGCTGACGCTCGAGGAGGAGATGACGCGGGAGATAGAGGCAGCCAAGACGCCGCTGGAGACGCTGGAACTGGTCAGGCGTTACGCCCGCGAGGCCAGGCAGCGCAAGCTGGACATCGACGCAGCCTTTGCCTCCACGATGGTCAACACCCTCGCCGAGCAGGCCCGCAGTTTCCAGCGCGCCCGCCCGACGGACGCCCTGACTGCCAGCCTGGGCGTCGCGGTCGCCACGGGCCTCGGGCTCGCCGCGGCCACCAAGCCCTGCCCGTCGCCCAGGGAAGTCCTGGCCGCGACCGCCGACGCGGTCAAGGTCGTCTCGGCACTGGAGGACGACTCGCTCTGGCTGGCCGCCATGACCGCCATGAGCGAACTGCCCGATGGCGCCGACCTGCTGGAACGCCTGCTGATGGTCGCGCCAGTCCGACAGATCGACGCCCTGGCCGAACTGCTCCGCACAGCCGGGCGCGAGCAGGCCCTTGCCAGCGCGGCCTCCAAGGCCCTGACCGACCCGCTGGGCAACCTGGAGATGATCCTCTGGCTGTGGTCCCGCCAGGCCGAGGCCGTGCCAGGAGGCGCAACCAAGCTGGAGATACTCTCCAAGCTGCTCAAAACGCTGCACGATCTGGATATCGACGTTCACCTGGCAGAGTCGTCCGACCGCAAGGAACTCCAGCGCCGCATCCGCACCGCCATCGGCGCGCGGGATATGGCGCGCTTCCGCGAGGTCGCCTCGCAAATGAACGAGGTGATGGCCAGCATCATCAAGAGCCGCATCGAGCGGACCGACGGCCTGGCCGAGAGCATCCGCGACGACATGATTAAGATACTCAAGGAGAACTTCTACGGCCTGTTCGCCAAGAAACGCGTCGAACAGTGGCTGGACGAGACCACGCTTTACACAACGCAGGCCGGGCTGCGAATCCAGGAGGCGGAGCTCAAGGACCTCGTCGAGATTCAGATCCCCGCCAACAGCCGGGCCATCGGTGAGGCGGCCTCGCTGGGCGACCTCAGCGAGAACAGCGAGTGGAAATACGCCATCGAGGAGCGAACCAAGCTCCAGGGCCGACAGGCGAAAATCCAGGACGACCTGACCAAGGCCCGGGTGATGCACCCGGAGGAGGTCTCAATCGACGTCGTCAACATCGGCACGAAGGTCACGCTGCGGCGGAAATCGGGCGATGGCACGATGGACGTGTCCATCCTCGGCCCATGGGACACCGACCTGCCCCGCCGCCGCTACAGCTACCAGACCGCGATGGCCCAGTCACTGCTGGGCAAGTCCGCCGACGATTCCGTTACGCTCCGCCTCGAAGGCGACGAGACCGAGTACGAGATCGTCAACATAGAAGCGGCGGAATTCTGAGAAAGACGGTAGCCCGTAGCCAGGAGCCGGCAGCCGGGAAGAAGAAAAAGCGGAACCCGGAACTCGGAACTCGGAACACGGGCAAATTGGAAAAACGGAACCGGGGGGAATCGGAACCCGGACCCGGCAGTTGAGGCCCGCTCGCTTCAGCGAGCAGGGAAGATGACGAGGACAACCATGAACCGACGCGATTTTCTCAAAGCCTCCGGGCTTGCCACAGCCGCTTCCGTGCTGCCGCAACTGACCCGTGCGTCCGACAGCCCCGGCAAACAGGCCCGCAGGCCCAACATACTCTTTCTGTTCACCGACCAGCAGCGGCACGATACCATTGACTGCTACGGCCAGCCGGTCTTCCCCGGCCTGACGCCCAACCTGGACCGCATGGCGGCCGATGGAGTGCGGTTCCAGCACTCGTTCACCTGCCAACCGGTCTGCGGCCCGGCCCGCGCGGCCCTGCAAACCGGCAAGTACGCCACCCAGACCACGTGCTTCAGCAACAACATCTCGCTGCCGCGGCGCGAGAAGACGATGGCCCATCTTCTCTCGGCCGCCGGCTACGACGTGGGCTACATCGGAAAGTGGCACCTGGGGTCCGACGGCAAGACCTACCCCAACGTCAAGCCCTTCAACTGCCGCTCCGAGCCCGTCCCACTCCAGCGACGCGGCGGATACAAGGACTTCTGGCTGGCCTCGGACGTACTCGAGTTCACCAGCCACGGATATGACGGGCACATGTTCAACACCGACGGCAAGAGGCGCGACTTCCCCGAAGGCCGGTACCGCGTCGACGCCGAGACGGACTGGGTGATCGAGTACCTTCGCACCCGCAAGGCCCCCGCCGCCGCGGGCAGGCCGTTCTTCCTGTTCGTTTCCTACATCGAGTCGCACCACCAGAACGACCACAGCCACTTCGAGGGTCCGCACGGCTCGAAGGAAAAGTTCCGCGACTACCGCGTGCCCGGCGACCTCGACGGCGCCGGCGGCGACTGGAAGGCGGAGATGCCAGACTACCTCGGCTGCTGCAACAGCCTCGACGCCAACATCGGGCGAATACGCGATGAACTCGCCAAGCTCGGCCTGGCCGAGGACACGCTGGTCATCTACACCACCGACCACGCCTGCCACTTCAAGACCCGAAACGGCGAGTACAAGCGATCCTGCCACGACGACTCGATACGCACGCCGCTGATAGTCGCCGGGCCGGGATTCACCGGCGGAAAGGTCGTCAACGAGCTTGTCAGCCTGCTCGACGTGACGCCCACCGTCCTGACCGCCGGCTGCGCAAATCTGCCGGAATACCTCGCCGGACAGCCACTGCAAGGCCTCGTCGACGGTTCGGCAAAAGACTGGCCACAGGAAGTGTTCGTGCAAATCAGCGAGAGCACCTGTGGCCGGGCCGTCAGAACCAAACGCTGGACGTACTGCGTCGAGGCCCCAAAGGGCCAGGCCCGCTACGGCACCTGCGACAGCGACGTCTACCACGAGGCGTACCTGTACGACCTCCAGGCCGACCCGCACCAGCGAAACAACCTCGCCGGCAGCAACGACCACGAAAAAGTCCGCGCCGAACTGCGGGAGCTTCTGCTGCGACGCTTGGCCGGGGCCGGCGAAAAACCGCCCAAAATCCTGCCAAAGGCGTGAGCCAAGAGACTTCAGGCTACCAAGGGTGTCCGATAATTCACGGCGGCACCCACAGCACGGAATTATCAAACAGCCTCACCTACCGGCTACCACTACATACCGGTCAAGCGTCCAAGCCGGCGATGCCACAGCGTCAGGAAAAGGGCGACCAGGGCCGCCACAATGCCCATCACCTTAAAGCTGCCGATAAGCCACAGGTACATCATCTGCACGTCCAGCCAGGTCACGCCCTCGCCCAGCATCCCCAGCACCCAGGCCGGGCGAATGTGCATTACCGCCATGCTGCCGCACCATGAGGCCAGCAGCAGCAACCACCAGACCAGAACCGTCCACCAGGCCGCACCAACTGCGGCGCCCAAGCGGCGTTGGAATGTGTCGTTCATAATTCCCGCTTCCTCTCTCCAGCCCGCCCACAACATCGGGCACGGGCATGGCTTCCTGCTTAATTCTAGCAACTCCCGTCCCTTTATGCAGGACACGCCGGCCGGGCTATCGTTTGGCGAAATCCCCCCACCTTGCACCGGCCCGGCAGCAGGGGTCTGATTTTGCCCTCTTGCGGGCTGGATAATCCGGGTATGGGGGCCTACACTTTACGGAAGTTCGCCTCAGAGCCGCAGGACTTTGCCCCGGCAGGGTCTTACGGCAAATCACGCGCGGCATAGACTGCGGTAAGTGCCGCAAACTCCTCCGCCGGAAAACCATTCAGGAAAAGGAAGACGGAATGAAGACAAATCGACTCGCCCTGGTATGCATCGTCCTGCTGGGTCTTGGAATAATTGTGCTGGCCGGCTGCGGCAGCAAGGTCACCAAGAGCAACTACGACCAGATCACCAATGGCATGACGCTGGCCCAGGTCGAGGGGATCCTCGGCAAGGGCGCCGAATCCTCGGGCGCGGCCGGGGCAATCGGTAGCCTGGCAGGCTCAGGCAAGATAGTCACCTGGAAGGATGGCGCCAAGACAATCACCGTCACCTTCGCCAACGACAAGGTGATCCTGAAGGCATTGAGCGGGCTATAGCCCGGTGCGTGCCCGGTTCGCCTCACGCCGAGGCGCCGGGACATGCCCCTCCAAGCAGATCCAAGACGTGGTTGCGTCGTCCCGGCGCGCCGGGACTCCGCGAACCACGGCACCCATTGCATGGAACTATCGGCGGTTCCTCAGGCAGCTCGTCGGCGCTCGCAACTGCCGCTTCGGTCGTTTACAATGTTCCCGCGAACCGCGGCCGGCGTGGCGCGTTTAACTCCCAGGTGCCTCGGCGTCTTGGAAAGGTTGTGGGTTTGACACGCATTAACAGATACGTTAGCGTCCCGTACGCAGTTTTGATGCTGGCTTGCCTTTGCCGGCCGGCGTTCTCTGCCGGCGGCGGGGGAATTTCCTCGCCGGACTGGCCGGGCTGGCGAGGCCCGACGCACGACGGGCAATGCGCGGAGATCCCCACGGCCATGCCTGAACTCAAGCTGCTCTGGAAGCAGCGAATGGCGGGCCGGTGCAACGCCGGCCTGGCCGCCGCCGATGGCGTGGTGGTAGCGCCGGACAGCGATGGCAGGCGGAACGACTATTACTGGTGCTTCGATGGGGCCACCGGCAAGGAACTCTGGCATGCCAAGGTCACCAACGGGCGACAGATGCCCTACAGCTCGGCCCCACGGGCCACGCCGTGCATCTACAAGGGCAAGGTCATAACCGTCGGCGCGTTCGGCGACGTGCATTGCTACGACCTCAAGACCGGCAAGAGCGTCTGGGAGAAGAACTACCGCAAGGACTTCGACGCGGGCAACAAGCCGCCGGAGTGGGGATACGCCGTCGCGCCGCTCATATTCGACGACAAACTGATCCTCATGCCCGGCGACCTGGTCGCGCTGGACCCCAACACCGGCCAGACCGTCTGGCGGGCCAAGACGGCCGGGCCAAACTACTCCTCCTTCACCCCCGCCGTCGTCGGATCGGTAAGAGAGGTAATCGGTTACGATGCCGCCACGGTCGGCGGCTGGGACATCGCCAGCGGCAAGCGCCTCTGGTCCATGCCGATCGACAACTCCAAGAACTACACCGTGCCATCGCCGGTCGTGTTTGGGCGGATGCTGCTGCTGGCGACGGAATCCGATAAGGCCCGGCTGTACGGTTTCGCCGACGACGGCACGATCAACACCATGCCGCTGGGTGAGAACCGCGATCTGCTCCCCGAGATAGCCACACCAACGCTCCAGGGCCCCCTGGTGCTGGGAATATCCAGAGGCTTGATCTGCCTGGACCCCAACGACAAGCTAAAGAGGCTGTGGATCCAGGACAAGGAAGACGCGTTCCAGGACATGGCCCACATCGTTGCGACGAGCGACCGCGCGATGGTCTTCGGCGACAGAGGCGAGATGGTGATGATCCGCGCCACGCGGGAAAAGTGCGAGGTCCTCGGCCGGGCCAAGCTCTGCGGCGGACAGGGCAAGGACGCGGTGGTCTGGTCTCATCCTGCCATCGCAGCCGGCGTGATTTTCGTCCGCGACGAGAAGTACCTTTACGCATGGCGGATGCTGCCGGCCAAGTTCGACAAGTAGACCTCAAGGAGCCCCCGTATGGCTAGCGTGGTTCTCGACAAAGTGTGTAAGACCTTCCCCGGAGGCGTCCAGGCCGTAAGGAACGTGGACCTGCTCATCAACGAGGCGGAGTTCATCGTGCTCGTGGGCCCGTCGGGCTGCGGCAAGAGCACCACTCTTCGCATGGTGGCCGGGCTGGAGGAGATAACCAGCGGCACGATCAGTATAGGCCAAACGGTGGTCAACAACGTCCCGCCGAAGAACCGGGACATCGCCATGGTCTTCCAGAACTACGCGCTGTACCCGCACATGACGGTATACAAGAACATGGCCTTCGCTCTGAAGCTTCGTCGGATGCCCAGGGCC
>CAZSBS010000058.1:0-20677 GCA_964605095.1 uncultured Planctomycetaceae bacterium | reverse complement strand
GAGGGTGTACGTGGTCGCGGCGACCGCCATGGTGATGAACGGTTCGATCAGGGCCGCGGCGACCAGCAGCACGAGCTTGACGAGGTAGGCGAAAGGTTTTCGTCCTCTGATGTACTGGTTGACCACGTGTGGGTATCGGAAGTTGGAGACCATGAGCAGTCCGCCGGCCAGGGTTATCAGCGGCAGTGCCAGGCTGATGACGGCGGCGAACCAGGGTGCGGTTTCCGGCCCGATAAGTGCCCTCGTCGGCCCGGTCAGACTGTCCTTGAGGTGCATGAGGTGGTCGAAGAGCAGCACGAGTGTAGCCACGGCCGCGGCTGCGCCTGGGGATGGCAGTCCGCGGAAGCTCATGTGCGAGGACTCGTCGGGTTCGTTTTCGACGTTGAATCGCGCCAGCCTCATGACGGCGCCGGCGACGTAGATGGCCCCGATGATCCACAGGACCCGCTCGACGCCGATGTCGCTGAGCCGCCAGAGCAGCGGGACCTTGCTGACCTGCCCGTTGACCGCGCCCATGACCGTGCGGATCATCAGGATTGGCGGGGCAATACCGAAACTGATAATGTCGCACATGCTGTCGAGCTGGGCGCCAAAATCGCTGGTCTTGCGGGCGAACCTAGCGAGCCGACCGTCAATCATGTCGCAGACCATCGCCGCGAACAGCAGCCAGGCCGCGACGCCCAGCAGGGCCGGTTCGCCTTCTATGCTCGTGCGAGTGGCGATGTAAATGGCGGCGAAACCGAGCAGGCCGTTGGCCAGCGTGAACATGCTCGGCAGGACCGAGATTGTGACCAGCAGGTGGCGCCTGGTTCGCTCCCGCCGCGCCAGGCGGCGCTTGATGCGTCGGGTGTGGCGCAGGGCCCGGATTTCCTCGCTCGTCAACCGATCCGGTCGGGTGGGCATCGAGGGCGTCTTGGTTTGCCGATCTTCAGGCATTGGCGGACTCCTTCGGTGCGGCAACCAGCACGGTCTGGCCAGCCACGGCAGGGTCGCCAACCGACACGCGGACCTCGCCGACCAACTCGGCCGGCACCCACAACTCCAGCCTTGAGCCGAACTTAATCATACCCATCCGCTGTCCGCGATGCACCTGCCGGCCTGGGGAAAGATCGGTGACGATTCGGCGTGCAACCAGCCCCGCGACCTGCCGGACAAGGACCGGGTGCTGCCGGCCGGCGTGGGTTACGTTCAGGCGAATGGTGGCGGATTCGTTTCGAAACGCGGCCTCGGGCTTTCGGACGTCGAGAAAGACGCCGGGTTGGTGGTCGACAGACACTACCTGAGCGTCGCAGGGGGCGCGGTTTACGTGGACGTTGAAAATGTTCATGAAGACGCCTATCCGCGTGCCCTCGACGCCGAGCGCCTCGCCGGGGCCGACGGGGGTTATGTCGGCCACGACGCCATCGGCGGAACTGACGAAAACGCCCGGCTCGTCGGGCACGAGGCGGTCCGGGTCGCGGAAGAACCAAATCACCCAGCCCCATAAGGCCAGCACCGGCACTGCCGCCGGCGCCAGCCAGGGCGTCTGTGCCCAGGCCAGGGCGCCGATGACGCCCAGCAGAGCCACGGAGATCGCCGAACAGGCGATCCATTCCCGCCGGCCATAGGATGTAAGAGGAAACGCCGCCATTGCACTGACCTTTGCCCGGTGGAAAAAGAGCCGAGCCCAGATGTTATATGTATCCTTCCGCGGAGAAGAAGTCAAACGCGGCTGCGCCCGCATTCAGTGCCCGCGCGCCGGCCGTGATTCACTCGGTCGGCGGTCACTTCTCCTTGCCGGAGCTTTTGTCCACTTTCTCGACCTTCCTCGTTTTGAGGTCGAGCGTGTACTCCTCGTTCTTCCCATTAGTGACGTGAATCTTGTCGCCGTTGATTTCCAGGGCGGTGATGAAGACCCACTGAACGTCTTCCTCCAGGTTGGGGTCGATCTTGACGGCATAGATGACCGCATCCCAGAGTTTCTCGCCCGTATCGACCTTGCGGGCTTCAAGCCTGCCTTCGCGCCCATTATTGTTGGGGGCCAGGTACTTCACCCCGTCATGGACCACGGGAGTCACGGGCTTTGGCCCCAGCCTCTTGGCCCATGCATGGCTGCCGGCAACGGCCGTCAGCCCCAGGCACAGGGCAATCGCGAGCGATCTCTTCATTTTATTTCTCCTAATGTTCCCGGCGATTCTCCAGTATTGTAACGTCTTTCGCGGGCCGGCGGAACCCGGCCGCATGATTTACGGCTTCAAGCCGGGACCATGCACACGACGAACACGGCGAGAGCAATGAAGTTCTTCCCACAGGTTGAGCCGGGCCATGGCGTGCTGTTCGCGTCGATGCTGGGCAGCTTCGCGCTGTTCGGGCTTAACATGACGGCGATCGGGGCGGTGTTGCCGAAGGTGATCCTCGAGTTTCAGTGGAGCTACACGACCACGGGTGTGGTGCTCTACGCCAGCGCCCTGGGCTACTTTCTGGCGACGTTCATCAGCGGGGTGCTGATACACAGGCTGGGGCCGCGAAAAGTGATTGTCGGCGGGCTGCTGGTTCAGGCGGTCGGGCTGGGCTTTTTCGGGCTGACGGGCTCTGTCGCGGTCAACACGGCACTGAGGCTGCTCAGCGGGGCCGGGGCCGCGGGGACGGAAGTGGTGGTCAACTTCGGCGTGGTTCGGATGGAACGTGGGGGGCAGAGCCGGCTGATGAACCTCATGCATGCCGCATTCGCCGCGGGGTCCGTCGCATCGCCGCTGGTGGTCATGCTGATTGCCGAGGCCGGCGCCACGTGGCAGACGATCTTCCGCCTGGGCGCCGCCCTGTCGCTTGCCATGGCGGCGGCGATGGCGGCCATGCCATTCTCGCGGCTGGACGTCCCGGTCCAGGCCGGTCATGAGCCTGCCCGCCTGGGCGAGGTTCTGCGAAACCCGCTGGTCATTCTCGGCTCGCTGATACTCATGGTCTACGTTGGCGTGGAGATCGGCGTGACGGACTGGCTGGCCAAGTACTGTGTGGAGGCCATGTCGGCGTCCAAGAAGTATGCGGGCGTGCTGGTCTCGGCCTTCTGGGTGGGCCTCCTGGCCGGGCGGATCGGCGTGTCGGCGCTCTACCATGGCACGCGGCAGGACCGCCTTCTGCTGGGAATGGGCGTAACCGCGACGGCGGCGATGGTGGCGGTGGCGTTCACGCCGTCGGTTGTCGGCGTGGCGGTTGCGGTCTTCGTCGCCGGGCTGGGCTTCTCAGCCATTTACCCGGTGGTCATGGCGCTGATGGGCAGGCACCTCCGCACGGGCCAGTCGCTGGCGGTGGCAATGGCTAGCACCGGCGGGGGGGTTGGTGCGTTCGTGTTCCCCTTTGGCATGGCGGTCGTGTTCGACGAGATCGGCATCGCTCGCGGCTTTGGGCTCTACGCGGGCCTGACCGGTGTAATGCTGGTACTGGTGATAGCGACGGTGGGGGTGGTCAAACGAATGGAAGGACGAGTTTAACAGGTCTTATTCCTGTAGACCCATGTTAGAATCCGCAGGGAATATAGGCAAGCACGATGCCATAGGATGGCCAACACATGGAGCTTTTCCCAGAACTGAATGTTGCTCGTTACGGTGATGCGCCTGCCCGTCGGCGGGGGCTCTTCCTGGCGAGATACCTCCGGCAGGCGGGTGACGACTACCGGCTGCGGGACAAGCAGCAAGAAGATGCCCACAAGATCATCGTCAAGTGGGCCGACATGGAGTCTGAGGGCAAGTTACGCCTGCGCAAGGAATCCAACCTCGAGGGCGAGTTCTTGACCGAGGTCTTCGGGCAGGCGTTGGGTTACACGCTTTTCAGCGAAGGTCTTGGCCAATGGAACATAGAGCCCAAGTATGCCGTTAATGGCGGGATAGTCGACGCGGCCATCGGTTTGTTCGAGCACGATAGGAAGCGCAAGCCGCTGGCCATGATCGAGCTCAAGGGGCCGACTGTGAATGTTGACCGCGACCGCTCACAGGGCCGCACGCCGGTTCAGCAGTGCTGGGACTACCTTGACGCCGTGCCCGAGTGCCCCTGGGGGATCGTAAGCAATATGGTCAGCTTCCGGCTCTACCACCGGAGCCAGGGATCGCGGGCATACCAACTCTTCACCCTCCAAGACCTGCGCAACGTGGATGCCTTTCGGGAGTTTTACTATGTCTTCCGGAAAGGCGGATTGCTGCCGCTTACGATGGGGCAGACCCCTCGCGCGGAAGAACTGCTGGAAAAGACCAACAGGCGACAGCGGGAGGTGGGTGACGAACTCTATACCTATTACCACCAACAACGCGTGGCTTTGGTCGGGCACCTATGCCGGCCGCCGTCCAGCAAGCCGTTGGACAAGGCAATCTACATCACGCAGCGTTTGATGGACCGAATCATCTTCCTGGCCTTCTGCGAGGACCGCGGCCTGCTCCCGGAACGAATCATACACACCGCCTACAGCCACCCCTCGCCATTCGCCAGAGTCACCAACCCGATCTGGCAGAACTTCCTGAACCTTTTCCGGGCTGTGGACGAAGGCGATCCTGTCCGCAAGATTCCCGGCTACAACGGCGGGCTGTTCCACAAGGACGAAGAAGTGGACAACCTGTCTCTTGAAGACGACTGGATGGCCGTCTTTGAGACCATCGGTTCTTACGATTTCGGCGATGAAGTCAACGTCGACGTGCTGGGCCACCTCTTCGAGCGGTCCGTAAACGACTTGGAGCGATTGCGCCGGGGCGGCTTGTTTGGCGAGCCGGTCAAAGCGGCGGGCCCCAAGATGGGCAAGTCGGCCGAGCGGAAGAAACTCGGCATCTACTACACTCCCCCGGAGTTCACCGCGTTTATCACGTACAACACTATCGCCAGGCTCGCCAACGACCGCCTCGACGAACTGGCGGCCAAGGCCGGACTTGCTCCGCAGGACCTTGCGGCCTCAAAGCCTGATCCGGCGCACGCAAAGTACTGGCATGAATGCCTGAGCGAACTTCGCAAGCTCAAGATTATCGACCCAGCCTGCGGAAGCGGAGCGTTCCTGATTCAGGCTTATGACGTGCTTGATGAACTCTATCAGTACGTCCTTGAACATCTCATCTTCCATGAGGGCGAGCAGGCGAAACCGCTGTACGAGCAGATTCCCGACTTCATCCTGCACGACAACCTTTTCGGCGTGGACCTCTCCCCGGAGGCCGTCGAGATAAGCCAATTGGCCCTGTGGATACGTTCGGCCAGGGCGGGCAGAACACTGGCCGACCTTTCATCCAACATTGTCTGCGGCAACAGCCTCGTCAGCGACAAGGCGGGGCATCCGTACGCGATGGACTTGCGCGAGGCATTCAAAGACGTTTTTTCCCGGCCGGAAGGCGGATTTGACTGCGTTATCGGGAATCCCCCCTGGGAGCGGCTCAAGCTCCAGGAACGAGAGTTCTTCGATGCGGTGGAGCCTGCCATCGCCGGGGCAATGAATGCTTCCAATCGCGTCAAGATGATCACCGACCTGGAGAGGACCAACCCCGATCTGCACCGGCGTTACCTTGACGCCAAGGCCACGGCCGAGAGCGTACTAAACCATGTCCGCACGTGTGGCCGGTTCCCACTGTCGGGCAAAGGCGACATCAACACGTACGCCGTCTTCGCCGAACTTGCCCATTCCATCGTCGCCCCTGGCGGCATGGTGGGGCTGCTCGTGCCTTCCGGCATCGCCACAGACCACACCACCAGGCAATTTTTCGGGGAGCTGGTCGAATCGAAGGCGCTCCATGGCCTGTATGACTTCGAGAACAAGGCGCCGGTATTCCCGGACGTGCATAGGTCATTCAAGTTCAGCGTCCTGCTTTTCGGCGGGGCCGAGCGCAAGAGCAAGTCGATGGACTTCGTATTCTTCGCCCGTGCGATGGACGACCTGAAGGACAAGAGCCGCCACATCATCCTTACTGCTCAGGATATGAAGCGGCTGAATCCCAATACGCGGACGTGCCCGATCTTCCGCACCCGCCGCGATGCGGACCTGACCAAGGCAGTTTACCGTCGCGTGCCCGTGCTGATTGACCGGAACCGAAAGGAAGGCGGCAATCCCTGGGGCGTGCGCTTCTTCACGATGTTCCACCAGACCAACGACGCCGCTCTGTTCCGCACTCGCGAGCAACTTGAGGCGGGCAGGTGTGTCCGGGATGGGGCGTTCTGGAAGAAGGGCAAGAAGCGATACCTCCCGCTTTACGAGGCCAAGATGGTTCAGGCCTATGACCATCGGGCCGCCAGCGTGATGATAAAGGCCGACAACTGGATGCGTCAGGGCCAAACGGCAGAAACATCGCTCGTGGATCATCAGAACCATGAGTATTGCGTCGAGCCGAGGTGGTGGGTGGATGAAGCCGAGGTCGATCGTGCGCTGCCGGTTGAACGAAGGCCGGCCTGCATCTGCTTCAAGGATGTGACCAGCCCGACCAATATGCGCACCATGATAGCAGCATTCATTCCCCACGTGGGCGCCGTGAACTCCGCACCAATGCTGCTGACAGACGCCAAGATCAAAGAGCGGACGCTATCCTGCCTCCTTGCCAACATGAACTCGTTTGCGCTGGATTTTGTGGCGAGGCAGAAGGTTGGCGGGGTGCATTTGAACTTCTTCATAGTTGAGCAGTTGCCTGTTTTTCCGCCGGATTTCTATCTGGACGCTTGTCCATGGAGTAAGCGTCAGAAGCTGGTGGACTGGGTATCCCAGCGGGTACTCAAGCTCACATGCACCAGCAACAATATGATTCCGTTCGCCAAGGCCGCCGGCTTCACCCCGGCAGTCCACAAGTGGAAGCCCGACGAGCGAGAGGACCTGTTGGCCGAGCTTGATGCAGCCTACATGCTGCTCTATGGCATCGAACGCTCGGATGTGGAGTACATCCTATCGACCTTCAGCGGCGCCGGGGAGGCCGGCGAGAGTCTGCTGTCCGCAGGCACCTCATTCTCCCGCATACTTGAGCATTACGACAGACTCCTGGGTGCATGCCGACAGTCTTGATTTTGCCTTTAATTCCCCGTCACGGCGCCTGGGTGCCGGGTTGGGCGAAGGGGGGGAAGTCGGGCTTGGCGTTTGGCTCCGGTTTTGGCGGCGTGGTTCGGGTCTGCTCTCGGTCGAGCAGGTCTCCGACGGTCGGCTTGTCGAGGCTTTGGCCCTCGACTATCTGGCGGACCTCGTCGGCTGAGAGGGTCTCGTACTTCATCAGCGCCTTTGCCAGGCGGTCCAGTTCGTCGCGGTGCTCTTCGAGGGCTTGCCGCGTCTCGGCCTCGGCGGCGTCGACGATGGCCTTGATCTCCTGGTCGATGACCTCGGCGGTGCGATCTGAGTATTCCTTGCCGGCGTCGGGGAACACGGCCTTGTGCTCATCGGCGGAGTAGCGGACGAAGCCGAGCTTGGCGCTCATGCCCCAGTCCATGACCATTTTCCGGGCGACCTCGGTGGCCTGGTGAATGTCGCTGGCGGCCCCGCTGTCGATGTCGCCGCAGAACATCTCCTCGGCGATCCGCCCTGCCATGGCCACTCGGATGAGGGCCTCGCAGTAGCGGCGGGTGTACATATATCGGTCTTTTTCGGGCAGGCTGAACGTGGCGCCGGCTGCTTGCCCTCGCGGGATGATCGAGACCTTGTGGAGCGGGTCGGCGTCAGGCTGGTGGAACTGCATCAGCGCGTGGCCTGCCTCGTGGTAGGCCGTCATCTCCCTCTCGCGGTCGTCTATGACTCGGCTCTTTCTGGCCCGGCCCCAGCGGACCTTGTCGCGGGCCTCCTCCATGTCGGCCATCTCGACGAATTCCTTGTCGGCCATTGTCGCGGCGATGGCGGCCTCGTTCACCAGCGCCTCGAGGTCGGCCCCGCTGAACATCGGCGTGCCGCGGGCCATGCGGTTGAGGTCCACATCCGGCCCGCACTTGACCTTGTTGACGTAGATGCCGAGGATTTCGTATCGGCCCTTGAGGTCCGGCAGCGGGACGTTGATCTGCCGGTCGAATCGCCCGGGCCGGGTCAGGGCGGGGTCCAGAACGTCCAGGCGGTTGGTCGCGGCGATGACGATGACCTGGTCGGAGGTGTCGAAGCCGTCCATCTCGACGAGGATGGCGTTGAGAGTCTGGGCGGACTCCTGCCCGCCGCCGTGCATGTCGTTTATCCGCCGCCGCCCGACCGCGTCGATCTCGTCAAGGAAGATGATGCAGGGCGCGGAGTCCTTGGCTTGCTTGAACAGGTCCCTGACCCGGCTGGCGCCGACGCCGACGAACATCTCGATGAAGTCACTGCCGGATATGCTGAAGAACGGCACCGCGGCTTCGCCCGCGATGGCCTTGGCCATCAGCGTCTTGCCGCAGCCAGGCTCGCCGACAAGCAGCACGCCGCGAGGCACACGCCCGCCAAGGCGCTGGAACTTCCGCGGGTTGCGGAGGAACTCGATTATCTCCTGAACTTCCTCCTTGGCTTCCTCGATGCCAGCGACGTCGTCGAAGGTGACCTTCGGTGAATCCTTGGTAAGCAGGCGGTGCCGGCTCCGGCCGAAGCTGCCCAGGAAACCCGCCCCGCCGCCGGCTGCGCCAAGCCGCCTGAACAGCAGGAACCACACCGCCATGAACATCAGCACGATCAGCAGCAGGTGCGGCAGCAGGCCTTCCCACCAGCTTGCCGAGACGTACTTGTACCTGGTCGTGCCGCCCTTGGCGGCGCCTTTTCCCAGGGCCTGCTGGAGGCGCTGGTCGAAGTTCTGGTCCGCCTGGGCGTAGGTGTAACTGACGGTGAACTTCCTCGGCTCGTTGGGCTTAAGGCCCCGGACGCGCTCGCTGAGCTCGCCCGTGATTTCCTGCTCGTGGATCTCGATGGTCCCCACGATGTCGCCGTTGACGGCGTAGGTCCAGAACTCCTGGGGGTCGATGGGCCGCCTCGTCTGCTGTGTCGGGTTGAAAACGAACAGAAGCGATATCACCCCGGCGACGAGGAGAAACACCCAGAACATGGGTCGGCCGAAACGGTTCGGCAACTGCGGGCCGGTGGGACCCCGGCCGACGGGTTTGTCAGGTACCTGATCGCTCATGAGACCTCATAGCCGCGAAACAACGCAACTCATACATTCTATCATCTTAGCCGAAATACCCCGCCCGGACCATGCGCATTCGCCCCCGGCCGACGAAAGCACACCGCGCCGCGCGGCCCCCGGACGGCTTTGACCATCCCGGCCGGGCCTGGCCCCACAGGGGCAGGCGTGGCCGGGGCTTTTCACCAGTCGGATTCCATCTGTTCTACGACCCGCTGGGCCAAGCGGTTGACCACGTCTTCGCTTCCCTGGAAGAAATCTTCGCTCAGCGGCGAAGGGGGGATGTACACGGCCGACTGGCGGAGGTTGGTGACCTGCTTGATAGCCTTGCCGCTGCGGAGGTCCGTCCACGTGAACGACACGGACATGGTTATCTCCGTCTCGCGCGGCAGGCCGTCGTCGGGGTTGAAGCTGAGCACCCGCTGGCTGACAAGGTCGAGCGAGCCGCGCAGCTCGGTGTCGGCCCGGCTTTTATCAACCACCTTGTACGGCGTGTCGAGTTCGATCTTCTTGACCACCGCCTCGGTCAGACGCATCTCCAGGTCGCGACGAAAGACGTTGCGCCCGCGTGTCCAGATCGGAACGCACACGGTCTTGATGCTGGTGTCGTACTGGCTGGCGAGGCTGTAGCCCTTGGTCGGGTCCGCTGAGCATCCCCCGGCCGAGGCCGCCGCGCAGGCGACAAACAACCATATCCAGGCCTTTTTAAATATTCCGAATCTTTCGAATATTGCGCGTGTTCTGATGGTCATTTCGACTGCCCCTTCGAGCTTGGATTGGCGGTTGGGTTGGTGAGCCCTTCCAGGTCCACCGGCCCGGCCGGCGCCGTGGTGGCGGGTTTGTCCTGGGCCGCCGGCTCAGGCGCCGGCTGCGTCGAGGGCGGCACCGCGGGTGATGTCGTTGGCTCGGACTTGATGATCATCTCCCGCTCGACCATGGCCGCCGCGGGCTTGTCCTGTCCGAACTTTACCTCCGTCATGCCGGCCGGCGCGGGCCTTTCCTTGGCCGGCGCGGGTTTTGCCTCTTCAACCGCGGGCTTGCCCTGTCCGAACTCTACCTCCGTCATGCCCTTCGGCGCGTCAGTGGCCTTTACCTCGACCGTCGCGGGCTTTGCCTCCTCAGCCGCCGGCTTTGCCGACGGGCGCCTCGGCGCCACGCCGACCTTAGTCCTTGCCTCGGACGCCCAGACCGTCGAGGGGAACTCCTCCGCCACCTGCCGGTAGTAGAAAATCGCCGACTTAGGCCGGCCCGTGCGCTCGTAAAACTTCGCCGTCTCGTAGGCCCGCTCGCCGCGAATGGTGACGATCTCGCGGACCATGTCGGCGGCGCGGCACTTGCGGGCCTCGTCGGGGTACTGGGCTATCAGGGCCTTGTACCGCGCCTCGGCCTCGACCAGCGGAGTCTCGTCGTAGGGCACGCCCTTGAACGACTCGTACATCGACTGGGCTGCCAGGGCCATTGTGTGCGGCACGCGGGCGCTCTTGGGGTTCAGCGCCAGGAACTCGTCGTAGGCATCGGCGGAGTCGCGGTAATTCTTCTGCTGGAAGTGGTACTCGCCGATCCGCAGTATGGCCCGCTCGGCGATGTCCGTGCCGGGTGCGTGCTCGGAGATCTTGCGGAGGATGGTCAGCCCCTCGTCGGTGGCTGGGAGGCGGAGCACTCTGCCCACGAGACGTTTCTTGCCGGCCAGGAAGGCATTGGCGACTTCCATCTCGCGGGTAAGCGCCCGCTCGAGGAATAGGCCGTTGGGGTACTTGGCGAGCATGGCCTCGAGCCGCTCGAATGCCTGGTAGTACATCCCGTTGTCCAGCTCGGCCTGGGCGCCCAGCAGCATGGCCTCCTCGCACGATGGGCTGTCGGGGTGGTCCTTGAGGAACGCGTCGGCTGAGGCGCGGGCGGTCTTGAAGTTCTTCTCTTGAATCTGCTGGCTGATCAGCGCCAGTTCGCCCTCGATCGTCCCCTTGGCGGGCTTGGGCGCCGTCACCCACTTGCCGTCCTTGAGGATGAACTCATCCGCCGATGCCTGCCCGCCTGCCAGCCCGGCCAGCAGCATCGTCGCGGCAAGGGCAGCCAGGGCCGTCGCGGCGGACGTGGCAAAAAAACCGTGCAAGTGCTTTATTATCATCTCGTTGGTCCTGGGGCAAAGGCCCAATGTTCAATGCCAAACGGCAAGTGCCGAATGCCGAATGCCCAGTCATCGGACGGGGCACGCTGTGGCCGGCCGCGGCCTCTCGGCACGCGCACGAACCGCCCGCCGGCAAACCACCATTATACGAACCGCCGCCCAGGCTGCAAGAAAACGACGACCGAAACCGTGGCGGCCGTTCGTAGTGACGCCGTGGGGCGTTATCCCCGCCGGGCTACAGGAGGGCGGTGGGGTTCAGGCGAGCCTTTTCCATTGAATCCCCGTGTCACGGTGTTATCCTTTCTGGCATGGGGACCAGACAGCCATTTGGGAAGTCTCGGATCCTTGCGAAAGGGAAGACAATGAAATGCAAAGTCATCGCGGCAGTGTTCGGGGTCTCGCTCTTGCTTTCCGTTGCCGTGGTCGCGTGGGCGGCCCTGCGGGTCGAGCCGGACAAGGAGAACGTCGTTGCCGGCCGGCTGGAAGGCAAGTGGAAACTGAACGCCGAACTGACCGCCCGGCTGTTTGATGCCAAGACGGCCGAGAGCATGGCCAAGAACTCCTACGAGTTCCGCTCGGACCCGACCGTGGCCGCGAAAATCCCGGAGAAGTACAACGACTTCCTCAAGGACAAGCAGGTGTACATGGCCGGGACGTTCAAGAGCGGCCGCGGCGACGGCCAGGAGCGGCCTTTCCTACTCGTAAGCCACAAGGGCAATCCGCACCTGGTGTACTTCCGCCCCACCAGGGACGACCCACTGGGCGACGCCGAGTCGTTCAACCTCGTGATCGTGCCGGCCAAGGACAAGGCCAACGACCTGCTCTTCGTCGGCGGGGACTTCAACAACCAGCCCTTCGCCGCCTATGACCGAGTGCGCGAGGCCAGGGAGTAGGAGCATCGCCCCCTAGACCGTAGATACAGCGCCGCCCCGATGGGGCTCTGGTTCTTTGGGGATCGGTTCCGGGGGTTCCCTTCGGTCACCCCAGGCTAAATGCTGTCGGCCCGTCGGGCCTATCATTGTCAGGTGCCGTTCCCGTCTTTCCCAAATACCGTGTTCCTGGTTCCAGGTTCCGCCGTTTGCTTTCCCCCTACTCCCTATCTACCAACTACTACTGCCTTCTCTTCCTCATCTCCCCGCCTCTATCGCATACCTCGCCATCTTCAGCGGTTTGCCTAGTTGGTTGGCGACGTGGTAGGCGAGCATCCGGTTGACGGCGTGGGCCTGGTTGTCGGGCAGGGGGGTTTTTCGCCCGGCCGCGACGGCGGTGAGTGCGTCCAGGCCGGCAAGGGCGGCGTGGTCGAGGCGGTGCTTTTCCGCCACGCTGGCTTCGCACGCGGAGCAGACCAGCCCGCCTTCGCTCGACGAGAAGTACGCCCCGCGCGAGGCGGGCCCGACGTGGCGCCCGCAGGCGGCGCAGGCGGTAAGGTCGCCGCGCAGGCCGGCACGTTGCAGCGTCCGCCACTGGAACCATGCCAGCACGGCCGGGACTGGGGCATCGGGCTCGCCGAGCCTTGCCAGGGCGTTGTGCAGCAGGTCGAAGACTTCCGGGTGCGGGTCCGCCTCGGCCAGCAGGGCACCCGCAAGCTCGATCATATACAGGCCCGTGTTGAGCCTGGCCGCGCCGGTTCGCAGCGCGGAGTGGGAGTGAGTCTCGGTGAACTCGACAAGCGTTCCCAGCGACCCGGCCGGGTGCGGGATGTACACCAGGTCGCCCTCGCTCATGAGGTCGATCGCGCCGCCGGAGCTGCTCTTTTTTCGCTTGGAGCCCTTGGCCATCAGGCGAAGCACGCCGGATGTCCGGCCCAGCAAATGGACGATCTGCGACGTCTCGCTGTAGTCAGTCGTTCGCAGGCAGATGGCTGAGTCGCGCTGCTGCATTGGCGGATCATCTTTCCGGTTTGTGTACGCTGGGCCAGCAGGAAGTAGCCGGTAGCCCGTAGCCGGTGGCCGGGTAAGAGGCAGAGCCGGCAGCGACAGTCTCCATGGATCCCATAGATTCTCTAAAGGCGCCGCCTTTGAACAGGGCCGCAAATTGGCTTGCCTTCTAAACCGGCTACCGCTACTGGCTACAGGCTACCGGTTCCTAGTTCCCGGCCTGCCCGCCGGGGGGCTTGGCAAGCCGCTCGACCCGCAGGCGGATGATCTTTCGTTCGTCGGCCGCCAGTACGCTGAACCGCGCCCCGTGCGCCTCGACCTTCTCGCCAACCCGCGGGATATAGCCCAGTTCGGAGAACACGAACCCCGCGACGGTGTCGTAGTCCTCGTCCTCGGGCAGCTCCAGGCCAAGGGCGTCGTTGAGGTCATCGACGTACATTCGCGAGTCGATCTCGACGGCTGTGTCGCTGATGCGCTTAATCTCCTCCGGCTCGTCGCGGTCGTACTCGTCGGAGATCTCGCCGACGATCTGCTCGAGCAGGTCCTCGACGGTGCATATTCCGGCCGTGCCGCCGTACTCGTCCAGGATGATCGCCATGTGGACCTTGAGGCGTTTGAAGTCTCGCAGAAGGTCGTCCAGCGGCTTGGTTTCCGGCACGAAGAACGGCTTGCGGATGATCTCGCGAAGCGGCATGTCCTTGTCCTGGCCGACCAGCCGGAGCAGGTCTTTCGCGTAGAGCACACCGATGATGTTGTCCATGTCCCGCTCGTAGACGGGCACTCGGGAGTGTCCGGCGGCGACGACTTGTTCGGTCGCCATTGGCCAGGGCATGTCGGCGGGGATGGCGAAGAGTTCGGTGCGCGGCGTCATGATCTCGGCGGCGCGGGTTTCGCCGAACTCCATTACGGACTCGATCATGTCGACTTCCTCGGCGTCGACGGCGCCCTCGGCGGCGCCTTCGCTGGCGGCCTGGAGGATCTCAGCCTTGGCGGACTCGCCGTCGGCTGCGTCGGCAGCCACTCCACTGAGCCGGCGGATGGGCAGGTCGAACGCGTTCATCACCGCCGCGACGGGGTAGAAGACGTACCGGATCGCCATTTGGATTCCCAGCGTGGAGCGGAGCACCTTCTCGCCGGCATACGACGCCCAGACCTGCGGGATAGCTATGCTGAAGACCGCGATGATTCCCATCGCCACCAGTACGGACGCGACAAGCCCCCAGCCGATGCCGACCAGGACGCCGAAGGCCTTCATCAGGGCGATGGTCAGCACGACGTTGGACAAGGACCGGCAGAACGACATCGTCCAGCGGAGGGCTGAGAGGTTCTTCTCCAGCAATTCCAGCTTCGCCTTGCCGCCGGTTCCGGCGAAGGCGTCCTCCAGCGGCGCTCGCCGCCAGACGCGCAAGGAGTAGCTCACCAGCGCGAAGAAGCACGACAACACCGCCGACGCGGCCACGACCCATACCCAGGGCATCACGATGCTACCTGCCTCCCAACGGGCTGTTGTGACGGGAACTTATCCATGACGAACAATCATACCCGCCGGGGCGGGAGGGGGAAAGAGTGTTTCCACAGGTGCCAAGCGGCACACGAATCCGCCCCGGCAGGGGCGGAGGAGACATTCCTTTGCCCCGCCGGGGCGAAAGGATAAATGGAGCCCCCTTTTTCCACGGGTTCCGCGACGGCCGCTGTGCGGCCATGTCGCTCCACCCGCGGCTACAGTCCACTGCCCCCTGCCGGGGCAGGCGGGCGAACCGGCTACTGGCTACCGCCGTTGTTACTCCGCCGAGAAGCGGAACTCCGTCATCGTCCGCAGGGTCTGGCCCGGGCGAAGCACGCACGACGGGAAGGCCGGGTGGTTTGGCGAATCCGGGTAGTGCTGCGTCTCCAGGCAGAAGCCGTAATACTTGTGGTATGTTCTGCGGCCCTTGCCGACGTTGGTGGAGTCCAGGAAGTTGCCCGAGTAGAGTTGCACGCCTGGCTCGCTGGTCCAGACTTCCATCACGCGCCCGCTGCCTGGCTCAGCCACTCGCACGGCCCGGATGAGCCCCGCCGCCCCCGCGGTGCGGAGCACGTAGTTGTGGTCGTAGCCGAGCCCGTTGCGGAGCTGCTCGTCGGCCACGCCGATCCGCTCGCCCATCGTGTGCGGCTGGCGGAAGTCCAGCGGCGTGCCGGCAACGCTGCGAATCTCGCCCGTCGGGATCAGCACCGAGTCGATGGGCGTGAAGCTGTCGGCGAAGATCTGCAACTGGTGGCCGAGAATGTCGCCCTCGCCCGCCCCGCCCAGGTTGAAGTACGAGTGCTGGCTGAGGTTCACCACCGTCGGCTTGGTGGACGTGGCTGAGTACTCGACGCGAAGCTCGTCGCGGTTGGTCAGGGTGTAGGCCACGCGGACCGTCATCTCGCCGGGGTAGCCCTCCTCGCCGTCGGCGCTGACGTACGACAGGTGCAGCGCCGGGCCCTGGGGCGTCTGCCGGCCCTCCGCCTGCCAGAGGACCTTGTCGAAACCCTTGAGCCCGCCGTGCAGGCCGTTGGGGCCGTCGTTCTTCGGCAGCACGTAGGCCTGCCCGTCCAGCGTGAACTTGCCGCCGGCGATGCGATTGGCGTACCGCCCGACGATCGCCCCGAAATACGGCTGCTTGCCCAGGTATTCTTCCAGCGTGTCGAAGCCCAGCACGACGTCGGCGGTCTTGCCGGCGCGGTCGGGCATGTCCAGGCCAGTGATGATCCCGCCGTAATTGGTTACCCGCATCGCGTGGCCGCGAGCGTTGGTAAGCGTGAATAGCTCCGCCTGCTTCCCGTCGCCCGTCACGCCGAATGGCTTGCTCGAAACGCCCATGATGAAGGTCTCCTTGGTGAATGCTCAATGCTCAATGTTCAATGCTGAATGTTCAATGTTCAATGCCATTAATGACAAATGCCAAGAATGCCATAGGCCGAATGCTCGATGTTCCAGGCTCCATGTTCAATGTTCCATGTTCAATGCTTAAGTCTACACTGGTACGCCACCGGCCTGGGTACAGAGTACGTCTTAGCGACCTTGTTCTTCAGCCCCGTTCACCACCCCGACGTTCGGGCCTGATGGCGTGACTGTGTTTAGCAACCTTGTTATTCAGCCCCGTTCACGGGGCTTCGCCCCCGCGACAGCGGGGGTTTAGACCAGGCCTTTTAGGCCTGGGTTGCGTCATTCCTTTTTGTTTCTTCCTCTTAGCCCGCTTCAGCGGGCTTACCCAATTTTGAGAGCCTTTAGGCTAAAGCCTTCCTCAAACGAGCTGAAGCGTGCTGAAAAACAACAAGAGCGTCCGATTACCCCAGGCCTCAAAGGCCTGGGCTATACTCCCGCTATCGCGGGATCAAAGCCCCGTGAACGGGGCTGAAGGCCGGTCGCTAATCGCGTCCGACTACAGCGTACTCAAAGCCTGCCCGAACGCAATGGGCGGCTGCGCTGTCGGCGGGGCGGCTGCGCTGTTGGCGTGCGGTGCAGAAGAACCGCCTCTTCCGGCCGATAGCACGGCATAGGTCCTATGGGTCCTATAGGACCTATCTTGCGGAGGTCACGACTCCCGCCGGGCCGCCCACCAGTTCACCCCGTTCATTACCGCACCGACCGCCAAGCCTGCCCTTGGAGGTATTATCGTTAAGGCGGCCCGCCGTAAAGAAAAGTCCCGAGTCAAGAGTCCCGTTGCCCGTCGCGTCGAACGGTTTGCTCTAAACACCCAAGCGGGGAAAATCCTTATGCCGGGCGGCGGCTATTTGCTCGCCGCCAGCGGGTCCAGCCCGATGGGATCGAGCAGGCCCTTGCGCGGCTTGCCGGCGAGGTCAACGGTCAGGCTGGCCATCCAAGGTTCATCGGGCGACTGGTGGCTGGCTGAGCCGTTGGTCCGCCACGGCCCGGCCAGTGCAAGAGCATCCGCAACCACTTGCCCCGCCTTGCTGTGGCTCCGCGGAGGGGAGAGGAATGTCGACAGGGGTTTGGCGCGCCCGGCCAGCGGAGTCGGCGGCCCGGTGTAAGTTGGCAGGGCGGAATACGGTGCGGCGGCCAGGCGCGACGGCTGCGAAGCGGCAAGGGCGTCCAGGACTGCCGCGGCGTCTTGGAGGGTGTATGATGAAGTTGGCGGCATTACGAGCGGGTCAGCCATCGTGGCCGCGGCGACGGTCTCCGGCGTGCCGGCAGTCATCGCCGACATCGGCGAAGCCGCCCCCGCAACCTGCTGGGGAGCGGAGAAAGCCATGTTGATGCTCTGCCCGAAATTGCCCATAAGGGCAACGAGGTCTTCGTAGTCCACGGTGCCGCTTCCGTTGAAATCGGCAGACTCTCCGGGAGAAGGGACGCTGGAGCCGAAGGCCCGTTTCAGGGCGATGTAGTCGGCGGCGTCAACCACCCCATCGCCGTTGACGTCACCGGTCGGGTTGCCGAAGCTGAACACGTCGTCGCCGGCCAGCGGGTTCCCGGCGTCGTCGACAATACCCGAGCCGGCGGCGGTAAGGCTGAGCACGTACATGCCGGGAGTGCCCGTCATGTCGGAGAGGTCGCCAAGGAGCCAGGTCACGTCGTCGCTGGTGTCGAGGGTCTGCGAACCGGTGAGCAGGTTGCCTCCGCCGTTGCGTGTGAGTTCGAGGTCGGACAGGTCAAACCCGCCGACCGGCTCGCTGAACACGATGGCGATCTGACTTACGGCCGTCGTTCCAGGGTCCGGCGTCACGGCTGCTATGCTGGCCGTCGGCGGCTGGTTGTCCACGGACAGGTTCGTCGTATCCGCCGTGGTCGCCACGTTGCCCGCAAGGTCGGTTACCGTCACCGACACGTTGCGGTTCACGGAGTCGATTGGCCCGGCCAAAATCGCATAGCTGGCCGTCCAGAAGCCGCCGCTGTTCGTCGCCGCCACTGCGGCCGGCCCGCCGAACTGGCTGAAGTCCACCGTCACGGGGTTCGCCGCGGCCAGGGCGCCGGTATTGCCGTCGCCGCCGGAGGTGTCGTTCCAGCGCGCCGTCACGGCGTCGCCGACCTTGTACGTGCCCAACGTGCCCGAGGGGCTGCTGGTGATGCTGATGTTGGGGTCGGTTGCCCTGGGGCCTGTGGAAAATCCGGCGGTCTGGCTCAGTGTAACGTCGTCGATGTTCCAGCCGCAATAGTTCCCCGACCTGTTCGTCCTGCCCATACCCCAGCGAATGTAGACAGCGGCCTGGTTGTCGGCGACCGCGGAAATGTCGTAAGTCTGATAAGACCATGCCGTTTCATTTGTCGTTATCGACGGGTTCTGAAACACCGTCGTCCAGGTTGATCCATTGCTGGAGACCTGAACGGACGCGTGGTCGCTGTTGGAGGAGTCCACGCCCAGCCATCGCCAGAAATCAAGCGTTACGCCGGTGCGCCCCGCGCAGTCTATGGCTTGCGTCGTGACGTACTGCGTGTTGTTTATCTTGGAGTATCCGCCGGAGAGGTTGTACCCGACTACATTGGAGCCCGTGTGCCCTGAAGTCGGGTCGGGGCCTCCCTGGCTGCCTGAGCCGCCGGTAGGATGCCCCCACGCCCATTGGCTCTGGCTTTGGTAGGTCCACCCGGGATCGGTATCCATGTTGGCTGAGTAGAACACCAAGGGCTCGGGGATATTGGTGGCCGCCAGCGCCGGCACGAGGATGTTGGCAACAGGGCTGCCGCGGCCCGTAACCAGGTCGTAACCGGGGCCGGCGAGGAAACCTCCATTGCCGCCACTGGTGATGTCGTGGAAGTCGGCCGCCTGGAGGGAGTATATGCCCGGCAGGGTCTCCGATTTCCCGTCGAGCGAGGACAGGCCCTGTGATGCGCGAATCTGATTGGCGATTGCGATCAGACCCGCCCAGCACGGCGCCGACAGGCTGGTGCCGCCGACCTGGACCCATGGGGTTGAAGCGCCCTCTCCGTAGGAATCGTAGACGGCCACGCCCGAATTGGGGTTGGCGTCAAATGACACATCGGGCATCTGGCGCTTGGTTGAGGTCTGCACACCGTCCTGGTATGTCGGCGCAAGCTCGGACGTGCTCTGCCCTCCGCCGCTGCCGCTCCATGCGGTTTCGCTGACGTAATTGTTGCCGCTCAGGGTGAGCGTGGTGCCGCCCACGGCCAGCACGTTTGGCGAATACGCCGGATACAGGCCCGGCGAGCCGTCGTCGCCCGAGGCCGCAACAAAGGTCACGCCGGCATGGCCGGCCGGCGTAAGGAAGATCGAGTTCTGGGAAAGATCGTCGGAATACTCACTGACGCCGAAACTCATCGAAATCACCGAGGCTCCCGGCAGGTTCCGGGCTGTGTTGACAGCGGTCCACATCAGGTCCGTGTCATAGGCGCTGTTTGCTTCGATCAGGACGATGTTGGCTTTGGGGGCGATGGCGTGGGTCCATTCGACATCGAGGGCGATCTCCGTGCCCCAATCCTGGTCCCCGGCCGGATAGGAGGTGCCTCCGTTCTGGTCGAGCTTCGTGAACGTCGGCTGGCCCGGGCCGCCGAAGTCGCCCAGGCCGAAATACTGGTTGAACTTGTACAGGTCGCTGTTGACGTAATTCGGGTCGCTGCTGCTGACGAAGGAAGGATTGTCGTAGGCGTCCACAATGACGATGGTCTGCCCCGTGCCGTCACCGATGAGCGAGCCGACCATGATGGAATCGATCCCGTAAGCCGCCCTGATCTGCTGAGGAGTAAGCCCGACCCGCGACGATGAGCCAAGCGGAGAAAACTCCGAGGCAATGGCATCCGCGCCCTGGGTTGAAACGCCTGAATTGCCCCCGGCGGCATCGTAGATGACATACTGAACCGCGAAACCGTCATCGAGCGACGCGCCCGGCGTTACGCCGGACAACAGCAGCCTCGGCTCAAGCTCCTCCGCAAAGCACCGCATCTCGGCTGCCGGGCAGGCCGCAAGCGGCTTTGCAGGCTGCGCGCTCACGGAACGCAACCGTGTCCGAACGGTCCCGTACAATCTCCGCAACCTACCGGCCAGGTGGGGCGACGGGGACATTGCCCGTTCTCCTTCCAGTCACGCATGACGAATAGTTTATCCGGCCGCATACAGCGACCGTACGGCCTATGCGGAGGCCGTGGCACTTGCGAAGAAGCAACCTGCCGCCAGGCCTCCACTCGCCACCGCAGGCAGGCAAGCGGACCCACTGCTCAAACATGACCTCAAGTCAACCAGATCACGACATTTTATTTTAGCATACTTCGTCAAGTTGGTGTGTGCTGAAAACGCGAACTGGCGCGGGCAATGGAAAATGAAGCGAAACATGCTGAAGTATCGGCTGGATTTTCTTGCCATCGGAAGATTGCCCACGTAGAATACCGCCGTTATGGACGACAGTGTCCCGATCCAGGAACCTTTTTAGGTAAGGAGACGCACAATGGCAAAGAGTGCCAAACCCGCAACGAAGAGTGAGATTCTGACGAAGATCGCGGCGGCCACGCAGCTTTCCCGCAAGCAGGTGTCGTCGGTGTTCGACGAACTTTCCTGCGAGATCAAGACTGCCGTGGGCAAGAAAGGTCCTGGCGTTTTTGCTTTGCCGGGCCTGCTGAAGATCATGGTCATCCAGAAGCCGGCCACCCCGAAGCGTAAGGGCATCAACCCGTTCACCAAGTTGGAGCAGGTTTTTGCGGCCAAGCCCGCCCG
>CAZSBS010000057.1:0-20808 GCA_964605095.1 uncultured Planctomycetaceae bacterium | reverse complement strand
CGTACTCGTACGCCTTGAGCACCTGGTCGGTGATGCTGTGGCCGGGGTCGCCGAATAGCTCAAAGAGATTGCCCGTCTTCTCCTTCTTGTGGCCCTTGAGCGTCTCGATGATGGCCTTGGTGGAGAGGCGCTCGTGGACGAACAGCGGCAGCGTGGGCACGTCGAAGGAGAGGCGCTCAGCCTTGCCTGCCCAGTTCAGGAATGGCCTGGACAGGGCGCGGAGCTTCTGGCCGGCGGCCTCGATGGCGGCGATGGCGGCTTGACGGGCGGGGTCATCCGTGGCGGCCTTGAGCGCGGCCGTCTGCGCGGCGATCTCGGCTATGAGCGCCTCGCCGGCCTCGCGGGCGGAGTTCTGGCCGTCCCATTCCAGAGCGGGGGACAAGCTGGAATCGTAGTGGTAGGTGACGGGCTTCTTCTTCTTGCGGAACTGCGCCTGCGTGCCGACATCCGGCCGGAGGAGGCTCTCCGCCGTCGGGTGCTTGTAGCTCTCCGCCCGCTGCGGCTCGGCGGCGCGGGGCTTGGGTCCGGACTTTGCCACGCGGGGCACCCGTTTTGTCCGTCCGACGACAGCCTTCTTGCGCTTTGCCATGAACGTAATCCCCATTGGACCGAGGCGATACCCGCTGCGGTTTGCCCCGGTCACCACGAGTGAACTGCACGGTTGGCAGATTATGCCCCCTGGCCGGGCGGTTGGCAAGCGTTAGGAACTAAAAGGAGTCCGGGGTTCGGAAACTTTCCCGGCCTTTGCGGCCGGGCGTTGTCGCACTGATACGATCTCCATATTCCGGCGACGGCGCGGTAACGGCGTCCCGGCCCCAGCGGGGCAGGCGCGCCGGGACAAGTCAAAGCGGCTCCAAATTTCCTGGTTTGTGGTCGGAAGTAGGCGGGGAGGTTGTTGGCGTTTCTGGTTTGGAGCGAGCATTGCCCTCCTTAATGTATATGGACATTTCGAGGGGCGTTTTGGGTAACAAAAATCGGCGGGAGGTGAATTTTTCGGATAACGCCTCCCTGCCCCGCTGTTGGGGACGGCGACACTACGAGCGGGGTTCGCCGCCTGCGGCCCCCCTAATTCCTACTTGCTGACTACTACTTGCTACCGTCCGCCCGCGAGTGGGGGTTTGATAGCGTCGCGATGGGTTTTGGACCCCCAAACGAGCGCCAATGATGGGTTTTCGACCCCAAAACGAGCGCCAATGGGGGTATTTCGATAGCGCCGCGGTGTGTTTTGGAGTGCCGGCCGAGCGCGCAAGAGGGTGTTTCGATAGCGCCGCGGTGTGTTTTGGAGCGCCGGCCATAGCGCCGGGGCGTGTTTTGTTGGGGTTTCGGCGTGTTTTGGCGGTGTCCGGGGGTGTTTTGATAGCGCCGCGGCGTGTTCCTGCTACTTGGCCGCTTCTATGGCGGGGATTTTGAGCAGCGCGTAGCGTTCGGGCAGCAGATCGGCGTCGGGTTGGGGGGCGAGGTAGTAGTGCGTTCGCCCGCCGGCGGAGTCTTCGGCGGTGGCTCGGACCTGGAAGTTCCACAGGTCGGCGGCGCCTGGGGCGGGCCTCCTGGCCGAGACCTGGCTGAGGGCAATGGCGATCTCCATTGTCCACTCGCCATCGGAGTTGGCGGCCTGGATCTGCCATATGTCGTTGCCGAGGTCGGCGGCCGGGCCGTCACGGAAGAGCAGCTTTGCACTTCTGGTTCCGCGGGTGTCGGCGTGCAGGACTATCTGCGTCCAGCAGTCGCGGTCGGCGTCGATGGCCAGGTCCACGTCCCATTGGATGCCGGCTCGTAGCGGCAGGCGAATCGCGAAGATGGCGTACCGCGCCGGCGAGGCCGAGGCGTAGAACTGAGGCATCGCCGGGGCGTTTGGCTCGTTGCCGTGGCGGCTTGCGGCGGGGCCGGGAGCGGCCGGGACAGTCCTTGCCAGGCCGGGCAAGTTCGCATCCGCGTCCGCGGCGAAGCTGCGAAGTTCCAGCGGCTGGGTCCGGCTCCAGCAGGCGTCGTCGAGCCGCCCGTCGAACTTGCCTGCCTCGGCCGAGAGGGTGGCGGTGACGGTTATGCGGTCCCGGAGGGCTTCCTGGATGATCTCGCTGGAGCCGCCCAGCTCCAGCATGGCGCAGCGCCGCCAGGCGATGGGGTACGGCTCGGCCGAAAGCTGCCCAAGCTCTCGCTGGGCCTGCGGCAGCTTGCCCGCGGCGAGCATCGCGCGTATCAGCAGCATTCTTCCCTCGGGCGTAAGTGCCCACGCGGGCATTCGCCCGTAGGCCTCGGCGGCTCGCTCGATCGCCTCGGTCGTCAGCCTGTTTGGCCGGCCCAGGCGGAGGAGTTGTGCCTGCCACTCCGACGAGATGGCCGAGGCCAGGCTGATTACGTCGAGCTTCTGGCCGAGCGGATGTGCCCGGCCCTTCTTCATGAGGGCGAGTTGTGCGGCGTCGGCCTGGATGAGTTTGCCGTCCCGCAGCAGCTTCAGCCAGGCCAGCAGGAGCCTGTCGGCGGCGATAGTGGCGTCGTTGGGATCCTGGGTTTTATCCAGCACGGCGGCAAGGGCGATCGCGGCTAACTCGTCCTGGCCGGGCATGGCGGACATCCGCAGGGCGGGCGCGACGACCAGGTCGCGCTTGGGTCCATCCGCGGCGGTCAGCAGCAGCCTGGGCCTGCTGGTTAGGCCGGAGGTGAACAGGCGTACGGGCTTGTCCAGTTGATCGCAGTAGTAGGCGGTCATTTCGGCGGGGCGGTCCAAGGCCCACGAGCCAGGCAGCAGCCAGGACGCCCTCGCGGCCAGGATGTCCAGAGGCAGCGGGCGGTCGTTGGGCATTAGCAGGCCGTCGAAGATCGCCCTGGCGTCGCGGTCGCGTTGCGGCTGGTCCTGCCACGGGGCGGTATATCGCTCGTTGGAGTTCTGGCCCACGAAGATACGCCGGACCTTCCACGCCGGCAGGTTTACCTTCGCCAGGTCGGTCGCGGAGTTGGCGTCGGCTGCGACGGACGCGGCCTGTTGTGCCAGGCGCGAGACCAGCCGGTTCTCCGCGACGACGCCGACGGCGGTGATGGGATTGGGTGCGTCCGAGTTGTCTGGCCCGACCGCCAGCACGGCCGGGCGATAGAGGCGTATCGCGGCGGCGAGTTGATGGACCATCTCGACTTCGGCGTTTACGTCGAGTTGCAGGTCCCAGCGGTGGAGCAACTGCGGGCCGGTCTGGTCGGCCAGTGCAGGTCGGCCGAAGGCGGATGGAAACTCGCCTAGCGTCGCGATTGCCTGTGCTCCGGCGGCGATAGCGGCTGCCCGCAGCGGCTGGTCGGGCGCAGTCTGGTCAAGTGTGTCTAGGGCGGTGGCATAGACGACGGCGACGCTGCAGCCCGCCTCGGCGTGGGCGACGATGGCTGGATAGACGCTGCGGTCGCCGGCGGCGACGATGAACAGCACGTCGGTCTCGGCTGGGCCGGCAACGAGCCGCCACGTGGCCCCCGCGTCCTGACTGCGCCAGATGCGTTGCCCGTCGCCGGCAGCAAGCATTACCCCGCCGCGCAGGCGAAGCAGGGCGTGTATGCCGCCCGGGCCGGCTGCCGGCAAGAAGCGCCAGGTGGCGCCGGCATCGGTTGTGTATGGGATCACCCCGATGAGCCCGCCGGCGACGTATGCGGACTCCGGTGACGGGGTGACAAGTGCTTCGAGGTCGGCGCACATCACGGTTCGCCCGGGCAGCGTCAGGGGGATCGGGTCCCACGGCTTGGTCGAGGTTCGGCTTCGCAGCACCCGGCCGTTCTCGCCGACGGCCCAGCACTGGATAGGGTCGCAGAACGTGACGGCCTTGAGGTCGAGCTTCGATGACGAGGCGGGTGGGTGGAACGTGGCCTCGGCGAGGTTTCGCAGGCTGATGATCCGGTGGTCCTGCCCGACGAGGTAGCCGTGGCGCGGGGTCAGGAAGTCGGCGCCGATGAGATAACCGCGGCTGGAGATCGCGGGCGGGCCCCATACGCGCCCGCCGTCGATTGTGCTGAGCATGCCGGCCGGGGCGGCAATGTTGGCCTGGCCGAAAGTTACGCCCGTGGCGCCCAAAAAGCACCCGCCGTAGAGCCACCCCGCGGCCCCGGCGGAAATCGGCTGGAAGCTCCCCCCGCCGTCGGCGGAGTGCAGGATTACGCCTGCGCCCGCGCCGGAAGGATGCCCCGGCACGCCCAGGCCGCCGAACAGCCAGACCTCGCCTGCTGACGCGCGGACCCATTGGAAATTGGCTGAGAAGCCGCGGGCGACCGGCTGCCACGTCGAGCCGGCGTCGCTGCTGGCCAGCACGCAGCCGCCGTCGCCGACCGCCCAGCAAGCATTGCCGTCCGCGGCCAGCCCGCGTATCGCTCCCGCCTGTGCTCCGGCGGGCGCCAGACAGGCCGTCGCGGCTGCCAGTGCAACAAACCCCAGGATGTCTATCCGTCGAGCACTGCGCATGAAGCCATGTTACAGTTTGGCCCCGCGGATTCCTATTGCTGAAGTGCCGACACCCGGCCCGTTAGTCCGGCCGGGCGGGTGCGGCGGGGGCCGAAATCGCCGCCGCGGACGTCGCGGGCGCAACGTGGACCGGCTGGCCGGCGTGGTTGCCGGAGCCGTGCCCGCCGCGGCGATAAAAAAAGTGATCAGGAACAATGGCTTAAGGAAGTGCCATTCTATGGTGTCCCCAGATTTCAAGCCCTTGTCCTTTCGGCGCTTGGCACCGCCGAGAACGGGGGTATAATGCGCACATCAGGTCGGGATTCTTGGGCGCGAGCGCCAGTTCGGCCGAGAACGCTCAGGAAACGGCGTAAAATGGCGATGGGATCTCCAATCTACGGCGTACAAGAGCATCAAAATCGTACGGGAGCATCGAAATGACCGAATTACGCCCCTTTCCGCCCAAACCCAAACCCCCCGCCCCCAGGGCACAGCCCCTCGCCAGCCCCGGTGGGGCCAGCCCGATGGCCAACCAAAAATCAAATTTCCTATCAGTCATCAGGCGCGCCTTCCTTCCCTTGGTCATGCTGTCTCTGACGGCCACACACCTCACCGCTGTCGATACCGCACCCCGGCCTCTTGCCGGCGCTGATGAATCGACGCCGTCGCTAAGCCACTATTTCTCTTGGATCGACAACACCAACGAAGGCGCAACCGAACGTCAAACCCTGGCCAATCTCGATTTCTTCAAATGGCTCCATGACGAGTACGGTATGAAACTGGATATCTATGCGCTAGACGCCGGCGCCATAGATGCCCCCGATTACTACGGCAGCATCCATTCAGACCGCTTCAAACAACGTTTTCCGCACGGCCTTGGCCCTATAGCCGAAAAAGCGAAATCATTCGGCTGCCGGCTGGGCATCTGGCTAGGACCTGACGGTTTCGGCAATACGCCCGAAGAGGAAAAAGCGCGCACCGACATGCTGGTGACCCTGTGCAGGGATTACAACTTTCGCCTCTTCAAGATGGATGCGGTCTGCGGCCAGCTACGCGCCGAAAAGCAGGGCGCCTTTATCCGCATGCTCAAGGAATGCCGGAAACATTGTCCAGATCTCATCGTTCTGAATCATCGCGTAAACCTGGGCGATGGCCTGCCCTATGTGACGACCAAGCTCTGGGGTGGCGAAGCCTACATCGACAGCTGGCGTGCCAACGGCCATTGCGCCACGCACAACCGTGCTTGCGCTCTCGAAATCGGAATCCCCATTGATTATCAGACCGGGGGAAAAAAGCGCCTGTTGGAAGATCACGGCGTCTGCTTTTCGTCCTGCCTGGATTATTGGGAAGACGATCTTGTCCTTCAAGCCCTGCAGCGAAATCTGATCCTGGCACCCGAAATGTACGGCAGCCCCTGGTTCCTGCGCGATGATGAATTTCCAAAGCTTGCCCGCATCTACAATGTGACCCGGCATTACCGCGATATCCTCGTGCATGGTCTGTTTCTGCCTGATCAGACCTACGGATCCAACGCCGTTTCCCGCGGGGACCAGAAAACGCGAATCGTCACCTTGACCAACCCCACCTGGAATCCCGTAACGCGCACGGTGACGCTTGATGAGAGCCTCGGACTGGGCGGCGATGGATCCTACGATGTTCGCCGGCTGCACCCATCCGAGGAAATCCTGGGATCATTCAAAAAAGGCGACAGCGTCGAGATCGTCATCCCCGCTTTCCGCAGCTATGCCCTGCTGATTTCGTCTCTTCCTTCCCGCGAACTAGGCGTGGCCGGTTGTGCGTATGAAATCGTCCGTGATGTGCCCGGCAAACCGGCCGTCATCAAACTCTTGGGCCTGCCCGGCACCACGGCGAACATCAGCCTGCCCGTCCAGCCGCGCGCCTTTGCCAAAGCCACCCTGGATGGGAAATCCACACCGGAACTCCTGCAAGGAAAGAGCCGACAAATTTCATTCCCAGGCCACAAGCTCAAGCAGCCCTGGTATCGCAAGCTGGGCGACCTGACCCTTATCGATGTGCCAGCAGACGCCGAGGCGCTATACGAAGCCACCTGCTTCTCGGCGAATAACAACGCCATGGAAATCCGCTCGAAATTCCGCTCAGGTCCCACCCTCATTCCCCAGGTCAAGGCGGCGCGGGACGCGTTCTTTGCCCAGAAGCTCCTTGTGGAACGAGGCCTGTGGGATCGCTATCTGTTCGACAACGATCTGACCTCCTATTTCCGCGTCATGAACAGTCCTATTTGGGGTGGCGCATTGCGCATTGATATGGGTGCGCCAACCCCAATAGACACGCTGACCTTCAGGAACGTCGATGACCGTTTCAAACCCCACGAGATCCAGGTTTCCCTGGATCTGCAAAAATGGATCTCCGTGCCTGTATCGTTCCAGCCGGAAACACCTGCCCGAGTGACCGTATTGGCGCGTAGTAACTCCATCAACAAGGAGATGACCGATATCTCCGTCAACCAGATGACCGCTGTTTTACCTAAGGATATCCGGGCGATCCGTTATATCAGGATACAGGGCAGGGCGGAAAATATCGCAGAGATCATCGGGCACCACAACGGCGTTTCCGTTGACCGAAGCGCCTGGCACGCCTCGAATCTTTTTGCCGATTACCGCAAGGCCCCAGCAAAGAAAGCCTGGAGCGGCACGTTCGTGCTGAACGAAGCCGCGAAAGGTTCTTATCTGGTGGTGCCGTGCCTGGGCCCGCATGGCCGTGACGGAGCCTATGCAGCCCTGCGCATAGACGGCAAAGCGATTGGGTCCCCCCGCCGCGCAATCGACTATCCCATCAATCCGTGGGATATCGGCAATCATCGCGACAATAAGGGCCTGACCTATTTCTTCCCGGTCACTCAGGACATGATCGGAAAGAAAATAGACGCGCTGGTGCTACAATGCGAATCTGAAGAAGAGACCAAAGTCACGCTCGGCGAGATGACCGCCCAGATCTGGCTGACCGCCTATCCCATTCCCTACGAATCAAAAACCCTGGTGCTGGCAGAATAAAACTTGATGCCACAGTTCGACGCTCGACGCGCGATGTCCTGCTTTTTACACTTACCGTTGCACTTCGGATGCGAATGCGCCCCTTCAATCGCCCCACTTCAGGGGCTCTTTGCCTGACATCCGACGTTCCACGGGCTTGCGCCGCGTGGCTAATCGCAAACGTCCCTACGGGACTAAGAGCAGCTATCACCAAGACTTGCGAACTGCCAGGAAAAATACTCACACCCGGCCCGTTAGTCTGGCCGGGCGGGCGTGGCGGGGGTTGTAATCGGTGTGGACGCCGTGGGGTGCGATGCGGGCCGGCTGGCCGGCGTGGTTGCCGGGGCCGTGCTCGTTGCGGCGGCGGGCCTGGTTGAGGGGTCGGGCATCCGGAAGTATTTCTCGATGACCGTCATTGCCGGCTTGCCGCAGGGGACATAGCCGGTGTCCTTCTTGGGGTCGACGACCTGGCCGGGGTAATTCCGCCACTCCCAGACGAGGTATCCGGCGACGGACGGCTCAGCTATCCAGGTTTTGAAGAACGCCTCGAAGCAGTTTGACTGGGAATTGGGGTCCGGCTGGTTTGGGCTGCGGGTGTAGTCCCAGGGGTACTGGGCGCACGTGACCTGGTTGGGCCAGCCGACCTCCGTGAACAGGATGGGCCGGCCTATGGTCTTCTGCCAGGCCAGGACGTCCTCGCGAATGGGCTTCCAGTTCTTCATCAGCCGCTCGACGGTCGGCTTGCTGCCGGATGTCAGGTCGTAGTAGGTGGTCATGCCGACGATGTCGACGGCGTCCCACCACGACACCGGGCGGAAGTGGTCCCAGTTGGCTGAGTATATGAGGTATCCTTTGTACCTCTTGCGGACGCTGGCGATCAGGCCGCGCCAGCGGTCGGCGTGATCCTTCTCGGTGCTGATGAGTTCGGACCCGACGGCCAGGATTTCGACCCCGGCTTCCTGGGCGACGCGGGCGTAATGGAGCAGATAGTTGTTGTAGTCCTCCCACCAGTCGTCCCAGTCGCGTGGCTCGATCTTGCCTCGCCATTCGCCGGATCGCGGGTTCTCCAGCAGGACGATTGGCATCAGCATGACTCGCAGCTTCCGCTGGTGGGCGTGGGCGATCAGGGCCTTGATCCTGTCGATCGAAGGAGTGCGCCTTACGTCGATGAAAATGCTCGTCGAGGCGCAGTTCTCCTGGTAGCCCGCCACGGACAGGCAGATGGCGTTTGAGCCGGTGGCGGCGATCTCGTCGATGTACTTCTCGTACGGGCAAGTGGGCGATGCGCTCTGAAGTTGAAGCGTGAAGCCGCGGAACTGCTCGACGCGAAGCCCCTTGAACGGCGGCGGGGACGCGCTGCCGTTCTCGACCGTCGGCTTTGTGGGCGCCGTGCCGCCAAGCCCGCCGGTCGAGCTGGACGGGGTGCCGAAGTCAAACTGCTGAATGCCCACCGCCGCGCCGATGATCAGCAGGAAGATAACCAGAATTAAGATTTTGTCTTTCGCCATAATCCGACGGCCCGGGCAGCTTTCGCCGCCGGCCGCATCCGTATGCCCAAAATATTCAACGCGCCGTACGCATGCCGGGTTCTTCATTGCCTTTTCCTGCACCAGGCACAGTATTCCCGCACCTGACGGAGCCAGTTGCGTTGCGGATGCCTGTAGTGTGCCTGTGAGGGCATATTCGTGACGATAACGCCTTACGGCGTCACTACGAACCGCGCTGGCCCCGTTGCAGCAGCTTCCCGGGGCCGCAATGCAACCGGCGCCACCCGACGGGCCTTGTTGACCACGCCGCGGAGTTGGGTATAATAACCGCTTCGGGCGCATTTGCCGCAAGTGATTTTGCGGAGTTCGTCAATTCATACAGGAGAAAGTCATGGCCGCGGACAGCATACTCGAACCGGAAGAAGAACCCATTCACATCGAAGGCGACGACGAGCCGCTCAGCCTGGTTAGCGGCGGATCCGAGGCGACCTCGGAGGGCATTAACCTCAAGGTGATGGGCATCGCCGAGGGTGCCGCCGCGACGAAGTTCACCCGCCCGCTGAACACCAACGGCACTGGCGCGACGCGGTTTCGGATGTTCCACTCCAAGATTTCCATCGCCCCGCTGGAGAACCTCGAACACTCGATCAACGAGTGGATCGACGGCGGCAAGATAGAGGTCAAGCACGTCGACCACCTCATCGGCACGATGGAGGGCAAACGCCCCGAGCCCAACCTGCTGGTCATGGTGTGGTATTGACCGATCGCGGCATAGGCCGCGATCTGAATGTTCAATTTTGAATGTTCAATATTCAATGGCAAGCGGCGGACTGCCGCGGCGCCTGTCGTGCGCGGAGTGGGTTGCTGTGCAGGCCCCTGTGCCTGGTATGTGGTGTAATGACGGCGAGGCAAGAGATGAACTGGCGCGAAAGAATCTCGGCCGACCCCAGGCCCGAAGGGCCGACGGTCCCGGCGCGCCGGGAGGGGTGAGCGAAGCGAACCCCCGGAACCTGTCCAAATCTACTTAAGAGCCCCGGCGGGGCGATGGTGGTCCACGGAAGGTATCGGGCTCGCCATCGCCCCCACGGGGCTCCAGATTATGAGGGCATCGTACCGGAGGTTCGCGGGTACGCTCACCTCCGGCTATGCGCCATCGGCCCCTTCGGGGCCAAAGAGTTTCGCGGGTTCGCTTTGCTTCGAGCCCAGAATATTCAGCGGGTTCGCTTAGCTCATGCCCCCGTAAGGGGTCCCAAGGGCCGGTTAAGCGGGGCCGTTCCGTCGGGACTTGCCGGCTGGACTGGCAGTGTCAGCGTGAACGTTGCGCCGTGGCCTGGGGAGCTTTCCAGCATTAGACGCCCGCCGAGGAGCATGCTCAGGTCCTTTGCGATTGCCAGGCCCAGGCCCGTGCCGTGGGCCTGCTTGGTCAGCGTCGGGTCAACCTGGTAGAACTTGTCGAATATCCGCGCCTGCTCGGCCTCGGGGATGCCCGGGCCGGTATCGATCACGCTGATGGCGACCTCTCTGGGTTGCCCGTCGTCGCCGGAGAGCACCTCGGTGGCGACCGTCACGCTTCCCCCGGCCGGGGTGAACTTGATGGCGTTGGACAGGAGGTTGTAGAGGATCTGCTGGAGCTTGCCCGCGTCGGTCACCACTATGGGCATGTTCTCGTCCAACTGGGCCCGAAGCTCCAGCCTGCTCTTGTCGGCCAGCGGGGCCAGCAGTTGCACCAGCGTCCGGCATGTGTCGGTCACCGAGACCTTGTCCAGGCGCAGGTCCACCTTGCCCGCCTCGATCTTGGCCATGTCCAGAAGGTCGTTGATCATGCTCAGCAGGTTCTTGGCGGCCGAGGAAATGTTCTCGCCGTAACGGCGGACGCGCTCGTCGTCGCGTTCAGCCAGAAGGTCGGCAAAGCCGATGATGCTGTTCAGCGGCGTGCGAAGCTCGTGCGAGATATTGGCCAGGAACTCGCTCTTGACCTTGTCGGCGCGGAAGAGCGTGACGTTGGCCTCGGCGAGTTCCGAGAGCTTGAGGTCCAGAGCGCGGTTGGCCGAACGCAGCCTGTCGTGCTGGGAGTTGATGGCTTCAAGCATCTCGTTGAAGCTTTCACCGAGCCGCTGTAGCTCGTCGCCGGTCTTGATGGTGCTGCGGGCGGTGAGGTTGCCCTCGGTGACCTTGTCGGCGAGGTTTCGCAGCGAGCGGATAGGCCGCAGTATGATCCGATGGGTGATAAGGGCGAACAGCACCAGCGCCAGCGTCCCGGCCAGCAGCGCTCCGACGGCGAACGCCCCGCGCGTCCACCAGACAAGCGGGGTCGAGGCCGTCTCGCCCGGCAGCGTCACATGCACCACACCGGCGAGCTGGCCCGGCTGGTATCGCAGCTCCCCGTGAGCCGTCGTGCCGTGGCAGGTCATGCACGACTGCTCGACCCGCACGGCCCTGAAGACCCGGAAGACCTTCTGTTCGCGGTCGTCGTCGCCCTCGATGATGGCGAGCTCCTGCTCGGGGTTCCGGGTGAACGCCTTGACTGCCTTACGGGCGGAGGAGTCCAGCGGGCGGGCCGACTTGCGGCCCTCGACCATCACAGTCACCGATGGCCCGCTGCGAGCCGTGCCGCCCTCGCCGGACATGTAGAGCGAGACGATCCGGCTGCTCTTGTCGTCGGCGGCGTTGGGGTCCTTCGGGTGGTCGCCAAGCCACTCGTTCAGGCGGAGCCTCGTGAGTTCCGAGCCAGGCCGCTGGACGCCCTGCTCGGCCAGGAGCTCCATGAAGTACCACGGCACGACCAGCGCGGAGGCAATCACGCCCAAGACCGTCAGGCCGAACAGGAGGCGAAGCTTAGTCGCCAGCGAGATTTTCACCAGGCGCCTGGCCATGTCGGGCTACATTCTACGCTGACGCGCCGCCAGTAGCAAAGGACATGCGAAGCGTTCGTAGTGCCGCCGTTAGGCGGTATGTTTCTTCTTCTTTTTTCCCCACGGTAAACCCAGCGACAAAGAAGAAGAATATGTTCTCACGAGCACACTACAAACGACTATTTCTGCCGCAGGTACGTTTCCCTGATCGACCGTAGCGTGTAGCCGGTCTTGTTAAGTTGGCGGATCAGCCGGATTCGTTTGACGTGGGATTCGTCGAAGTAGCGCCCGCGCTTGCCCGCCTGGCGGATCGGCTCGATCAGCCCGAGCATCATGTAATACTCGACGGTCTGAGGACTGACTCCCCCAGCCGCGGCGGCCTGGGAAATCCGCATCAGTTCCGTGTCCGCACCGTCTTTGCGGTCGCCTTTCATGGTCAACAAGTCTTATCGCCCCGTCCGGCGAAAAACTTTAACTTCTTACCCGGCAAAGCTATAATGCCAACTATGGAAACCATCGAAACTGCCCTCTTCGAGGACCCGTTCTCCATCTACGTAACCCTTGGCCTGGCCGCCACGGCGATCATCGTCTTGTGGCGCACCGGTGGGCGCTCGGGACGCTGGCTCGCGACCAGGCTGCTCATCGTGGCCGCGCTCGCCGGCGGGGTTTTTGCCGTCGAGCGGCTGGTCGTGACCGACCGCGAGCAGATCCAGCTTGCCCTGCGGGACATTGCCGTCAGCGTCCCGGCCGGGCGAATCGACCACGCCATGACGTACATCGACGAGAATTACCGTGGCTGGGGCAAATCCAAGCCTGGGGTTATCGTGGCCGTTAAACTCGCCGTCGCGAATTACCAGGTGCGGGATATCAAGCTGATGGGCACGCCTCGGATCGAGGTTGCCAACAAGCTGGCCGAATGCAAGGTCAGCGTGCTGATCCTTTACAATTTCGAGGGCACGCCCAGTAAGTATCCCATGGCATGGAACGTCAAGTGGATCAAGCGCCGCGAAGGATGGCGAATCGAGGGCGCCGAGCCGACCACGGACATTGTGCCGTGATACTGCCGGGTGCCATGCTTCCGCGAATAGCGTGCGGAAGCATGGCACCACATAAGAACTATGTGAAGAACCCGGCGCCCCTCGGGGCTCGCTACATCCCCAGCAGGTAGGCGGCGTTTTGGCCGCGGACGGCCTGCTCTTCTTCCGCCGACAAGCCCAGGCCGTGAAGAAAAGCCAGGCTGTCGGCCTGGCTGCGCCAGGGCCAGTCGGTGGCGAATATCACCCGGCCGGGGCCGTGGCGGCGGATCATTTTCACAGCCCGTTCGACGCCCATGTCTTCCAGGCTGAACGACGTGTCCAGCCAGACGTTGGGGGCGCCCAGCAGGCACTCCTCGGCCGCGTCCCATCTGCGCCAACCGCCCATGTGCGAGCAGATCACGCGCAGCCCCGGCCAGCGCGGCAGCATGTTCGCCACGCGGGCGGCCGACGCCCGGTCATCCTCCGGCGGATAGCCGATGTCCTGCCCGCAGTGGAAAGCGACGATGATTCCCGTGTCCCGGCAGGCGGCGTAAAGGTGGTCCATTCGCGGCTCGTCGATGGCGAATTCCTGGTACATCGGGTGCAGTTTGATGCCCTTGAATCCCCCGGCCGCGATGCGGGTGATCCATTGCTCGGGCGACGCTACGGCGGGGTGGACGGATGGGAACGGCTCGACGCGGGCCGAGCGGATCGCCTCGCACCAGCGGAGGATTCCCTCGACTTGGTCGGGCTTGGTGGCGATTGTGAACACCGCGGACACGTCGACGCCCGAGGCGTCCATGGACGCCAGCAGATCTGCGATTGTCCCGTCGCCGATCGCCTGCCAGGGGCACCCGGCCTCGAGCGATTCTATCGCGCGCCCAGCCAGCGAGTCCGGGAACGCGTGAACGTGCATGTCGATTGTCGCGGCCTTTGGCCGGGAATGTTCAATGTTCGAATCTTCAATGTTCAATTGGCACGACCTGGTCTGATTTACATTTCTTGAGAAGATACTGAAGGATCATGGCATCTCTGCGCCTCTGAGTCTCTGCGGTTACTCTTCATTCCGCAATCCGCAATCAAATCACTCGTACCGCAGCGCCTCGACGGGGTCAAGCCTGCTTGCGCGGATGGCGGGGTACAGGCCGCTGGTCAGGCCCACTATGGTGGAGATCGCCACCGACAGCGCGACGACCCACCATTGCATACTGGCGGACATGTCCAGCCAGTTTCGCACCACCGCCGTTCCCCCGGCCGTGAGGCCCCAGCCGAGCATCAGGCCGACCAGCCCGCCGCCAAGCGTTATCACCAGCGCCTCGATGAGGAACTGCCGCAGTATGTCGCGGTCCTTGGCGCCGAGGGCCTTGCGGATGCCGATCTCCCTGGTCCGCTCCGCCACCGTCGCGAGCATGATGTTCATGATGCCGATGCCGCCGACAACCAGGCTTATGGCGGCGATCGTGCCGAGGAACATTGTCAGGCCAAGGCTGACGGCCTGGAACGTCGCGAGCAGTTGGGCCATGTTCTGCACGTCGAAGTCGTCCTCGTCGCGCGGCTGGAGGCGGTGGCGATGGCGCAGCATCGTGGCTGCCTCCTTGGAGATCCGGTCGAGATCCTCCTGGGCGAACGCATCGACGACGATGGCTTGGACGTAGTCTCGCCTTGGCGGGATCTGGTGCATCGCCGTCGTGTAAGGCAGGATCACCTGGTCGTCGGCGTTGAAGCGCCCGAGGTCGCCCTTGGCGGCAAGCAGGCCGATCACGTCGAAGCTTATCCCGCGGATCTTGACGGTCTGGCCGACGGGCGGGCGCGGGCCGAAGAGGTCCTCGGCCGTTTTCGGCCCGATCACCGCCACGCGGGCCTGGCGGCGGACTTCCGAGTCGTTGAACATCCGCCCGCCCGCCAGCTCGTAGCCCTGCGTGATGAGGAACGCAGGCGATGCGCCCGTGATGATGGCGGAGTTGGTGTTGCGGTTGCCCGCTTTGATCTCGCCGGAGCCCATCGACCACGGGCTGACCGCACGCACGCCGCTGATGGCGAGCATCGCCTCGCCGTCTTCCGGCGTGAGAGTCTGAACCATTGTCACCACGCCCATGCCGCGCTGGCCAGGGCGGATGAACAGCACGTTGGTGCCCAGCTTGCCGATGTAGCCGCTAATGACCTGCCCGAAACCGGTGCCCAGGCTCAGCATCGCGATGACCGCTCCCACGCCGATGATCACGCCCAGCATGGTCAGCAGGCTCCGCAGCTTGTTGGATGTCAGGCTGGCAAGGGCGATTTTAAGCGTTGTCCACAGAAGCATGTCTCACTCCACGATCTGCCCGTCCCGGATGTGGACCTGGCGGGGGCAGTACGCGGCGATTTCCGGGTCGTGCGTCACGATCAGCACGGTCCGGCCCTCGTCGTTTAGCTCCCTGAGCAGCGCCATGATCTCCTTGCTGGTGGCGGTGTCGACGTTTCCGGTCGGCTCGTCGGCCAGCAGCAGGGCGGGGTCCGTCACCAGCGCCCGCGCGATGGCCACTCGCTGGGCCTGGCCTCCGGAAAGCTGGTTGGGGCGGTGGCGCATCCTGTCGCCAAGCCCGAGGCGGCTGAGCATTGTCTCGGCCTGCTTTCGCGGATGCCGCAGCCCGCGATAGAGCAGCGGAAGTTCCACGTTCTCGACCGCGTTGAGTCGCGGCAGCAGGTTGAAGCTTTGGAAGACGAACCCGATCCGCCGGTTGCGGGTCTCGGCCAGGCGGTTCTTGGACAGTTGGGCAACGTCCTGCCCGTCGAGGACGTACCGCCCCCGGTCCGGGCTGTCGAGGCAGCCGAGAATCTGCATCAGCGTGCTCTTGCCGCTGCCGGACGCCCCGACGATGGCGACAAGCTGCCCGGCCTCGATGTCCAGGCTGACGCCGCGAAGGGCCAGCACCTTCGTGTCGCCCATGTCGTAAGTCTTGTGAATGTCGCGAAGCTCGATAATCATTTGCCGCCTGCCGTTTTCGTCGTGGCCCTGTTGGACGGCTCGACCACCTTGCCCTCGTTGCTCCACTTGGTCCGCAGTTCGGTTATCAGCGTCACCTCGTCGCCCTCGGCGAGGCCGTCGAGGACCTCGGCCTGGCGTCCGTCGTTGAGGCCGAGCTTCACGTCGCGGCGGATGAACTGCCCGCCCTGTCGCACGCGGACGTAGGGTTGGTCGAGGTCGTACATCACGGCCGCGTTTGGCGCCAGCAGCACACCGGCCTTGCGATTGGCCAGGATGGACACGTCGGCGGTCATCTTGGGCAGCAGCAGTTCGATGCCGCCGCCGGTGATCTCGATCTTGACGGAGAAGGAAACGACCTTCGCCTCGCTCGTGCCCCACGGCGTAATCTGGACGACCTTGCCCGTAAACCGCCTTCCCGGGTAGGCGTCGGCGGTGACGGTCACCGCCTGGCCGAGCCGGCCTGTCTCGACGAGCCTGCCGATATCACTCTCATCGACGACCGCCACGACGAACATCCGCGACGTGTCGCTGACGGTCATCAGCGCGGTTCCGCCGGCGATGTTGATGATCCCGCTTGCGATGATCTGTCCGATCTCGACCTTTCGCTGGGTGACGACGCCGTCGATGGGGCTGTAGATTTTCGTTTCCGCCAGGCGCTGCTCGGTATCGGCGAGGTCCACCTTGGCGGCGTCGAGGTTGGCCTCGGCCAGCTTTATGTCCGCATCTCGGAGCGTTACGGCCTTTTCAAGGCTCGCCAGCGCCTGCCTCTCGACAAGTGCGACCTTTAACTGGGCCTCGGCGACCTTGGCCTGGGCGACCACGTTGTCGGCCTCGTCCTGCGTGGCGACCATGCGTTTGCGCAGTTCGAGCGTGCGGTCCCGCGTGAGGTCGGCCAGCTTGCTCTTGGCGTCGGCGGCGGCGATGTTGGCCTCGGCACGCGGGCGGGCGGCGGCAAGATCCGCCTGGGCGATGGCGAGGCTCGCCTGGGCCTGGCTCAGCCGGGCGGCCGCGGCGTCTGCCTCGGCCCTGGCTCGCTGGACGCGCCGCGACTCATCAATCGGGTCCAACTGGACCAGCAGGGCATCGTTCTCGTTCTTGCCCGGCACGTACTTCGGCACGCGGTCGCTCACGTCGTGGGGAAGCTTTATCACCTCGCCGCTGGCCTTGGACTTTATCTCCACGTCCTGGTTGCTCTCGACGGAGCCGGTAGCCTCGACCATAAGCTCGATGTCGCCGCGATGAACCTTCGCTGTTACCGTCGGCTTGGTGGCCGGCGCGGGCTTCGCCCTGCCAACCAGCCACCACGCCAGCGCCCCGCCGCCCGCCAGGAACAGGATTATCACTATCGCATGTTTCATGTTCGCCTCAAGAGTTTCATACGCAGCATAACCAATTATGTCCCATAATTGGGTGCCGTGGTTCGCGATCCCGGCGCGCCGGGATCGCGAACCACGGCACCCACTGCCCGTAACTTCCGGACAGCATCATTAAACCGCTGACACTACCTCATTTGCGCCTGTAGCCGACAATCTCATCGTATAGCCGCTCGTGGGCGGCGACGGTCTGTTCGATGGTGAACTGATCGACGATCCGCTGCCGACCGGCCTCGCCAAGGCGGGCGCGCATTGGCCCATCCGCCACCAGCCGGGCGATTGCGGCCACGAGGGCGTCGGCGTTTTGGCGCTCGACGAGCAGGCCGGTCTGCTCGGGGACTATCAGGTCGCGGATGCCCGGCACATCGGAGCCGATGGCAGGCAGCGACGCGCTCATCGCCTCGCCCAGCGCCAGAGGCCAGCCTTCCCACAGGCTGGGCATAACGTAGACATCGGCGGCTGAGAGAACGCCCGGGACGTCGGCGACCATTCCAAGCATTCGCACCAGGTTGCCGCCGGGGCCGTGTGCGATGAACGCCTCGACGGCCTGGCGCTGCGGGCCGTCGCCGGCGATGACGGCGCGGACGGCTCGCCCAGCCGACGCCAATTGGCCCAGCGCGGCGAGGAGAGTCTCAACTCCCTTGTAGAACTCCAGCCGGCCCACGAAGGCCAGCAGCACATCGTCGTCGGCAAGTTGCCACTGGCTTCGCAGGCGTTGCCGGCTTTGCTCGTCGCGGCGGAACTTCTCGACGTCCACGCCCCAGGGGATAACGGCGTAGGCGTCGTCAGGCAGCTTGCTCTTGCTGGCGTGGTGGTCGCGGACCGAGTGCGAGACGCAGATCACGCGGTCACAGGATTGTTTCAGCAGGCGTGCGTAGGCGAACTGCCACGGGCGGAACCTTCCCTCAGCCGTCCATACGGTATGCACGAGATGGGGCACGCCGGCGGCCTTTGCCGCGGGCCTGCCGGCAAGGTCGGCGTGGAAGAGGTGCGTGTGCAGCAAGTCGAAGTGCCCGTCGCGGATAAGCTTTGTCAGCCTGGGCAGCTTCAAGATGTCCCACTTGCCGCGCACGCCCAGGACCGTCACCGTGATGCCCGCCGCTGCCAGCCTGGCCGACATTGGCCCGTCGCGGAGGGCGAAGACCTCCACCTCGAACCGCTTGCGGTCCATGCGGGTGACAAGCTCGTAAAGGCCCCGCTCGGCCCCGCCGATTCCCAGCGTCGTGATGAGTTGGCAGACCCGAAGTGGCCGCATGAGGGAAATGCTAAATGCTTAATGCTCAATGTTCAATGCTCAATGCCAAAAGCCGGGGATAAGAAGAAACAGAATGTTCACGCAGACCAACGGTCCCTGCGGGAGGTCGCGGAGAGATTCGCTTCACAGTGGGAATGCAGACAGAGGAGCACAGCAGCTTATATATGCTTTGATCCATGTAATCCTTTAATCCATCAACCCCCTTCTAACGCTTCTTCTCTTTCTTCTTCTTCGCTTTCCTCTGCGTTCTCTGCGACCTCCCGCAGGGACCGTTGGTCTGCGTGAACATGCTGTTTCTTCTTCTTCTTCTTTTTCTTCCTTATCCCCGGATTTGCTAATGAAAACAAAGGCGCTAAACCGATGCACGAAATACGGGCCGCTTTGGGTCCGTTGCGATGGGCCGCGATAGTTGACAAATCGGTCGTGGACATGGAGCCCTGGAAGCCGGCAGCGGAGTTGAAAAAAAAATTAAGCCTTCCATGTCCCAACATGTAGGCTAGTTTTAGCCCGAAAACCCCACGGATTGGGCATATCGGTGGGCGACAGGGCACGCTTAAACTTGGTCGTGCGTTTTTTTGACTTTTTTTTGTTGCCATCATCCCTAGTTGTGCTTAGATTTCCCTGTAGCTCCCTACAAGTGGCGAAGAGGACCGACAAATGGCCGCATTTTTTGGGGAATTCGAGCAGATGATCGATGCGAAGCATCGACTGGCGATTCCCGCGGCATTGCGGGACCCGATAGTGCCGGAAGAAGACGGCACTGATTTCGTCCTTTTGCTCGGGCCTGACCGCCACCTGTGGCTTTACCCGGACTTGGCGTATCGGCGGATGCTGGCGTCGATAAGGCGCGGGCCTTTGCCGGACCGCCAGTCGGGTCGGCTGGGACTGCTGTTCGCGATGGCGCGAATCGTCAAGCCGGACAAGCAAGGGCGGATAGTCCTGCCCGAAAAGTCGATGGAGCGGGCGACGATCTCGGACAACGTCACCCTTGCGGGGATGTACGAGCACATCGAGATCTGGCCGACGGCCGAGTGGAACAAGCGGGTCGAGAACGATCTGGCCAATTACGGTGAGATGCTTTACGAGGCCGCGGACCGCATGCAGGGCGAAATGGGCCTCGGCGGTTCGGTAAAAGGGTCGTAGGGTTCCGGAAGTCATTTTGCCGAACAAATTACAGAGCAAACGACAGAACAAAAAATGTGTAGTCGTCGGACCGGCTTCGGCTGGAGCCGGTCGGGCGGTTAAAGACGATACAACCCGGTGAGAATGGAGTCTTGGAACATGCTCATCTCTCAGGAAGTTCAAAGCCAGGCGTCCCCGGCGCAAGGAAGCGACCGGGACGGTTTGGCGGAACTGCGACGCCAGTTGGCAGAGCCATCGGCATTGAGCGATGGAAACCGGCAGCGCCTGCTGGAACTGGCAAGACGCCTGGCTCGCGTTCAGAGCCTGGGAGATGAGTATGTCCGGGTTGGTTTTTCCGACAGCGCGACGGATGCGCTGGCTGAGCCCAGGGCGATAGCCTGACGGGCGGGAGCCGCCATGAGGCCGCAAGGTCCGGGGCATGTTGCAGTTTTGCTCTCGGCCGTGGTTGAGCTTCTGGCGCCGGCTGGGCGGCGGCTCCTGGTGGATTGTACGGTTGGGCTCGGCGGTCATGCCGAGGCACTTCTCGACGCGGCGGGCACGGATGCCCGCCTGATCGGCATGGACCTCGACGAAGCCAATCTCGCTTGGGCAAAGAGCAATCTTGAGCGGTTCGGTGAGCGGGTGAGGCTGTTCCAGGCCAACTTCGCCGATGTGGCCGAGGTGCTTGACGCGGCCGGGCAGGGCCAGGCCGATCTGCTGCTGGCCGACCTGGGCGTGGCGTCGACGCAACTGGACGACCCCGGCCGGGGTTTGAGTTTTCAGGTGGACGGCCCCCTGGACATGCGTCTGAACGTTGGCGGCGGCCAGACGGCGGCGGACTTGGTGAACCGCATGCCGGAGGCGGAGCTTGCGGATATGATATACGCATACGGCGAGGAACGCTTCAGCCGGCGGATTGCGCGTGCGATAGTCGCTGCCCGGAGTGGCAAGAGGATCGAGCGTACTGTGGAGTTGGCACGGATCGTTACCGGTGCGATACCCGGGGCTGCCGCGGCGGCGCGGCGCGGTGTAAACCCCGCCACGCGGACGTTTCAGGCCCTGCGGATCGCTGTGAACGACGAGCTTGGCAGTCTCGAGAAGCTTCTTGCGAGCCTGCCGGACGTGCTGGCGCCGCAAGCCAGGGCCGGGATCATCAGTTTCCATTCGCTCGAGGACCGGCCGGTAAAACAAAGTTTCGCAAACTTGGCCGCTTTGGGCAGGGCCAAGGCGTTGACAAAGAAGCCCCAATGTGCCAAGGTTGAAGAACTCGCTGCGAATCCGCGGAGTCGTTCGGCGAAGTTCCGTGTGATCGAATGGGTCAG
>CAZSBS010000056.1:0-21023 GCA_964605095.1 uncultured Planctomycetaceae bacterium | reverse complement strand
GATTATGAGTCCCCTGCTCTGACCGCTGAGCTAAGGGCCCGGATCGCATCTGCCCGCCGGTAGGCAGATCGCGGCCGCGGGGCGGGCATTGCCCTACGCCGCCGACGCATGCGAAACAAGACTAATGAATGTTTACACCCGGCGGGGCCGTTTTGCAAGCATGCACGGAGCGTTTTGTGGTCGGGTTCACCTGATGGGATGGACCCGCCGGACGGGTCGGGTTTGCCGACCTGTGCGCCCTGGCCGGCTCGCGGCCTCTGGCCATCCTTCTGGCCTTCCGGGCGCGGCGGGCGAAGTTCCATGCGGTCGATCTTGCCGTCACCGTTCTTGTCGAGCTTCTTAAGGTTCTCGGATGCGGCGGCGTCTACAGGGCGTGGCGAAAATACCGCAAAGTACCTTCTGGCCAGCCTCACCGGGCGCCCCTACAATCCGCGTCCATGGCCGATGGATTTTCAGACTCGCTGCCCGCGGATCAGCCGCCAGCCATGCGGGCGCCGCTTCTGCCGTTGGCGGCGGCGCTGATGGCGGGAATAGTCGCCGGGCGGTACGTGCCGATCGACACGCCGGCATGGGCCCTCTGGGCTGGCCTGGCCGGGGCTGCCGCGGCGGCCCTGATGCTGAGGCGATTCACTCGCCTGGCGGTCGTGGCGCTTATGCTGGCCGTGATTGCGCTGGGGGCCATCCACTTCCGCGTTGCGTGGTATCGGCTGCCGGACGACCACATCGTGACCTATGCCGGGCAGGGGCGCACGATTGCCAGCATTCGCGGGCGGGTTGCCGACTCGCCGGCGACGCACAGTTCCGCGGTCGAGGCAGGCTACGCTCGTGCGCCGGTAACTTCATTCGACGTTGCGGCTGAGGAAATCCTCGTCGCGGATCGGTGGCGGTCTGTGCAGGGCCTGGCACAGGTAACGGTGCTCGAGGCGGACAATCGCATCGCCCGCGGTCAGCGGGTGGAACTGGCGGGGTGGATCAGCCGGGTGCCGCCGGCCGACAACCCCGGCCAGCGCGACCCGGCCGAACTTGCCAGGCTCAGTGGTCGGCTGGTGCGGTTTCGCGTTCCGGCCGCGTCGGCGGTGACCGTGCTTGCCGAGAGCTCGGGCTCGTGGTTTCAGCGCGTGCGTGACGGCGCGGGGCGCTGGGCCCGCGAGCGGTTGGCGGGGCTGGGCGGATCCCGTGCGGAACTGGTGCTGGAGGCGCTGGTGCTGGGCCGGCGCGACCCCTCGCTGCTGGGCCTCCAGGACTCGATGGCCCGCGCGGGCGTGGCGCACCTGCTGAGCATATCCGGCATGCACCTGGGCATATTCCTGGGCTTCATCTACCTGCTTTGCCGCGTCGGCACGCTTGGGCGTCGGCAGGCGGCCGGGGTGGCGCTGGTGTGCCTGGCGGGGTATCTGCTCCTGGCCGAGCCGCGGTCGCCGCTGCTGCGAAGCGCGATCATGGCCGCGGCGCTGTGCGTCGGCGCCATCGTGCATCGCCCCGGCTCGTCGCTCAACGCCCTGACTTTGGCGGCGGTGGTGCTGCTGGCAGCCGACCCGGCTGATATATTTCAGCCGGGCTTCCAGCTCAGCTTCGCGACCGTCGCGGGGCTGATACTGTTTCAGCGGCCGATGCGCGAACTGCTGTTCGGGCGGTACCTGCGTATTCGCGGGCTGCGCGTTTACCGCGACGAGCAGCGTGTCCGTCGCTGGCTGGCCCACACGGGGGCGGACCTGGCGATCGGCGCGGTGACGATCTCGATCCTGGCCTGGCTGGTGTCGGTGCCGCTGGCGGCGTATCACTTCGGAATGGTAAGCGTCTGCGGCGCGCCGCTGACGTTGGCGATCGCGCCGCTGGTCACCGCGGCCCTGGTGTGCGGATACCTGGGCCTGGCGCTGGCGTGGGCGCCGAACCTTGCCCACGCGCTAATCTCGGCCGGCGCCGGCGTCGCCGATGTGATGGCGCGCATTGTCGAGGCCGTCGCCGTGCTGCCCGGCCTGTCCGTCGATCTCAGGCCGGTCGGGCCGCTGTGGGTCCTGGCCGCGTACGCCGCGATCGTGCTGGTCATCATCCACCGGCGTCTGTGGCTCGGGCGGGCGTGGGCGGCGGGCGCCGCGGCGTGCCTTGTGGGCGTGACTGTCTTTACCCAATGGCCCGCGGCCGCACCGAACGTCGCGGAACTGCACGTGCTGGCCGTGGGGGCGGGAAACTGCATTGTTTTGCGAGCGCCCGGCGGGCGGACGGTCATCTTCGACGCCGGCAGCCTCGGCCGTAGCGACGCCGGCCGGGAGATACTCCTGCCGTTCATCCGCCACGAGCGCCTGCCGATGCCGTCGGCCGTGGCCGTAAGCCATGCCAACTCCGACCACTTCAACGCCTTGCCCGCCCTGGTTGACAGCGGCGGGGCCGGCGAGGTGTACCTCAACGATTACTTCGGGCGCGTCGGCGACCCAGCCAGCGGCCCCGAGGCGCTGGACCTGATGGCCCGGCTGGCGCGTCGCGGCTCGGTTGTACACCGCGAGAAACCGGGCGAGGTCATCCATCTCGATGAGCGGACGGACGTGGAAGTGCTCTGGCCGCCGCCGGGGCGGCCCGACATGGAGGTAAATGACCGCTCGCTGGTTTTCCGCGTCCGCTGCGACGGCCAGACCGTGCTGCTGCCGGGCGACATCTCGGATATCGCCCAGGCCGCTCTGATCGCCCAGCCGGGAAAGATCCGCGCCGACGTGCTCATCCTGCCGCACCACGGCAACTGGCGGGCGACGCTGCCGGCCTTTGTGGCGGCGGTTGCGCCCAAGGTGGTCGTCGTCAGCAGCCCGGCCCGCCCGGCCGGAACGCTCAAAGGCGGAACGCCGGCGAAGGAGTTCTACGGATCGCTCGACGCCCGGCGCCAATACTACCTCACCTGCATGAACGGGTACATCCGGGTTAGCTTTGGCCGGGGCGACGTTGCGGTTGTGACACAACGGTAGCCGACTTGCCACGGCGTAGCTGCAGGCGAAGCCGGGTAGCCGGGAGTCGGGAACAGCCCGATGGTGGAACCGGGTGTCCAAGGTTGTCCGATAATTCAGCGCGACGGCAATCATCTGTCTTCCAGGCCCGGAAGGCATTCCCGATTCCAGTCTTTGCTTGAGCCCCGTAAACGGGGCTATAAGAAGAAGGCTCCATGGTTCCCGGTGTCAAGTCTCCGGGTTCCCGGTTCCGTGTTCCGTCGTTCTGATCCTGGACGATTGTGCCTTGCCGCGCGATGGTATAAGGTTATCCGTGCAAGGAAGGAAGGTGCCTATGTCGGTCGAGTATTCGGTTATCAGCATTGGTGCATTGTCGAGGAATCGTCTGTGGGGGGAGTCGGCGGCGGTGCGCAGCAGCCACGCGACGACCACGGCGGTCTTCGACGAGGGCAAGATCATACTTGTGGACCCGTCGCTGCCCGCCCAGGCGTTGGGGCCGGTGTTCAACGAGCGGACGGGCAAGCAGCTCTCCGACGTGACGGACGTGTTCTGCACGACGCTTCGCCCGGTGCATAGGCGGAGCATACTGGCGCTGCCGGAAGCCAAGTGGTGGGCCTACAAGGACGAGATCGACGCACACCGGGCGAAGCTGGCGGCCCTGCTGGACTCGGCGGAGCGCATAGATCCGACCGACGCCGGGCAGATCGAGGCGGACCTGAAACTGCTGGAGAGTTTCCGCCCGGCCCCGGAGAAGTTCACCGAGCAGGTTACGGTCTATCCGATGGCCGGGGCGACCGCCGGCTCGGCGGCCCTGCTGCTGACTCCGCCGACGATGAGCATCGTGATCGCGGGCGACGCCGTCCTGACGGCCGAGCACTTCGCGATGGGCCAGGTGTGGGAAGGTTGCGATGACCGCGAGAATGCCCTGGGTACCCTCCGGGACGTGCTGGAGCTTGCCGAAGTGATCGTTCCAGGCCATGACAACGTGTTTATTCCGCTGCGGCGGTGGGTCTGATGCCCACGTTGAGCGACTTTTTCGCCGCCCGTGCCGGGCATCTTGCCCTGATGGCGGTGCTGTTGTCGTTTTCGGCGTTCTTCAGCGGCTCGGAGACGGCCCTGTTCAGCCTTTCGCCGGGTCAGATGTTCCGCCTTCGCCGCGGCGGGCGGGGCGGGCAGATGGTCGGTTCGCTGATGGCCCACCCGGCGCAGATCCTTCACACGCTGCTGCTGGGCAACCTGCTGGTCAACGTGGCCTATTCATCCATTGCGGCGGTCATCGTGCTGGACCTTCAACGCCTGCACGGCGTTGGTGCCTGGGTTCTGGCTGCCGCGTCGCTGGGGCCGCTGCTGGTGCTCATTCTCACCGGCGAGGTCGTGCCTAAGATGGTGGCGATGCTCGTGGCTGAGCGGTGGGCAGTTACAGCCGCGGCGCCACTGACGGTGCTTCGCCGGGCGTTTTCGGGCATTATCCGGCTGCTGCAGGCGGCGCTGGTGGGTCCGCTGGTGCGGATCTTAGCGCCGGTGCGTGCGGGCGGCTCGGACATCAACAGCGACGAGTTGGCGGCCTTGCTGGACCTTTCGGCCAGGCGGGGCACGCTAGACCGCCAGGTGAACGTCCTGCTCCAGGAGATCGTCGAGCTGGCGGATCTCCGCGTCCGCGACATAATGGTGCCGCGGGTGGACATGATCTCTTACGACGTTGACGGCCCGCGGGCCGGGCTGGTCAAGCTGCTCTCGCGGACCCGTCTGCGCCGCATCCCCGTCTACGAGCGGAACGTTGACAATATCCTCGGCGTGATTCCCGCCAAACTCGTGCTGTTCGAGCCCGAGACGCCCCTGCGTGACCTGGTGGTCAAGGTGCCGTTCGTGCCCGAGGCCGCCGACGTGGAGAGAACGCTGCTCCAGCTTCGCGTGCGGGGGGAGCAGATGGCGATCGTGGTGGACGAGTACGGCGGCACGGCCGGGCTTGTCACGCTGGAGGACGTGCTGGAGGAGATCGTCGGCGACATACCCGACCGCCACGAACACGCCGGGCCGCTGGTGGAGAAGGTCTCGCCCGGCCACTACGTCATCGACGGCGACCTGGCGATCCACGAATGGGCCGACGCGTTCGACATCGACCTGCGGGGCCGGCGAATAAGCTCGGTCGGGGGGTTCGTGACGTATCTGCTTGGCCGCATACCAGCCGCCGGCGACGCCGCCACGTACCGCAACCTGAAGTTCACCGTCGTCTCGATGAGGCGAAGACGCATCGGCAAGATCGAGGTACACCTGCGGGAGGAGGGCGAATGATCGCCGCGATAAATCCCGGTTGGATCGTCTGGCCGATCGTGCTGGTCGTGGCCACGGGCCTGGCTGCGCTGTTCAGCGGGATGGAGACCGGCATATACGTGATGAACAAGGTCCGCCTGGACCTCCGCGCCGAGGCCGGGGGGCGGGACGCCCAACGCCTCCGCCGACTGCTGAGAAAGCCCAACAACCTCCTGTCGGTGCTGCTGATCGGCACCAATATCGCCTGCTACGCCGTCGCGTTCGCCCTGACGGCGATGTTCGACCTCGGCCAGGCGGGCGGCGCGGCCGAGTGGTACGCGCTGGTTGCCGGCACGCTGCTGCTGTTCGTACTGGGCGACACTGTGCCCAAGACCGTCTTCCACCGCCTGGCAGAGACGCTGACGTACAGCCTGGGCTGGTCCATAGCGGCGGCCGACTGGGTCTTCAAGGCCACGGGCCTGTCGTACTTCATGCGGGCGGCGTCGTGGGTGGTGATGCTGCCGGTGCGGCGGCGTCAGGGCGCCGTCGCGGTCGAGAGCCGTCTGAGGGACGTGTTCGCCGAGGGCCAGGCCTCCGGCGTGCTCACGCACATGCAGGCAGTCATGGTCGACCGCGTAATGCACATCGCCGACGTGACCCTCGCCGACGTTATGGTGCCCATCCGCAAGGCAATCTGCATCCGCCGCGACACAACGGGCGAGGTGCTCATGCGGGTGATCCGCAAGCACAACTACTCCCGAGTCCCCGTCCTGGGCGATGCCGGCGACGTCGTCGGAATACTCGATGTCTACGACGTGCTTATCGGCGAGCCAGTCGCGGCCCCGGCCGAGCGAATGACGCCCCCGATGAAGCTCCCGGCCGACATGGCCGTCACCGAAGCCCTGTTCGCCATGCGACGAGAGCGAAACATGATGGCTGTGGCGCAGAAAGATGCCAAGCCCGTCGGCATCGTGACCATCAAGGATTTGGTGGAAGAAATCGTCGGCGAGCTCGAAGAGTGGTAGGCGGCACGGAACGTCGGCTTCGCCGCCGGCCGAATGCTCAATGCCAAATGTTCAATGCTCAATGGGGATTACATGGATTAGAGGATTACATGGATAGAAGCATATATATGTTTCTTCTTAATCCATGTAATCCTCTAATCCATGTAATCCCCCTCAAAAGCTTCTGTTTCTTCTTCTTCTTCTTCTTCTTCTTCTGCTGCTGCTGCTTTTAACCTCTGTGCCTCTGCGCCTCCGCGGTTAATCCCCTTCTTCTTCCAGCGCCGCCATCATCTTCTCATGCTGCTGTCGCAGGAAGTCGTCGGTTCTGGGCCCGGCGATGTGTGACCACGGCAGGCGGGTATCGAGTGGCAGGGGCTTGTGTGCGTAATCTTCGGCGCTGACGGCCTCGGCCTCCAGCGCGGCCCGCCATTTTTCCCAGTCCCAGTGCTCGTTCCATGCGTCCAGGCGGGCGCCGGCTCGCCAGGCGCGTTCGATGACCCTCCCGACCCGGCTGTCGCCTCGAACGATGATCGTCTCCAGGACGCTCCGCTCGATGCGGTGGAACTTGAACGACACGCACGACCGCCGGCTCATGTCGCGCAGGGTGTTGCGGATCTCGAAGAACCGCTCGATAGTGCCCATCGCGCACCACTGCATCGGCGTGTGCGGCTTGGGCACCAGCCAGGAAACGCTGGCCGAGATCGCCCCGCGCTGGCCGTCAACTTCCCTTCGCGTGTCGCTGAGCCGGCGGCAGAGGTGGAAGATGCCCTCGATGTCCGCGTCGGTCTCGCCGGGGAAGCCCGCCATGAAGTAGACCTTGACACTTTTCCACCCGGCCGCGAACGCCGCCCGGACGCCGTTTACCATGTCTTCTTCCGTGATGCCCTTGCCGATGGCGCGGCGGATGCGCTCGCTGCCTCCCTCGGCCGCGATAGTCAGGCCGCTCTTTCGGACCTCGCTGGTGAGCCTGGGCAGGTGCTGGAGCAGGCTGTCGACGCGGAGCGACGGCAGGGAGATCGACACATTTTGCGGTGTGAACTCCTCGGTCAGGCGCGTCAGGAGTTCCCCGAGGTGCGGGTAGTCGCTCGTCGAGAGGCTCAGCAGCGATATCTCGCGGTAGCCGGTGGCGTCGATGGCTGCGCGTGCGGCGGCGAGTATTTCATCGACGCCGCGGTATCTCACCGGCAGGCGGAGGCAGCCCGCCTGGCAGAATCGGCAGCCATTTGGACAGCCTCGCATGACTTCGATAACGACGCGGTCGTGTACGCCCTCGACCAGCGGCGACAGCGGGGCGGTCAGGGCTGGGGATTCGGACAGGCTCGCCAGGCGCGCGTGTTCGATCACGGCGGGCACGTCCGGGCGGATCGGCTCGACGGCGGACAGGATGGTTCCGCTTTCGGGGTTGGAAACCTCGCGATAGAAGCGGGGCGCGTACGCGCCGGTAATGGTCTTGGCTGCGGCCAGGAGGATTTCCTCGCGCGTGGCGCCGGCAGCCTTGGCTTTTCGGACGAGTTGGACGAACTCCGTCAGCGGCGTCTCGCCGTCGCCGACGAGGAAGAGGTCGATGAACTGGGCCATGGCCTGCGGCGTGTCTGCCAGGGTGTCGCCGGCGATGACGATGGGGCAGTCTTCGTCGCGGTCGGCGGAATGAAGGGGGATTCCGGCCAGGTCCAGCATGGTCAGGACGTTTGTCAGGCAGAGTTCGTAGCCGAGGGAAAAGCCGACGACGTCGAAGTCGGCCACAGCGGCGCGGCTCTCCCAGCCGAACAGCGGCAATTGGAACTGGCGCATTACCGCCTCGGCGTCCGGCAGGGGGCAGTAGACGCGGTCGCAGGCGACGTCGGGTATGTCGTTCAGCATCTGGTAGAGGATCTGCGAGCCGAGATGGCTGATGCCGATGGTGTATGCGTCCGGGAAAGCCATGACGACGGACACGTCAGCGGCGTGGACGTCGGCGTTGCGCGCGTTGATCTCCCGGCCCACGTATTGGGCGGGCTGCTGCACGCGGGGCAGCAATTCGTTGCTGATTCTCTCGGCCAGGTCTCGCATAGCGTGGTTGTCCGTGTCCTTTGAGGCCCACCCTGCGGGGCGAAACGCGCATCATAATCGTTTTACCGGGGGATTCCTATCTCACTTGGGGATTTCCCGCCGACCCAGGGATAGCAATCCCTGGGTGTGTTTGTCGGGGATGATTCGTTGCGAGCAAGCACGGCGTGGTGGTAGAATTGCATGCTTGATGGAATCGCACACGGAATACCTTACGATGAATGTGCCGGTGCGGATGGACTTCGTGAACATCACGGGCCGCGTCGAGGCGATAGTCCAGGCGAGCGGCATTGCCGAGGGGCTGTGCCTGGTGAACGCCATGCACATCACGGCCAGCGTGTTCATCAACGACGATGAGCCGGGTCTGCACGAGGACTACAAGCGTTGGCTGGAAGAGTTGGCGCCCTTTGATCCTTCGCCCGGGCGGTACCTTCACAACCGCACCGGTGAGGACAACGGCGACGCCCACCACAAGCGTCAGATCATGGGGCGTGAGGTGGTCATCGCGGTTACCAGGGGCAAGCTGGACTTCGGCCCGTGGGAGCGGATTTTCTACGGCGAGTTCGACGGGCGACGCCCCAAGCGGGTGCTCGTAAAGGTAATTGGTGAGTAGGCGGCGCCTGCGAGGCGCGGCCTGGCCAGTCACTAAGGACGACAACGATGCCGATCAAATTCGAATGCATGGAGTGCCACAAGACCGTCACGGCCCCAGATGCGGCGGGCGGCAAGAGGGGCAAGTGTCCGTTCTGTGGCCAGCTCGTCAACATTCCGCTTCCGCCACCGCCGCCTGAGCCCCAGGAGGAGGACCCGGACCTGATCCCGCTGGCGCCGATCGATGAGGACGAGGAGCGGAAGCTCGCCCAGGAGCGCAAGGCCCTGTACGCCCAGGAGCAGGGCTTGTTCGACGCGACGGCCCCGTCGGAGGATTCCGCGCCGCTCGATCAGCGGGAGGACCTCTCCTCGGAGGACCTGCACCACCTCGTGGTCAATTACCTGCTGGACATGTTCGACGGAAATCTCGAGCGGGCCGGGATGCACGCCGATAAGCTGCGAAGCCTCGGCTTTGCGGGAATCGGGGCGGTCGATGATTTCCTCGCAGGCAAGGCCGACGAGCCGGCACTCAAGAACATCCCCAAGCCAGTCCGCGAGGGCTTCCTTCGCGAACTCAAGGCGAGGGTGAAGTAGGGGAGGGTAGTGAGAAGTAGGTAGTAAGAAGTAAGAAGTAAGAAGAAGGAAGGGACAGGAAGCCCAGGGATAGCAATCCCTGGGTGGGTAAGCAGCACCGGTTCACAAAAGACACTCGGCCGCGGGATCCTTGGTTTCGGATCCCGCGGCCGAAGTGGTTCAAGCCGTTATTGGGGCGATTGTCAGAAGTCGCCGCCGCCCATTGGAGGCGGGGGGGTTGCTTGCCCGCCGCCCATGCCGCCGGCGAACATCATCACCATTCCCGAGATGTCCTTGATCAGGTCGGTGGGGATGAACACGACGACGTGCGCGCTCCGGCCGGTAGTGCCCCCGCCCATGGCGATGGGGGTTTTGCAGTTGATCTTGAAGGGCGGCAGTTCCGTCTCGGGCGACATCACCTTCATGCCGCTTACTATCACGTCGTAGAGGTTCGACGCGCTGAAAATGGCGACCATGTTCCGCTCGGCGGGCATGTGCTTCATCGCCGTCAGGGAATTGGCGTCGGTGCCGATCTTGCCGGTGCCGCTGGCGGCGGCCTTGACGGCCTCGGCGAAGAACGCGCCTGAGCCGCCAATCGTCATCACGACGGTGTTCTTGTCGGTCGCGGCGATGCGCATCCGCAGGACATCCTCGCCGAGGACCTTCTTCATCTCGGCACGCTCGGACTCCGCCATCTTCTCGATCTTGGGCGACTCGACGACAATGGCGTCGGCCGAGATCTGCCCGACGGTCTCGATGCCCTTGACGTACTTGACGACTATGCCGTTGGCGTCCGGCTCATCCTTGCCGAAATGCTTGATTAGCCCCTGGGCGATACCGGCGCTCTCGGCCAGGATGTCTTTCATCTTGGCTGAGTCCTTGCACTGGATGACGTAGCTGAGGCCGAAGACGCCGGAGCCCGCCGGCGCGCCGCCGCCGACAAACTGCATGCCCGTCACCTGGTCCATGGCGTCCGTGTAGGACTTCTTGATCGCCGCCTTGAGCTCGTCGGGCATCCCCGCGACTGGCTGGCTGAGCAGCATCGAGTTGATCATGTCCAGGCCCATCTGGACGTTCTGCTGGGAAGTGCTCGCCGCGGCTGTCACGGCCAGGACGTACGGCATGTTGGGCAGGGCGTTGAAATCCGCCTTGCCGAGCAGCTTCGCCGTTGCCATTGCCTTGGCGTAGGGGGTGTCGGCCTGGAAGTTGAGCATCTCGTCGAAGACCAGCCCGCCCTCGACGAACCGCCCGGCCAGCGTCACCGTGTCAAGCTGCGAGAGCAGTTCGCGGTAGATCTTGAAGTACGTGCCGATCAGCGGCCCCATTTCGCCGGCCTGGGCCGTCATCTGCGCTTCGGCAATCTGCATCATCTCGATGAGCGCCGGCCCGGTGACCTTGCCGTTGACGCAGATGGCGATGTCCGCCGCGCTGATAGCCTTGAGTTGCTCGGGCGGCAACTCGGACGACGCCATCTTTGTGGCGGCCGCGATCGCGTCGAGGGCCTTGTCGTTGGGGCTGATCATCACGTAGCTGCCGATCTGCCCGGCGAACATCGGGCCCGGCGGCAGGGTGACAGTCATGTACTTGCCCGCCTGCTGGGGATTGTACGCGCCCAGGACGCTCTTGACGTCCTTGCCGGGGATGAAGAATACGACCGGAAGCTTCGGCTTGGCCTTCGGCTGGGTGCCGTCCTCGCCCGCAGCCGGGGCTCCCATCGCGCCGCCGATGAGCTCCATCAGGTTGATGTCGAACGCCTTGAGGTCCAGCATTACCGCCCCAAAGCTGCCCTTGGGGTTGAACCCATCGCCCAGTTGCGCCGCGCCCTTAAGCATGGTAAGCACAGGTATCTGGGCCATCTTGTTGGGGTCGGCCGGGTCCGGCTGGGAGAGCATCTGGCCGAAGCCAAGGTCGGCAATGAACTTGTCGATCTTGCCCGTCATCCCATCGATGCTCGGCACGACCACGAAGCCCATCGACCCTGCCGGGATGTGGCTGATGACCGGCTCGGGCTTGTCGGTCTGTGCCCAGGCCGACGCCGAAAGCAGCATTACGAACGATACTGAGAGAATCTTTCTCGAACGCGCCATAACCATAATCTCCTTAGTAAGTCCTTTAGAGGTAACCCAACGTAAATGTTACGCACTGGGGGAGGCTGTGGCAACAGCAAACCGGCACGTCAAACCGGCGGAACCTCGCCCTTGCAGCCTGGGCCATACGGCCTATTGACCATCTTAGTCGCACCGCAAGCAATAATGTTTCGGCAATTTGGCTAATTGGACTGGAGGCAAACGCCGGGCAATTGAAATCGCGGCGCTGGGCCTGTAGGATTTACCTATTGGCCGGCGCAGGGTTTGGTGGACCGCGGCGGCCTGGATTGCCGGCATGAAAGATTCCTCACTTATTTCGCACGAGGCGTACGGCCCGGACATTGCCGGCGTGCTGATTCCGCGCCACCGCATCGCCGCGCGGCTCGACGAGTTGGCCAGGCGCATAACCGAGGCCTATCCCGACGGCGAACTGACGATTCTGGCGGCGCTGACGGGGTCGCTGGTTTTCCTGTCCGATCTTATTCGCCGGCTGCCGCTGCGGTTGCGGGTGGACGTCGTCCGCGTAAGCTCCTATCCGCACCAGGCGACGGCCTCGCGGGAGCCCAGCGTGCTGATTGCCCCGGCCGGGGATGTTTCAGGCCGGCACGTGCTGGTCATTGACGACATACTCGATAGCGGCAAAACACTGGAGATGATTCGCGGGCTGGTGATGTCGGCCGGGGCGGCAAGTGTGCGGACCTGTGTACTGCTAGCCAAGCGGCGCGACGACCTGCCGGGGCGCGCGGCGGCGGATTTTGTGGGGTTCGACATTGACGATCAGTTCGTGGTCGGCTACGGGCTGGACTACGGCGACCTCTACCGTAATCTGCCGGATGTCTGCCTGTTGCGAGACATGGCGGGGGGGACCGGGCGATGACTCCATTGGCCGATCCCGGCTCGTTGTCCCTTGCGGCGACCTCGGCTGTGGCGCGGGAGCGCCTTGAGGACGGCGAGATCGTCATCCTCGCGGTCCGGCCCAGCGGGTGGTTCGTCGTGCTAATGTCCTGGCCGCTGCTGGTTGGCGTGGCGGCTGTCGCGGCCATCAGCCTTGTTGCACGGACCTGGCCGGGCTACGACGTGGATGGGCACATGGTCACGCTGGTCTGCGTCGGGGTCGCCGCGCTGCGGGTGGCCATTTCGTGCCTCCAGTGGCAGAGCAGGCTGTACATCCTTACAGATCGCCGCGTGATGCGGATAAAGGGGGTATTCCGGGAAGACTGCTACCAGTGCCCGCTCAGGAACATCCGCGAGATTCACCTGTCGGCGACGCTGCCGGACCGGATCGTCGCGGTGGCCAGCCTGATCTTCCACCGCGCCGACGACAAGCCGGTTCAGGATGTCGACTGGCTTTGCCTGGCCAATCCGCAGGAGGTCCGCCAGGCCGTCCAGGAGGCGATGCGGCACGCCAAGTGACGCGGCGGGGGAGCGTCGGTGCCTGGTGCAGTGCGTCGAATAGATCATGACTTACCATAAGGACATGATGAGGACGAAATGTTGGCACATTGCGGCCTTGGCGGCGGCTATGTCGGCCTGGATGGCGGCTCAGGCGGCGTTTGGCGCGGCGCCCGCCGCGGCCCCGGCCGGGGTGCCAGCCTCGCAGCCCGCCTTGCCGGACAAGGCCCTGGTCCGCTTCGGCCAGACCCTCCTGTTTCACGGCTCGTCCATCCAGTGCCTTGCCTTCACGCCGGATAGCCGGGAGCTCCTGGCCGCGGGCAGGCGTTATGACCAGGGCGGCGACGTTTCCGTCTGGGATGTCCAGACCGGGGCTCTGATCCGCTCGATCGAAGGGCCGGCAAACGGTGTGCATGCAATGTCCCTTTTCCGCGACGGCAACTCGGCCGTCCTGGCCGGGCTGGACCGGACCGTCCGCGTGGTCTCGCTGGTCAAGGGCAAGCCGGCCACGCCGATCAAGACGGGCTCGGTCGCCGGCAACTGGGTTGCACTCTCGCCGGATGACTCGCGTTTGGCGGTCTCCGACGGAATGAGGCTAAGCGTCATCGACCTGGCGTCGGGCAAGAAGTTGATGACCGTGGAAAAAAGTTCCAGTGGCGGCTTCAGCCCCAACGGGCGATATCTCGTCGTCGCCAGCACCCCAAGCACGACCTTCGGCATCGAGTTATGGGACATTGCATCGGCCGTCAAAATCCGCAAGTTCGAGGGCACGAACAACCAGCGGTTCTCGGTTCCGGTCTTCTCGCCGGACGGGCGCTCGGTTGCGGCCGGGAGCTACTTGGGGGGCCAGCGTGAGGTGATAGTCTGGCAATCAGCCACTGGCAGGGTCTCCCGGAAGCTGCCCATTTCCGGGTCATCCATGGTCAATGTCGCCTTCAGCCCGGACGGCAGGATCCTCGCATGTGCGGACTATAGCGCGTCGGTGCATCTGTGGGACATGGACACCGGCAAGAGCTTGCCCAGCCTGACAACCGGGGATCGGCTCTTCGCAATTGCATTCAGCCCCGACGGGCGGCGCCTTGCCGCCGCCGGGTATGTCGGGCGGATACGACTCTGGAACACCGACGGTTTTGCCGAAATGCTTGCCCAAGTGGGCCACGGCGGGGCCGTGACGGACGCCGCCGCAAGCGCCGACGGCAAAATCGTTGCCACCGGCGGCAGTGACGGAAAGGCGCTGCTCTGGGATGGCCGGACTGGAAGGCAACTCTTCCGCCTGGCGACGGAAGAAAGCAACGTCTCAGCCGTGGCAGTCTCGCATGACGGGGCCTTGGCGGCCTCGTGCGGCAATGCCGATGCCGTGCAAATCTGGCGGACGGGCACGGGCAAGCTGCAACGCAGCGTGCGATCTGGAGTGGGGGCGGCGGCGTGGCTGACGTTCATGCCGGGCCGGCGGGAACTGATCGCTCTTGGCGCAAGCGGCGCCTCGTGCAGCATCGATGCCGACACCGGCAAAGTTGTCCCCCTTGCGCCCGGGAACGCGGATTCCGCGCAGCGCATTGCGGTCTCCGACGATACGTACGCGGCCGCGAAATGCGATCGCACCACCATTTCCACCTGGGCCCTCCGCAGCGGCAGGAAGCTCGGATCCTATACGCTTGGCGGGTCGTCGTACGTTTACGGCCTGGCGCTGAGCCCGGGCGGTCGGCTGCTCGCCGGCGACGTTGGGCAAGGCCTGGTGGTCATGGAACTGGACTCCGGGCAGGTCGTGCGGGAGATTTCGCAGAGCCGGCGGCGGAGCTCCCTCAGCCAGATGGCGTTTTCCCCGGACGGCATGGTGCTGGCGCAGACCGAGACGGACGGGCGGATCAACCTCTGGTCTGTCCGCACGGGACAAAAGCTTGGCGAGCGATTGGGGCATCGCGGGGCGATCACCGCCATGAGCTTCATGCCGGACGGCAAGGGCCTGCTTACCGGCAGCATGGACGGCACGGCCATGATCTGGGACGTGAGTGACCTGCCGGCTCTTGACGGGCCGACGACGGGTGCGGTCAAACGCGACGACCTGGTGAAGGCATGGGAAGACCTCGCCAGCGAAGACGCCCGGCAGGCCGATGTGGCCTACTACCGCCTGGCGGCGGCGGCCGATGAGGCCGTGAGCGTCCTGGCCGAGAGGATCGTGGCGGTCGAGGGGCCCAGCGCCGCGGCGATAAACAAGCTCGTGGCCGACCTCGGCGACCAGCGGTACGGCGTCCGCAAGCAGGCCACGGACTCGCTGGCCAAGCTGGGCGCGCTGGCCGAGCCGGCCCTTCGCCGGGCAAAGGATTCCGCCACCATCGAGGAAGTGCGCATAAGGGCGAAGCAGCTTCTGGCTTCGATGGACGACCCCCAGCAGCGTACCGGCGCGGCCCTGCGGCAATTGCGGACTGCCCTGGTGTTCGAGCGCATCGGCACCCCGCGGGCAATCGCGTTGCTGCGAAGGCTCGCCGCCGGCTCGCCCGGGGCAAACCTCACCCGCCGAGCCGCCGAGGCCCTCGAGCGTATCGAAGACCACGCCGCCGCCGGGGGCGGGCGCGGTAATTGACCCCTGGCCCGCGGACGGGTAAACTCACGAGTCGCGCCATCGTTTGGCGGTTGCCCATGGTGCAGTGAAGCCGATGATCCTGTGGAAGGCCCAGGGCCCGCGACCCCGAAAGGATCCTGAACCCCGAAGCCTGTAGCCTTCTTCATAACCGAGAGGTTTTCGTGATGGAGATGCCTTTTGCGGAACTTGCCGTCGCTGCGCTTGCCGGCCTGACGCTCTCCCGAGAGCAGTGCCGTCTGGTGCTATGCTGCGCCGATGATGACATTCTGGCCCTGCTGGATGCGGCGTGGAGAGTCCGCAGCCGGCACTTCGGCTCGCGAGTGCATATCCAGGTGCTCAGCAACGCAAAGAGCGGCCTGTGCCCGGAGGACTGCCGGTATTGCTCGCAGTCGAGCGTCTCGATGGCCCAGATAGATCGGCACCCGATGATTAGCTCCGATGAACTGCTGGCCGGGGCTCTCGCCGCCAAGGCCGTCGGGGCGAGGCGGTTCTGCATGGCGCTTAGTGGGTCGAGCCCGAACGAGGCTGAGCTGGCTCGCCTGTGCGAGGCGGTGTCGCGGATCAAGGCCGCCGCGCCGGCCCTGTCGCTGTGCGGCTCGCTTGGGTTCCTGAGCGTTGACCAGGCCCGGCGGCTCAAGCTTGCCGGGCTGGACCGCGTCAACCACAATGTAAACACCTCCGAGCGATACTACGGGCAGATATGCACGACGCACAGCTATCAGGACCGGCTGGACACCATAGCCAACTGCCAGGCGGCGGGGCTGGAGATCTGCTCGGGCGGCATCGTCGGGCAGGGCGAGAGCGACGAGGACATCATCGACATGCTCCTGGCCCTGCGGCAGATCGGCCCGCGGGCGGTGCCGATAAACTTCCTGGTGCCCATCGCCGGCACACCGTTCGAGCACCAGGCGCGCGAGCTGAACCCGCGGAAGTGCCTCAAGGTTCTCTGCCTGGCCAGGCTGCTGCTGCCGGCGGCGGAGATTCGCGCCTCAGCCGGGCGGGAGCACCACCTTCGCAGCCTGCAACCGATGGCGCTCTACGCGGCGGATTCGATTTTCGTCAACGGGTATCTGACGACAGGTGGGCAGTCCGCCGAGGCCGCGTGTGAGATGATCCGCGATTTGGGATTCGAGATCGTCACGGAGTGAAAAGAGGATTACCGTCCCGGCGCGCCGGGACAGAGGCACAGAGAAAAGAAAGAGAAGAACAAGAAGAAAAAACATCTTTAGATGGGGATTACGGGATTAAAGGATTACATGGATTAAGAGAATAGTATCTGTTTCTATCCATGTAATCCTGTAATCCCCCTCAAAAGCTTCTTCTTTTTCTTCTTCTTTTTCTTTTCGACGAAGACAAGAGGCCGGTTTGTGACCGACAATCCGAACAACGAGTTGGCCGCGCTGCGGCACCAGGGGCTGCTGCGGCAGCTTCGGGCGCTGCCGGAGTGCGGTGCAAGAATCCGCCTGGCCGACGGGCGGACGGTGCTGAACCTATCATCCAACGATTACCTCGGCCTGGCGGACGATGAGCGAGTCAAGGCCGGGGCGATTGCCGCCGTCGAGCGCCTCGGCTGCTCGGCGCGGGCGTCGAGGTTGATGGCAGGGGACCTGGAGCTTTGCGAGCAGCTTGAGGCCGACCTGGCCAGGCTGCTGGGAACGGAGGCCGCGCTGGTATTCGGCAGCGGGTTTCTGGCGAACCTTGGCGTGATGACGGCCGCGGCGGGCCGGGGCGACGAGATATTCGCCGATCGGCTCAACCACGCCAGCCTGACCGATGGCATGCAACTGAGCGGGGCGCGGTGGCGTCGCTACAGGCACAAGGACGCGGGCCACCTCGCGAGCCTGCTGGCCAAGGCGTGCGGGGGCCGGCTGGTGGTCGTGACGGACTCGATCTTCAGCATGGACGGCGACCGCGCGCCGCTGGATGAACTTGCGGAGGTTGCCGCGCGGCACGACGCGATGCTCGTCGTGGATGAGGCGCACGCTATCGGCGTGATGGGCGCCGGCGGCGGGGGCCTCTGCCGCAAGGCCGGGTGCAAGGTCCGGCCGGACTTCGTCGTCGGCACGCTAAGCAAGTCGCTCGGCGGATACGGCGGTTTTGTCGGCTGCTCAGCCGCGCTGCGCGAACTGCTGATCAACTGTGCCAGGAGCTTCATTTATTCCACCGGCCTGCCTCCGGGCTGCATTGGCGCGGCGCGGGCGGCGTTGGCGGTGCTGGCGGCCCAGCCGCAAATGGGCGAGCAACTGCTCGCCAAGGCCCACCTGCTGCGGGGCCTGCTGGCGGCGGGGCACCTGGGCGTCGGGGCGATGGAATCACAGATACTGCCCGTGCATGTTGGGGGCAACGACGAGGCAGTGCGGCTGTCGCAACTGCTGTGGGACCGCGGTGTGCTGGCGACCGCGGTGCGCCCGCCCACGGTCCCGGCCGGGACGGCCAGGCTGAGGCTGTCGGTGACGCTGGCACACACGGACGATGAGCTTGCCGCCGCGGCGGGGGCTATCATTGACGCCGCGCGGGAAGTGGGGCTGGTATGATGGACGGGCGATGATTGGAGGCATATTCATCACGGGCACGGGCACGGGTGTCGGCAAGACCGTCGTCACGGCGGCGGTGCTTCGCGCGGCGCGGGCGGCCGGGATCGACGCGGCGCCTTTCAAGCCCGTGCAGACCGGCGCGGTTGCTGGCCCCGGCGGCTTGCGGGCGCCGGATGTGGATTTCTGCCTGGCGGCCGCGGGATTGGAAGCGAAGCCCGACGAGGCGTCGCTGATGGCGCCGCTGCTCTACAAGCCCGCGTGCTCACCTCACTTGGCGGCGAGGATCGAGGGCCGGCCTGTGGACCTCGATACCATCCGCCGCTGCGCCGAAGCGCTCCTTGCCCGCCACGACGCCGTGATAGTAGAGGGGGCAGGCGGGGTCATGGTTCCGCTGAACGAATCGCAGACCATGCTCGACCTCATGGCCGCGCTGGCCCTGCCCGTGCTTGTGGTGGCGGTCAACGGCCTTGGCACGATCAATCACACGCTGCTGACGCTGTCGGCTCTGCGGGCGGCCGGTGTTGAGGTGCTGGGCGTGGTCTTCAACCAGCCCGATCCGCCGGCCGGGGCGGATGAGTTCATCAGGCGCGACAACCCGGAGACGATCGCCAGTTTTGGCGAAGTGGCTGTGCTGGGCCGTCTGCCGCACGTTGGCGGCCTCGCCGCCGACAATGCGGCCGGGTGGTCGAAAGTGGAAGCGGGCCTGACCGGCATGCCCGTTATTCTTGAACGATTGAAGGGCAAATGACCGACGATCCGCGACAACTCGATCTTCGTTACCTGTGGCATCCATGCACGGACATCAAGGCCTTGTCGGGCTCGGCATTTCCGATCATCGAGCGTGCCGACGGCGTGTATCTCCACGAGCGCGGCGGGCGGGCGCTGCTGGATGGCATTTCGTCGTGGTGGTGCGTGAATCTCGGGCACGGCCATCCGCGGATCGTCGAGGCAATCCGCCGCCAAGCGGGCCAGCTCCAGCATTGCATCCTCGGCGGCATGTCGCACCCGCGTGCGATAGAGCTGGCCGAGCGGCTGGCGGGGATCACCCCGGGCGATCTTGGCCATGCGTTTTTCGCCAGCGACGGCGCCTCGGCCGTCGAGGCGGCGCTCAAGATCGCGGTCCAGTACTGGCACAATCGCGGGCAGTCCGGGCGGGTGCGGTTCATCGCCCTTGCCGACGGCTACCACGGCGACACGCTGGGCTGCGTTGGGGTCGGGTACGTCGAGGCGTTCCACGGGCACTTCCGCGACGTGGTCCGCCCGTCGCTGCGAGCGACGAGCCCGCACTGCATCCGCTGCCCGATGGGCAAGAAGCCGGACTCGTGCGACATCGAGTGCTTCGATTCCATGCAGGCGCTCATCGACGAGCACCACGCGGAGACCGCGGCCGTGATCGTCGAGCCGCTCTGCCAGGGCGCGGCCGGGCTTCGTATGTACCCGCACGAATATCTTCGCTGCCTGCGGAAAAGCTGCGACGAGCAGGGCTTGCTCCTGATTGCCGACGAGATCGCCGTCGGCTTCGGACGGACCGGCACGATGTTCGCCTGCGAGCAGGCCCAGGTGGTGCCGGACCTGATGACACTGGGCAAGGGCCTGACGGGAGGCAGCCTGCCCATGAGCGCCGTGCTCGCCACCGACGCCGTGTATGACACTTTCCGCTCCGCGCCGGGTTGCGACCGGACCTTCTATCACAGCCACACGTTCGGGGGCAACCCTATCGCGGCGGCCGCGGCGCTGGCGGCACTGGATGTCTACGAGCGGGAGTCGGTGGTCGAGTCGTCCCAGCCAAGAATCGCCCAGCTCGCCGCCGGTATTGGCGACATAGCCGTCGCCGCCGGGGGAGCACCATGCAGCAGCCTGGGCATGATGGCGGTGGCGGAGCTGGACGACGCCCTCGGCGGCGCGCCGCGAGCGCGGCGCATCACCACGCGTGCGATGGAACTTGGGCTCTTCGTCCGCCCGCTCGGGCGGTGCATCTACCTCTGGCCACCGCTGACGACGAGTGAGGCCGAACTTGCCGAGATGATCGACATCCTACAGTCAGCCGCCCGGCAGATGCCGGCGTGAGAAGATGACCTCAAGTTATGGGTCTTGCCCGATTTGTCCCGCAGGGGCCAGTATCCGCCCACTTCATAGGCTCGCCATCACCCATGTTTCTCCCTCGTGACCAGCACGGCCGAGGTGGCCGTGCGACCCACAGGCAGGTCCTTGGGACCCCTAGAGCAGTTTACGGTCATTCGTAGCGGTATCCACAGGAATCGAACCAGCCTTGGGCGTCGGATGAACAGACCGATTGCAGGGCCGCAGCAATGGCCTTGAGTAGGGCGTCCTCTGTCCGGGCCTTTACTGAGCGAAGATACTGCTTGACCTTCGACCACATCTTCTCAATGGGGTTGAGATCGGGACTGTACGGCGGAAGGAACCAGATCTCCGCTCCGGCCGCCTCAATGGCAGCGACTATCCCCGGAGTCTTGTGAGGGGCCAGATTATCCAGCACCACAATGTCGCCATCGCGAAGACTCGGGATCAGCACGTGCTGGACATAAGCCTCAAATACCTCTCGATCCGTCGGCCCCTCAATCACCATGGCGGCCGTCGATCCAGCCAGCCATGCGGTGTAGCGTATTCTTTTCATGTTAGTTTATTCCTTTCAGTTTTTCAGTTCTATTAGTTTTTTGTGGGGCCTGCGCTGGCGGGAGATGAACCCTCCACTTTGACCGTGATTTTGCCATACACGGCGCCGATGATGTGGGTGTAGTTCTTGCTGCCCTCGGGTTGATAGCCCCAGTTCCAGGTGGAAGCATCCATGATGGATCCATCATCGCACGCCAGTTGCAGGACATAGGTGCCCGGGGCGCTGAACGTGGCCGTGCAGGTCGATGCGGCCGTCGAGTCGTTGACGCTGAACGTAACGGTGCCGTCCCCTGACAGCTTGCTCCAGTGATAGCGCGGAGTCCCCTTGTCCCGATCGGTCACGGAACAAGCCAGTTTTGCGGTGGCCGCCGGCCATTTCAGTGCGGGTGGCGTTGCGGTGA
>CAZSBS010000055.1:0-21308 GCA_964605095.1 uncultured Planctomycetaceae bacterium | reverse complement strand
TTCCGGGTTCCAGGTTCCAGGTTCCGTCTTTTGCTTTTACCGGCTACCGGCTACCAGCTACCGGCTACTGGTTACCTTATAATGGCAGATTCACAGAACAAATCATTGGACGTGGGCCTTGCCGGGGCGGGTGCAGGTCCGCTGCGCCAACTGATGGCCCACAACGACATAGTCTTCGCGCTGGGCCTGGCGCTGGTGCTGGCGACGCTGCTGGTGCCGCTGCCGACCTTCCTGCTGGACCTGCTGCTGTCGGTGAGCATCGGGATTTCGCTGGCGACGCTCGTCGTCGTCCTGTCGGCACAGGAGTCCACGGAGTTCTCGGCCTTCCCGTCGCTGCTGCTGTTCATGACGCTCTTCCGCCTGTCGCTCAACGTGGCCTCGACGCGGCTGATACTGGCCAAAGGCAACGCCGGGCAGATCATCTACACGTTCGGCAACATGGTTACCGGCGGCGGCGCCGAGCAGACCAAGCTCATCATCGGCCTGGTCGTTTTCCTGATACTGGTCATCATCCAGTTCGTGGTTATCACCAAGGGCGCCGAGCGTATCAGCGAGGTTGCGGCCAGGTTCCACCTCGACGCCATGCCGGGCAAGCAGATGGCCATCGACGCCGACCTCAACGCCGGGCTCATCGGCGAGCAGGACGCCCGTGCCCGCCGGGAGAAGATCGTCCACGAGAGCGAGTTTTACGGGGCGATGGACGGTTCGAGCAAGTTCATCCGCGGCGACGCCATCGCCGGGCTGATCATCACCGCGATCAACCTCGTCGGCGGGTTCGCCGTCGGCCTGACCAGGGGCATGACCGTCTCTCAGTCCATGTCAACATTTTCGATCCTGGCCATAGGCGACGGGCTGGTCTCGCAGATACCGGCGATCATACTGGCGACATCCGCGGGCTTTCTCATCTCGAAGTCATCCAGCCAGCGGAATATCAGCCATGACCTGTTGCGGCAGTTCTCCGCCCGCAGCCGGCCTCTGGGGATCGTGGCGTTCCTGCTGGCGGCGATGGTAATGGTGCCCAGCTTCCCGAAGATACCGTTCATCGTCCTGGCGCTTGGCGCCGGCCTGGCGGCCCGGGCGCTTCGCCGGCAGGAGCGTGCCAAGGAGTCCAAGCCGGCCGGGGTCCCCGCGGCGCAGTCGGAGGAGGCCCCGATCGAGGAACTGCTGAACATAGACCGCGTATGCGTTCAGGTCGGCACGCGGCTGATACCGCTGGTGGACCCCAGACGCAAGGACAGCCTGTCCAGCCGGATCGCGCCGCTGCGGCGGAAGTTTGCCCAGCAGTTCGGGCTTGTGCTGCCTCTGGTGAGGCTGCGGGACAACGTCACGCTCGATCCGACCCAGTACGAGATCCGCCTGCACGACCACGTGGTCGGCAGCGGGCGGCTCGAGCCGGACAAGCTGCTGGCCATGGACGGCGGCGGGGTGGAACAGCCCATCGCCGGCGTCGAGGCCCGCGAGCCGGTGTTCAACCTGCCTGCCCTTTGGATTCGCCAGGACCAGAAGGAACAGGCCGAGCTTGCGGGCTACACGGTGGTCGACCCCGAGACCGTGCTGCTTACGCACCTTAGCGAAACGCTGCGGCGGTACGCCTACGAGCTTCTCAGCCGCGACGACGTGCAGAGGCTCACCGACCGGCTTGGCGAGCTTCAGCCCGCGCTGGTCAAGGGCGTGGTCGGCGAGGCCCTGCCGATGGCCACGCTGCACCGTGTTCTCCAGAATCTCCTTCGCGAGAACATACCGATCCGCGACATGGCCCAGATCATCGAGGCCCTTGGCGACCAGGTGACGCGGACGAAGGACCCCACGAGCCTTACCGAACACGCCCGCAAGGCACTGGTCAGGACGATCACCGAGCAGTACCGCGACGACGACGGCGGTGTCCACGCGATCGTGCTGGATCCGTCGCTGGAATACGAGCTGCGCAGCGCCATGACCGGCGGCGGCGACGGCGAGGCGCTGAACCTGACGCCCGCGAGGGCCCTGGAGCTAAGCAGGCAGGTGGCCGAGGCGTGGAAGTCCGCCATGGAGCAGGGCCGCAGCAAGGTGGTGCTGCTTTGCGACCAGCGCCTCAGGCCGCACCTTGGGGCCTTGCTGGCGCGGTCGATTCCCCAGTTGCCGCTTGTGGCGTACAACGAACTTCAGGTCGGAACGCCGATAAGGCAGTTGGCGAGCATATCGCTGGCCACGGCGGAACTGGCGGCGGCGGGAGCACAATGACCCGTGAACGGTTGAGATGAACATGCGACGAATAGCAATCATTACCGGCGGGGTGTGTACGCTTGGCCTGGCGGGCCTTTGCTGGGCGTGCGGGCTGGAGGCGCACGTCTGTGCAATGCGGGCGGCCGCGGGTGGGGCCATGCTCGGCGGGATTGTCCTCGTGGTGGGCAACCTGGTTCTGCGGGTCATTGTGGAGGCAATGGTGAAGGATGCATCGCAAGGCAGAGGCTTCCATGGATACTCCGACAACCCAAACGAGTGAGGTACCAGGCCCGGCGGCCGCGGCCGAGGCCATGCGCAGCCAGATCGCGCAGGCTTACGCCATGCAGTCTCGCGAGAGCCGCCAGGAGCAGTGGATACTGGAGTATCTGCCAATGGTCCACCACATCGTGCAGAAGCTTCGGGTCCACCTTCCGGATCGTGCGGACGTGGAGGACCTGGTCTCGGCCGGGACGCTGGGTCTGGTCAAGGCGGCCCGCGCGTACGACCCGACCCACAACGCGGAGTTCAAGACCTACGCGTACATTCGCATTCGCGGCAGCGTGATCGACGAGCTTCGGCGGCGTTCATTCGCGCCGCAGAACGTCCACAAGCAGGTCCGGCAGATCCGGCAGGCCTGGCAGCAGATCTCAAACGAGGCCGGCAGTCCGCCGAGCGACGAGGCCCTGGCCGAGCGGGTGGGAATACCGCTGCGGCAGCTCTACCGGACGCTCGAGGAGGCCAGGCGGCTTCAGTTCCTGTCCATCCACGGGCTTGGCGAGCCGGGCGAAGAGGCGCCGCTTACGCCCGTCGACAAGTGCCCATCGCCGCTGGACCAGGCCTCGCGCCAGGAAACTGTCGCCCGCCTCGCCAAGGCGATGATGGAACTGCCCCAACGCGACAGGATGGTGCTCATACTCTACTACGAGCGCGACCTGACGATGAAGGAGGCCGCCGAGGTCCTCGGCGTGACCGAGTCGCGAATCAGCCAGATGCACGCCAGCGCATTGTTCAAACTGTCCATGAAACTAGGGAGCCCGTCATGAACAGCGCATCGGACTTTTTTTGCAGAACTGGCCGGAAGGTGGAGAACTTGTCATGAACAGCGCATCGGACTTTTCCATTCGCCCGACGACGGCGGCTGAGCTGCCCGCCCCGGCACACGTGACAAGCCGCGAGGAGCGCCGGCGGCAGGAGCTTCCCAAGCCGGCCGGCAAGAAGGACAAGGGCCAGCACGACCAAACGCCCGCCGAAACCCAGGATGCCGAGCCGGCGGGCGATAAAGGCGATGAGCCGACGGGCACGATAGACCTGTTGGCTTGAAATGCAAGGTGACGAGCAGATGCCAAACCAGACACGCAGAGTGATAAAGAGCGGCGATGTGATGCTCGCGGGCCGCCGGCCAATAGGATGTGCCGCCGAGTGCGCCTCGGCGCGGCCGAGCCAAGCCTCGGCGCGGATCGTGGGCGAGGACGCCTCGGGGGCCACGCTGGAGGTCGTATGCTCGTGCGGGAAGCGATCGTACGTGCGATGCGCCTACCACAGGCCGCCATCGCAGCCGGCGCCGGCACCAGCGGGGCAGGCCGGGCAAACCGCCGCCACGTCAGAAAGTCAGGAGAACCAGTTATGAAAAAGGTTACATGGTCCGTTGTTGCCGCCCTTGTCCTTGGCGGCGCAGGGTGCGAGTGGAGGCCGATGCAACTGAAGCGGGTCTCGGACGACAAGTCCCGCACGGCAGGCGAGCCGGCTGCCCCGGCCCCGGCCGCCCCGGCCCCAGCGCCGACGGCGCCCAAGGCGCCCGAGGGGCCCACGCCGGTCGAGCAGGCGCTGGAGCTTTCGCAGAAGCTCAAGCAAGCCTCCGAGGATCTCGCCCTCGCCCGCAAGGAGAACAAGGACCTGGTCGACCGCAGCGCCGCGACGACCACGCAGGCCGCCCAGGCGACGGTGGAACTGAAACAGGCCCGCAAGGAACTCGACGAAGCCAACGCCATGCTCCGGGAGATGCAGGCCGAACTGGCCAAGTGGAAGGCCGATGTGCTGGGCTATCGCGACGAGATTCGCATAGCCGAGACGGCGCAGCTTGACGCCCTTCGCCGCATACTCAAGCTGCTGGGTGCGGCAGATGCCCCATCTGCCCCGGCCACGAAGACATCTGGGCCGGCAGCCACTCCAGCCGCCCCTGCCGCCACGCCCGCAAGCCGGCCAGCCGCCACCGCCACCGCGCCCGCAACCCGGCCTGCCGGCCCGGCGGCGCCGAAAACCGCATCAGCGCCGGCGGCGCAGGCGCTGGCTGTGCCCGCCGCCCCGACCGGAGCTCCACAATGACCACGCGGGCCGCAACTCGAACCTGGCTGGTCGTGGGCGCCGTAGTCGGGACCCTGGCGGGCTGCGGCCAGAAGCAGGCCGCGATAGAGACGATCCCCGCCTACCTGCCGTCGGCCGAGGCCCTGTGGCGGCTCAAACGCGTTGTGCTGGTCGAGTTGGATCGAAGGGACGCCACGCCCCAGGTTGCACGGGATCTGAGCGAATCGGTATTCCTGGCCGTTCAGAACCGCCGCGTGTTCCCGGTGGACTTCGCGACCTCGGCCTCGCCGGTCGAGGTGTCCATGCCCGCGGGCCTGGGTCCGCGGTTCACGCTCGAACAGCTAAGCGACATGCGGTCCGCCCTGCAATGCGACGCCGTGATGGTTGGGGCCATCACCAGCTTTGGGCCTTACCCGGGCGCATGGATGGCGGTCCAACTCTGGCTGGTAGACCTCCGCTCCGGGCGCATCCTGTGGGGCGTCGACCACGCCTGGCGGACCACAGACGAGGCGACCTCAAAGAGGATACGGCGGTATTTCGCCCCCGCCGGCGGCGAAGATGGGTCCGACCCGCTTCGGCTGGCGGAGATGAGCCCGCGAATGCTCAGCGACTTTGTCGCCTGGGAGTTGGCCAAGGCCCTGCCCCAGCCGCCTGGCGTGGTCAGCAGCGAGCCGCGACGAAGCCCCGCCACCAAGGCTTTAGCAGAAACCAAGAAAATTTTCACCAATTGAGGCCAACGGCCTTAAGATTGCCGGGGATCAAACGAGAATACACCGGCGACGAAGATTGCGAGGACCGACATGAGAATCGATGGCACATACAGACCTCAGGCGCCGGGGACAAGCCCGCTGAGCGACGCGCTTGACGCGGCCAAGACATTGGCGCAGGCTTCGGCCTCGCAGGGCACCCCCGACGAGGGCCTGAGTGTCGCCGCGAATTTGCTTGCCCCGTATGTGGAAAAAATTCGTCTCACGCCGGAAATCAATGTCCAGGCCGTGGCCGAGGCCCGGCGTCTGATGGAAGCCGGCGAGTTGGACACCCCCGAGGCAATCCAACGGGCCGCCCAGGCGATGGTGGACGGCGGCGTCTGAGGCTCTTCTGCTGTAAGGCCTGGTTATTAAAGACATTAAATCCTACAAGCATTCCTGCCGGGTCCATGTGGCCCGGCTTTTTTTGGTGCTTTCTTCCCATTGCCCCGGGTCGGCTCGTGACGCTGCTGGATCCATGCACATTCTGTGTAAAGCACCCAGTGTAAAGCCCCAAATTCCAAAGTTCTCATTGCGAACTCTAAAGTATTCGGCGGAGCCTTCGATAATGGCGGTTGGATGCATGGTGCCGTCAGAGCCCTAAAGGCAGTCCGGCGGCAAGGACATTGGTGCGGGTGTACGCACAAGACCAGTTGGGAGAGACAGACCGACCGTTAACAGTCCTTGGCAGGGCCGGGACGAACCTTTGAGGAGAAAAAGATGCTAGCGATTAAGAACAACCTTATGGCGGACAATGCTGCACGTAACCTGGGTACAAGCTACAACCAGTTGGCCAAGTCGGTGGAGAGGCTCTCCTCCGGCCTGCGCATCAACAGTGCGAAGGACGACGCCGCCGGCCTGGCCGTCCGCGAGTTGATTCGTGCTGACGTCGCCGCCCTGCGTCAGGGCTCGCGTAACGCGGGCGACGCGGTGTCCATGCTTCAGTCTGCTGAAGGCGGCATGGCAGTCATCGACAACATCCTGGTCCGCATGCGTGAACTGGGCGAGCAGGCTGCCACCGGTTCGTATTCCTCCGCCCAGAAGACGATCATGAACAATGAATTCACGCAGTTGTCGGCCGAGATAGATCGCATTGCCAACAATACCGGTTTCAACAGCAACAAGCTGCTCGACGCCACCGGTGCAGCCGCCTTCTCCATCAGCCTGGGGTCCGGCACGAGCATCGACCTCAACAAGGCTGACATGACCGCGGCTGGTCTGGGCATTGGCGGCGTCAAGGCGGGCGGCGCCTTCCAGACGTGGGTTGCCAGCGAGACTGCGGCTTGGGCTACCGTCACCACTGGCGGCACCCTGAACTTTGCCTTTGCCGGCGGTGCTGACAACTATACTCTGAACGCTGTCCTGAGCGCGACCGGTGGCAATGGCGCCGGCGTCTACACCATGCAGCAGGTCGCCGATGCCATCAACGCCGAGAGCCGCGCTGATAAGAACTACAATGCGGCCACCATCGTCACCGACACGGCGACCGGCTTGAAGAGCATCCAGGTCCAGCACATAAGCGGCGGCGCCGGCGCCTTGACCGTGAGCGCCACCACACTGGTCACCACGGACACGCTCCTTGAGACCAATGGCAACTGGCTCAAGACCGCCGGCAGCGGCACGGCCGTGGATATCTCCACCGATGCGGCCGGCGCGATCACCGCGATCGGAGCCGCCATCGTCGCCAAGGACACGTTCCGTGCGGAACTGGGTTACATGATGAACCGCCTCGAGGCGGCTCAGTCGGTTAACGACATCCAGGCCGAGAACCTCTCCGCTGCCGAGTCCCGCATCAGCGACGTGGACGTGGCGACGGAGATGGCGGCCATGACACGCAACCAGGTGTTGGCACAGGCGGGCATCAGCATGTTGGCCCAGGCCAACAGCATGCCGCAGATGGCCATGCAGTTGCTCCGCGGATAAGCCAGAGAAGGCAACACCAGATAAACCCGGCTGAAACGCCCCAAACGCAGTCAGCCAGGTGAGTCCGGGCGACAATAAAGGTGTGGTCGGGCCCGATCCTTCTGAAACAGGGAGGCGGGCCCGGCCTCGTTTTTTTGTTGAATTCCCACAAGTTTACTCAAGTTCCCCCTTCCGGCCTCGATAAGGAAGGTGACGGAACGTGACGTAGCGGAGACGCAGAGGAAAGGATCCCCAAATGGCGGTAACCGGAACCACAAGCCTTAGCGGAGTATTCTCGGGAATCGACTCCGAGGTATTCGTCACGCAGGCTCTGGCGGTTGCCCGCAAGCCGTTGGATAAGCTCCTGGCCCGGAGAACCCTGACCCAGAACAGGCAGGTTACGTTTGATAACATCCAGAACCTCTTCACCAGCCTGAAATCACAGGCCGACTCCCTGCGCAGCATGGCCGCCATTCGCGGAGTGACCGCCTCCACGTCGGACCAGAGCATAGTCGGGCTAACGGCCTCGGCCGGGGCAATCGAGGGCAGCTACGGGATCGAGATCAACCAGTTGGCGGCCGCGGAACGAAGGGTTCATGCGGGCGTCGCCGACAAAACTGCCGCGCTTGGCAGTGCGGCCCAGTTCGTCTACACCTACGGTGGGACAACCCGCACGGTCCAGACCGCCGAGGCGACGACGCTTGAGGGCCTGACGGACCTGATAAACGATGACACTAGCAATCCCGGCGTCTCCGCCAGCATCCTCCAGTACGACTCCGGCGACGGCCTGGCCTATCACCTGGTGCTCGGCGGCAGGAATACCGGCGTCGACCACACCATCACCATCGAGGCCGGGACCACCCTGACCGGTTTCGAGACCGGCGGCAACTGGACAATAAGCCAGGTTGCTCGAAACTCCCAGGTCAGGCTGGATGGCTACCCGGCCGGGGGGTGGATCGAGAGCGAGTCGAATTCCGTGTCCGGGATAATTCCGAACGTGACGCTGGAGCTCAAGCAGATCGGCTCGGCCACCGTGACCCTCGGCCGGGACACCAGCCAGGTCGTTTCCGGTCTGTCGAACCTGGCGAGCAGTTACAACGCGATAGTGGACAACCTGGACAGCATTGCCGGCTACGACGACCAGACCAAGACCGGCGGCGTATTCCAGGGCGACTCCACGGTTACCGGCCTGATCTCCGGGGCCAGGGACCTGCTGGTCCGGGTCGCGTCGGGATTCGTCAACGGGACGGACGCCTACACGACTCCGGCCTCGATAGGCCTGGAACTCGATAAGGACGGGCATCTCGCGCTGGACAGCGCCAAGCTCAACGAGGCCATGGGCGCCGACTACGAGGGGGTCCTGTCGCTGATCGCCGCCTCCGGCAGCGGGGCCGTCAGCAGCGGCGACATACAGTTCACCGGCGCCCTGAACTCCACGACGCCGGGCTCATATCAGATAAAGCTCGTCTACGACGGCGACGGCAACATAACAGAGGCCTACTACCGGAAGAACGACGCATCGGACGAATGGCGGGCGGCCGAGGTGGATGGCAACTCGATCACCGGCGCCCTGGGCTCGCCGGAGCAGGGGCTTAACATCCTGGTAATCACGCCCTATCCGAGCGAGACCAAGATCTACGACATCGAGGTCAAGCAGGGCTTCGCCGGCGCGCTTTACGACACGACGGCCGCCCAGCTCGACCCCGTGTCCGGGACGTTCGAGGTCAAGTCCACCCAGTTCGACCTGGCGATTACCAGCCTCGACACGCAGATCGAGTTTCAGCAGGCCCGTTTGACCACGAAGGAAGAGCGGCTTCGCGCCCAGTACATACGGATGGAGACGGCCCTGGCCAAGCTCGAAGGGTTCAAGAGCGCCTTTACCGCCCTGATCAGCTCAATCGAGAGCAACATGAACAACTCGAATAACTAGCGGGAACAGACATGAGAGAGATACTTGCCTATCAGGAAAACCGCGTGATGATGCAGACCCCAGGCCGCGTCGTGGTCATGCTCTATGAGGGCGCCATCAAGTTCCTCAAGCAGGCCATCCGCGAGATGGAGGCCGGGCAATACATCGAGAAGGGCAAGTCCATAAGCCGGGCGGTGGACATCATCCAGGAACTCAACGTCACGCTGAACATGGAAGCCGGCGGCGAGATCGCCGAGAACCTGCGCCGGCTCTACGCGTTCATGCAGGATCGCCTTTTCCAGGCGAACCTCCGCAAGGACGCCGGCATGATCCGCGAGACGATCAAGCTTCTTGAAGAACTCAACGAAGGTTGGAAATCGGCCGCGGCCGGCAAGGCGGCGGTGTAGCGCCCGTTACCCATGCCTCGACGGGTTCAAACAGGCAAGCAGTTCATCCCGCATGCCGGTGCGCAGCTTGATCTCCTTGACGAAACAGTATAGGACGGGCACGGTCAGCATTGTCAGCACCTCGATCATCATTCCGCCGAATGACGGAATGGCCATGGGCACCATCACGTCCGAGCCGCGCCCGGTGCTCGTCAGCACGGGAATCAGCGCCAGGATGGTCGTTGCGGTGGTCATGAGGCACGGGCGGACGCGGCGCGTGCCGGCCTCGATGGTCGCCTGGCGCAGCTCGCGGATGGTGGTGGTCCTGCGGTTGCGGAAGACCTGGTCGAGGTATGTCGAGATCACCACGCCGTCGTCGCTGGCGATGCCGAACAACGCCAAAAACCCCACCCACACCGCCACCGACATGTTGATCGTGTGAACCTGGAACAACTGACGCATGTCCACGCCGAAGACGCTGAAGTCCAGGAACCACGGCTGGCCGTAGAACCAGATCAGTATGAATCCGCCCGACCAGGCCACGAATATGCCGAAGAAAACCAGCAGCGTCGTGGCCACCGAGCGGAACTGGAAGTATAGCAACAGGAAGATGGCGAACAGCGCCAGCGGCAACACGACCGCGAACTTGCGCTGAGCCCGAAGCTGGTTCTCATAGTTGCCGGCGAAAGTGAAGGTCACCCCGGCCGGGAGGATGAGCTCGTGGTTGTCTCGCTTGCTCTTGAGGTACGCGGCCGCCGCTTCAACGACATCCACCTCGGCGTTGCCCGGCTTCATGTCGAACAGGACGTAGCCGATCTTGAACGTGTCCTCGCTCTTGATGACCTGCGGGCCGCGAATGAAGCCAAGGCGAACGTCCTGGCCCTTGACCAGCTCGGTAAGCGGCACCTGCACCTTGTGGCCCTCGATCATGCCGGGCACGAGGATCTTGCCGATAGTCTCGATCTGATCCCGAAGCTCGCGCTGGTACCGCACTCGAACCGGGAAGCGGTCGCGACCCTCGACGGTCGTGGTTACCCGCTTGCCGCCGATGGCGACCTCCACCACGTCCTGGAAGTCGGCGATCTTCACGCCGTAGCGCTTAAGTGCGGCCAGGTCCGGGCGAATCTCCAGGTACGGCTTGCCGACGATCCTGTCGGCCACCACGGCCGCCGGCTCGACGGCGGGGACCTCCTTGAGGAACTTCTCGAGGGCCAGGCCCGCCTTCTCGATGCTCGCCAGGTCCGGACCCTTGACCTTGATGCCCATAGGCGCACGCATGCCGCTCTGGAGCATCACCAGCCTCGCCGCGATGGGCTGGAGCTTCGGCGCCGACGTGCTGCCGGGAACCTGCGCCGCACGGACAATCTCCTCCCAGATGTCATCCGGCGTGTGGATGCTGTCGCGCCACTGCCGGAACGGCCTGCCGTCGGGGTCCGCGATCAGTTCCCCGTGCTTGTCGCGGGCAAACTCGCCCCGGCCGGCATCGTAGCGGAAGTTCACGCGCCGCCCGGCCGAGTCGGTCATGTACTCGCTCTTGTAGGTGATGATCGTCTCGACCATGGAGATCGGGGCCGGGTCCAGCGGGCTCTCGATGCGCCCAATCTTGCCGACCGCCGACTCGACCTCCGGGATCGCCGTAATCGCCTGGTCCTGCTTGCTCAGCACGTCCATGGACTCGCCGATCGAGGCGTGAACCATGGTCGTTGGCATGTAAAGGAAGCTGCCCTCATCCAGCGGGGGCATGAACTCCTTGCCGAAACCCGGGAACCTCTCCGTGGCGTTGGCCCAGAAGGTGGTGGTGCGGATCTTCGCCATAGGCAGGCCGACCTTCTCGGCCGACCAGTCCAGACCCAGCCAGGCCAGCATGCCAAAGCCTATCACAAGGAAGATGGCGGTTATGAACACCGGCTTGTAGTTCAGCGCAAAGCCCAGGATGTACGGGTACGCCATGCGGAAGAGGTGGAAGAACCCCAGCAGCCCGCCGATGAGCACGGCCACGAAGATGAAGTTCCTCACCAGCCCGGGCGTCGGGCCCAGGGGTTCCCAATCCTGGGTGAGCAGCAGTCCGACGAGCATCACGGCCAGGGCGTTGGCGACCCACGGCGCCAGGCGTACGGCCAGCCGGGGCAGGTGGTCCTTGAAGATGCTGTATAGCCCGAGGGCGATCAGGACCGCGCCGCTGACGGCGATGGGCGTCATGCCCTCGACGAGCCCGTAGATGCCCAGCACCGCCCCGGCCGCGACAAGCCCGCCGTAGAGGATCCACCGCCCGATCCGCCGCCGGGCCTTCCAGCAGAACAGAACCATTGCCCCGGACGGCAGGACCGTAAGGGCGATCACGATGGAGGATATCAGGGCGAACGTCTTGGTGAACGCCAGCGGCTTGAACAGCTTGCCTTCCGCGCCCGTCATGAAGAAGACGGGCAGGAATCCGACGACGGTGGTCGCCACGGCGGTCAGCACGGCCGAGCCCACCTCGCTGGCCGCGCGGTGGACGACTTCCAGCCTTGGCGCATCGGGCGGGGCGATATCCAGGTGGCGCAGAATGTTCTCGCAGATGACGATCCCCATGTCGACTATCGTGCCGATGGCGATGGCGATGCCCGACAGTGCGACGATGTTGGCGTCGACGCCGAAGAGCTTCATGGCGATGAAGCACATCAGCACCGCCAGCGGCAGCATCGAGCCGATGAGCACGCTTGATCGCAGGTGGAGCATCATGACGATGACCACCAGCAGCGTGACGAGGATTTCCTGGACGAGCGCGTCGTTGAGCGTGCCGAGTGTTTCGTGGATCAGCCCGGTGCGGTCGTAGAAGGGTTCGATCGTGACGGTGCTGACGGTCGCCCACTTGGGCCACTGATCCCGCGGCGTCGCTCGCAGGTGTGCCAGCCAGGCCTCGCCGTCGAGCGCCGGGCCCTTGTATGCCTCGAAGCCCAGGCCGGCGGCGTAGCGCCGCAACTCGTCCGGGCTTACCTTGTCCAGGTCGATTACCGCCTTGGCGGGCATGGCGGGCTTGAGCTCGTCGATCTTATCCTTGACGTTGTTGATCACCGCCAGCGGGTTCGCCCCGTAGCGCGTCACCACGACGCCGCCGACGGCTTCGGCGCCGCCCTTGTCCAGCACGCCGCGCCGCAGCGCCGGGCCGAGAGTCACCTGGCCCACCTGGCGGATCGTAACCGGAACGTCGCCGTTGACCTTGATTACGCTGTCTTCCAGGTCCTCGATCGACTTGATGAAGCCGATCCCGCGAACGAAGTACTCGACGCGGTTTATCTCGATGCTGCGGGCGCCCACGTCCAGGTTCGAGCCCTTCACGGCCGCGTATACCTCCGGCAGCGTCACGTTGTACGCGCGCATCGCGTCGGGGTCCACGTCCACCTGGTACTCGCGGACGTATCCCCCGGCCGAGGCGACCTCGCTCACTCCCTCAGCCGACTGAAGGGTGTACCGGACGGTCCAGTCCTGGATCGTGCGAAGCTCTTCGAGGTCCCATCCGCCGACGGGATTGCCCTCGGGGTCTCGCCCCTCGAGCGTGTACCAGAAGATCTGCCCAAGCGCCGTCGCGTCGGGCCCGAGAGTCGGCTTGACGCCGTCGGGCAGCGTGCCCGCGGGCAGGGAATTGAGCTTCTCCAGCACCCGGCTGCGGGCCCAGTAGAAGTCCGCCTTCTCAGTGAAGATCACGTAGATGCTGGAGAATCCGAACATCGAGAGGCTTCGGACGGTCCTTACCTCGGGCACGCCCATCAGCGCCACGGTCAGCGGGTATGTTACCTGGTCCTCGACGTCCTGGGGGCTGCGGCCCATCCATTCGGTGAAGACGATCTGCTGGTTCTCGCCGATGTCCGGGATGGCGTCGGTGGCGACGGGGTCGCGTTCGACGCCCGCGATTTTCCAGTCAAACGGGGCGAAGTATATCCCGGCCGCGATGGTGAACAGCACAAGCAGCGTCACCACCAGCATGTTGGTCATGCAGAACCGCATCGCACGGCCTACCAGCGAGAGCTGCTCGGGCGTCTGGATGGAATAATCTTCGGTCATTTATGCTGGTCCGCCGGGGCGGTGTTGGGGGTCATGGAATCCTTGCGGGTGAATGTTTCCTCGACGCTGCCGCAGTTGGGCATGCTGGCGCCGAAGTATGGATTGCGGACGTCCCGGCTCGGCGCGAGCCAGTCTGCGCCGCGATTGTCGAACGCCATCGGGCAGTGAATGCGGTAGTAGGCCTTGGGGCTATCCGGCGGCCAGCGGCGGGCAAGGATGATAACCTGGCGGGACAATTCCGCGAACGCGGTCCGGATGCCCTGGATGTCTGCGGCCTTGCCTGCCTGGGCCAGGGCGCCGTCCATTCCCGAGCCGCCATACCTGACAACAATGCTGGAGCCCTTGATCTTCATCCATGCATCATGCCCGGCGGGGGAGAAGAGCTTCATGTCCACCTTGGCGACGGCAGCGGACATGTCCGCAATGGCCTTTCGGGCGGCGTTGGGGTCGTCGTCGGCAAGGGCGGCCGAGGCGGCGAAATAGGCATCGAAGACCGCGTCGAATTGTTTGCTCAGCTCTGCCGGGATGGTCTCCGCGGCAGTGGGGGTCTTGGCTGGGGACAGGCCGAACCAGGTCGCGAGCGTGTTCGCGTTGTCGGCAAGTGACTTTACGGTGTTGTGCAGCCCGGGCAGCGTCGTAGCGGAGGCGCCCTCGAATGCGTCGTTGCCCAGGCGCATGGCCAGTTCCTTGAACATCATTTTGACGTGGTTGTCGGCCGAGTTGGCGTCAACGGCGGCCAGGGCATTGCCGAGCCGGCCAAACGCGGCCTTGCCCGCGGGCAGGTCGTCCGAAGCGGCGGCTTTATGGGCCTCTTTGGCGGCCTGGAGGACCTTATTGAGCTGCTCAACAAGCATTACGGGCAGCTTTACGGCCTCGCCTGCCGGGCTGCCGCCGCCATCGGGCGTCATCATGCTTGGCCTGGCCTCGATTTGCAGGGCGCTGTCGATCTTGAAGTTGCCCCGCGTGACCACCTGCTCTCCCTCGGCCAGGCCACGACGGACGATGTACCAGCCCCCGGCGCGGGGGCCAAGGACGATCTCCCGACCTTCGAACGTGGGCTTCTTTGCGCCGGGCGTTTTGACGTACACGATCGCCCGCGTGCCCGTGATAAGGGCGGCTGAGACGGGAATCACAAGCGGCTTTTCCTTCTCGTCGGCCCCGGCGGGGACATAGCCGAGCGACTCAGCCGTGACCAGGTCCATGCCGCAGATGTCGCACTTGCCGGTCGAGTCCTTGACGACCTCCGGGTGCATGGGGCAGATCCACTTTCCGGCCAGGTCGGGCTCCATCACTCGCCCGCCGGCGGCGACTCGCGACTGGACGACAGCCTTGACGAACATCTCGGGCTTGAGCTTGCCCTGGTCGTTCGGCACGTTGACGCGGACCTGCACCGTTCGCGTCATGGGGTTGACGATCGGATCGATGAACGAGACCGTACCGGTAAAGGTTTCGCCCGGGTAGCTGACGGTGGTGAACTCCGCTTTCTGCCCGTATCGCAGCCAGGCCAGGTCCGACTCGTAGGCGTCGAGCTTCACCCATACCTTCGAGAGGTCGGCAAGCGTGTAAATCCGGGAGCCTGTCTCGACGTACATGCCCTCCTGGGCGTTCTTGTGGATGACGATCCCGCTGGCGGGGGCGTAGATTATCACGTGGTCCTCGGCCTTGCCGAGTTTTTCCACGCGGGCGATCTGCTCGTCGGTAAGCCCCAGCAGGTGGAGCTTCTGGCGGGCGGCGGCGAGGTTCTCCTTGGAGCTGTCGCCAAAAACGGTCGAACCCTGCGCCGGCGCGGCGGCGGATTCCTTGGCGGACTTGACGGCCTGGAGAAGTTCCTCCTGGGCGCTGTAGAGCGCGGGGCTGTAGATGTCCACCATGTGGTCGCCCTTGCGGACGGCGATTCCCGTGTAGTCCACGAACAGCCTGTCGAGCCGCCCTGGCATCCAGGCGGTGATGTACGACAGGCGAGTCTCGTCGTAGTCGACCTTGCCGACCATCCTCACCTCGGCCCGCGGGTAAAGCCGCTGGACCGCGGAGGTCTCGATATCCATCAGCGCCGAGGCCGACTTGCTGACCGTCAGTTCACGCATCGAGGTCATTTTCTCGCCGGAGCTGATCTTCAGCGGAATGAGCTTCATGCCGCATATTGGGCACAGGCCGGGTTTGGGCATGCGGATCTGGGGGTGCATTGAGCAGGTCCAGATCGTGGGAGCCCCGTGATCGTGCCCGTCGCCCGCCGGGGCCGGCTGGCCCGCGGAAGCAAAGCTCCAGTAAAGGCCGATGCCGATGGCCACGACAGCCCCCACCACCAACAGGGCCACAGCCACGCTTTTCAGCCTCGACCTGCCGCCCAATGCCGGCCGGTTGTTGTCGTTCATGCCACTTTCTCCGCTGGTTGCCTGTAAGCGGCGCATGCCTGGGTTAAATCATTATAAAACATCATACTGCAATTCATCATCGTAACAATGCAGTATAGCGTTCCAGCCTTAGAACTTGTATGAAATGCGAAAACCGTAGCATGGCCATCTTGGCCCTGCTCCCCACGGGTGTCTCGCCCGTGGTCTTTGCCGTGCCACTCAAGGGCAAGATGCCCGTGCTACGAAAGACGCCGGTTTTCATACACGTTCTTAGAACGAATCCGGGAGGCAGATGGTTCCAAGACGGGTCTTGCCAGCCTGTTTCTGGACCGTAGAGAGTCCACGGTACATTCTACGCGCCGCACGAGCACCCTGGGCCGGAGTTCACGCCTTGAACGCACCGCTGGTCATGCCGCGGATGAACGGGCGCGTGGCGTAGACGAACAGGATCAGCAGGGGCACGGAGCTTATCGCGTAGGCGGCGTACATTGTCGAGAAGTTCTGCGCGTGCTCGCTGGTGGCCAGGGCGAACAGGCCCGACGAGATCACGTGGTGCGAGCCGTCGGTGTTCGTGATGAACGGCCAGAGGAAGTTGTTCCACGTGCCCAGGATGTTCATGATTATCACCACCGAGAAGACCGGCCTGGACAGCGGCAGGACTATGTTCCAGTAGAGGCTCAAGTGCCCGGCCCCGTCCATGCGGGCGCTCTCGAACAGCTCTTCGGGCAGGCCCTTGAAGAAACTGTGGAACACGAATATCGCGAAGACCTGGCCGGCTGCCACGTATGGCAGGATCATCGCCCAGTAGGTGTTGAGCAGCCCGAGGTTCTTGACCAGAAGGAAGCTCGGCACGAGCGTCAGCACGCCGGGGAACATCATCGTCGCCAGGAACATCACCAGCGTTGCCCGCGAGCCGAGGAACCTGTACCGCGAGAGGATATACGCGGCAGAGCTGCCCAGCACGGATACCCCCAGCGCTGTCAGGATGGAGACTATAAGCGAGTTTATGAGGTAGGGCCTCAGCACCGCCCAGGCCATCGCCGGCCCGCGTTTGATCTGCCGGAAGTAAACCCCCGCCGCCTCCGCGGGGGCGACCCGCCGCGACTGGCCCTGCTCGTCCTCGACCTCCACGGGCTCGTTGGAGTCGCCGACAGCCGCCCCGGCCACGCTGGCCAGGCCCTTGAAGGCGTCCGGTATGCTGAAGAAGCTCCGGTAGAACTCCCGGTTGCTGCGGAAGACGTTGTTGACCATGAACGCCAGCGGCAGCATCGTCAGCGAGGCGACCGTCAGAAGCGTCACGTGAATTGCCAGGAGTCTCCATCGGCCCATCAGGATCCTCCCTTGATGTCTTCAGCCGACTTGAAATACCGCAGGTTAAGCAGCGTCAGCACGAAGATTGCCAGGAACAGCAGCACGCCGATGGCGCAGGCGTAGCCCATCCGCTGGAAGCTGAACGCGTTGAAGTACATCCACAGGCCCGGCACGGTGGTCTTGAAGCCGGGTCCGCCGCGGGTGAGGATGAACAGACCCTCGAAGCCCTGCATCCCGCCGATGATCGTCAGCAGCACGATGAGCTTGAGCTGGCTGAGGACAAGCGGGATGTCGATACGGAAGAACTTGCTGACGCCCGTGCAGCCTTCCAGCAGGGCGGCCTCGTTAACGCTGTCGGGAATCGCCGACAGCCCCGCGTAGTAGATCAGCACCTCGAATCCGCCGACGAAGGGGAAGCCCACCATCATCACCGCCGCCAGCGCGGTGTTCGGGTCGCTCAGCCAGCCATGTGTCCAGCTCGAGAGGTTCAGGCCCCTCAGCAGCGAGTTGAGCATGCCGTAGTCGGAGTAGATCATCTCCTGCCAGATGAGCTGCACCGCCACGCCGGGCACGACTATCGGCGCCAGGAACATGACCCGGTAGAAATGCCTCCACCGCTCCCTTGGCAGCGAGTGGATGAGCTTGGCCACGATCAGCGGGACCGTAAGGCGGACGAATACCGCGAACATGGTCAGCATCAGCATGTTCAGCACGCTGGGCCAGCAGGTTGGGTCCAGCGTGAGGTACTCCCGGTAGTTGGCCAGTCCGACGAATCTTGCCGGGCCGCCGACCTCGAACTCCTGGAGCGACTTGGAGAACGCCCAGACCACCGGCAGGTAGATGAACGTCAGCAGCAGCACTATCCCCGGCAGGATGATCGTGTAGCAGCCCAGCGTCGATTTCAGGCTCGGGCGGATCATGGCTTGTCCTCCCGGGGCTCGTCCGGCAGGTCCGTCATTTTCGCCCGCACGGGCGCCAGGCTTTTCCACTGCGTTTCCAGGGCGGCGAAGTCCGGCGCTTTGCGGCGCGCGAGGTTCTCGGCCGCGGCGTCGAGGTTGGCTTTCTGCCAGACGAGGAACTCATCAAGGCTTGCCCCGCCGGCCAGGTACAGGCCCAGCATCCGCTCCTGGATGTCGCTGAACCGCAGGTCGAACGAGAACAGCCATTTGGTCGTCGTGTAGCGCCGCTCGAGGATCTTCTCGAACGGCGCCAGCGGCGCCAGCACCGGCACGCCGACGATGTTCGGCATGAGGCAGGGGTACTCGTTGACGACCTGCTCGGTCTGCTCCGGGGTGCAGAGGAACTGGAGGAACGCCATCACCCGCTTCAGCCGCTCGGATTTTGCCATGCGATCTTCCAGCGGCAGCGAGGCGTCCGTGTCGCCCACAGCCGAGCATGTTACCTCGAATTGCGTCGCGGACCCGCCGATCACGCACATGTCCTTGCCGCTGGCGTAGGGGGAAGTCTCCCTGGTGAACCTTGGCGGGTAGAACACGCCCCACTCGAAGCCAAGCTTGTGGTCCGACCGCAGCCGGTATGTCAGCGGGCTGGCTGTCCAATACATTGCGCCCTGCTGCGTGACGAACTGGCGGGTCAGGTCGGCGTTGGTCATGTCGTCGTTGGTGTACCGCTTGAGCTGCTTCAAGATCCGCCACAGGTCGCGGTATCGCTTGTCTCGCGGGCCGAAAAAACCCTTTCGCAGCAGGAAGACGAGCTCGTCGCCGTCGAGGTAGCCCTGGAGGTAAGCCTCGCGGGCGGGGTCCTTCTTCAGGTCGATGCCCGGCAGGAGGTTGTAGTAGAGCTGGTCGAACATCAGGTCCGTCGCCCAGTCGTTATAGCTGCTCAGAGACATCAGCAGCGGCGTCAGGCCGGGCTCCTGCTTGATCCGCGTCATCACGGCCAGGAACTGAGGCCAGGTCTCCGGCACAGCCAGGCCGAGCTTGGCGAAGATCGTCTTGTTGTAGAAGATCCCCGTCTCGATCATGTCCATCGTGATGCAGTAGTTCCGCCCATCGGGCGCGGCCTTGCCGCGGCTGATTGCCTGGTAGCGGAACGAGTCCCACCATTGCCTGGCGCCCGGCAGGTTTGGGTCGTGCTTCTCGACGACGAACGGATTCGGCGCCTCCAGGAAGCTGTCCAGCGGGATGTACCATCCCTTCTGGACGTCTACCCAGACATCCTCGACGTTGACGTTGATGATGTCCGGCGCGGCCCCGCTGGAAAGCTGCGTTACGAGGTACTCGCGGACGGTCGGCACGTTGATGATCTCGATGTGCGTGTCCGGGAATCGCCGCTCGAAGCCGCGGATGACCTTGGCCAGGCCCTCCAGCGGCTTGCCGATTCCGAATGGCACGCTACCCGGCACGTACTGCCCGCCCGGGGAGAACTTGATAACGTACTTGGCGTCCGGCCCGTCTGCCCGCCCGGCCCCAGCCTTGCCGGCGGCATCAGTGCCCGCCCCGCCCGGCCAAAGCAGCCAGGTGCTTACTCCCAGCACCGCGCACAGCGAGCCGTACTTCCACACGTGGCGAAGCAGCCCCTTGGGCGCGGCCTCTTCTATGTCGTGGTCGTTCGCCATTGCCAAACCTGGTGTAGTTATTCAGAATCAGGTGACCGCTTGTCGCTACCGCTTGGACAGCACATCCCTCTCGTAGCGCCGGACGTCATCCAGCCAGGCTGGCCCGCCCGGAACCCCGGCTGCCAGGCAGTAATGGTCCCACACCGCGCCGAGCGGCAGCGTCTTGTACTCTTCCAGCAGCGCCAGCCTGCCCGTCAGGTCGCCGGCGTCCTCGGCCTTTCGCAGCGATTCCGTGGGCTCCAGCAGCGCCGCCAGCAGAGCCTTGAGCATGCACCGAGTGCCGATCACCCACGCGGCGATGCGGTTGATGCTGGCGTCGAAGAAGTCCAGGCCGATGTGCGTCCTGCCCAGATAGTCGCCGCGGACCAGCTCCTGCGCGATGGCCAGCAGCTCGTCGGTCAGCGTCACGACGTGGTCGCTGTCCCACCGCACGCCCCGGCTGACGTGCAGCAGGATCTCCCCAAGCCAGCACAGGACGCTGGAGATCTTGTCGCTGATGACCTCGGTGGGGTGGAAGTGCCCCGCGTCGAGGCACAGCAGCTTGCCCCGGCTCACGGCGTAGCCGAGGTAGAACTCGTGCGAGCCGGCAACGTAGCTCTCCGAGCCAATGCCGAAAAGCTTGCTCTCGACGGCGTCGAGGTTCAGCCGGGCGTCGATCGGCTCGGCGAAGATCGCGTCCAGCGACTCCGCAAGCCGCCCGCGGGGGCCCTTGCGGTCCACGGGCGTGTCCTTCGATCCGTCGGGAACCCACACGTTGGTCACGCATGGCGTGCCCAGGGCCTTGCCCATGGCCGCGCCGATCCGCCTGCACGCGATGCCGTGATCGACCCAGAACCGCCGGATGCCCGCGTCGCGGTTGGCCAGTGTCCACCCGTCGGCCGCCTTGGGATGCGCGAAGAACGTCGGGTTGAAGTCCATCCCCATGCCGCGCCCCTTGGCCCAGGCGATCCAGTTGGCGAAGTGCTCGGGCGCCAGCGCGTCGCGGTCCACCTTCCTGCCGGCCAGCTCGGCATAGCAGGCATGCAGGTTCAGCCGGTGCTTGCCGGGGATAAGCGACAGGGCGAAGTCCAGGTCAGCCCGCAGCTCGTCGGCCGAGCGAGCCTTGCCGGGGTAGTTGCCGGTTACGGCCAGCCCGCCGCCCGGCGCGCCGGCCTCGGCGTGCTCGAAGCCGCCCACGTCGTCGCCCTGCCAGCAATGCAGCGAAATAGCCACGCCTGACAGGGCCTTCATCGCCTTCTCAACATCCACGCCCAGGTCCGCATACTGCTGCCTGGCCAGTTCATACCCCTGCTCCGCGCGCTTGGACATGCCGCTAACCTTTCATCTGGTCATCTCGATGCGATCGTTCTGCCTGCGTCCAAACTATCAGACGACCGGCGCGTTGTCCACACGCCGGACGCAATCGCCGGCGCCAGCAGGGGCTTATCCCAGTCCGGTTCAAATGCACGAGTCCGAGTTCCATGCCGTGCTGTCCGAGCCCGTCAACGCCAATTTCGCCAAGGCGCTGCGGCAGGCGGAGGCCCCCGCTGGAAGAACGCCTCCCGGCGGTGATTGATCTGCAAGCAAGTCAGATTGGGCATT
>CAZSBS010000054.1:0-21344 GCA_964605095.1 uncultured Planctomycetaceae bacterium | reverse complement strand
CCGGTAGCCAGTAGCCGGTAGCCGGTAGCCGGTAGCCGGGAAGAAGAAAACGGAATCAGGAACCGTGAACCCGAAACCGGGAAAAGGAAAAGCGGAACTCGGAACCTGGAACCGGGAACTCGTGGGATCGGAACCAGGAACCCGCAGTTGAGGCCTGTTCGCTTCGGCGAGCAGATTTGCCGAAGCGTCAGCGAAGGCGAGGGGAAGACGGGAAGACTCGAGTCCGGAGCCTGAAGCCTGAAATCCGAAATCTGAGATTTGAGATTTGAGATTTGAAATCTGAGATTTGAAATCTGAGATTTTAAATTTGAGATTTGAGATACTGGAATCTGAAATCTGGCGCGACCTACGCTGCGCGCGGAGAGAGAGGGGTCGCCGGGTCTCGGCGACGGTACAGGATCGCGGGATGGACCGCCTTTGTCTCATGCCCAGCCGGGTGCAACGCCGTGAGCCTCGCGCCATGCGAGGCAGATCCAGGATTTACTCAAAGACAATGCATGCGTTTGCCCAATAGTTTGCCCAAAATTCCCAAAATGGCGGGAAGATTCTCTGTCCATGTACGACTTAAGGGATTGTGACGTGCAGCCGGCGCTGCCGTCAAGGGGCAACTTCGACGGTGGTGGTGGAACCTTGCGGCCGGACTGAATCTGCGGAATCCCGCAATAGCCGCGGCTCGCCGGGCGTTTTACCTTCTGATATTTGTTGCGATAACCGATTGTCAGTGGTAGAGTTCTTTGTCAAGGTCGTCAAGGCCATCAAGGTCGAGCCGGGGCGGTTGCTTGCTCGTGGCGGCAAAGAGCCCAGGGCTAAAACCGGATTGATGAGGCTCAAAGGGTAGGGAGGTTTTGCATACCATGCGAAAACCAAGGAACATAACGCCGTTGGCCGGGGCTTGTGCTATTGCCCTGATCGTTGTGGCGATGGTCGGTTCGTCCGCCGCGACGGCTCAGGAGCCGGCCGGCAAACAGGTGCAACTGACCTACCAGAGCAACGCGGAGGCTCTCGCTGCCTTCACGCCGGCCAAGGCACTGACCGGCGGAAAGCATTTCTCGATAAGCGGTGACACCGGGGCGCTCAACGTGGCTGGCTCGCCCGTCAAGTTAGGCGTGCGCTGGCACCAGGGGCTCCAGGTATTCTTCGCCGGCCTGGACGTCAACGGCAACGGCGATCTGGACGGGGGCGAATGGTGCCAGATGACCCTTTCCGGCATGGCCACGTTCCAGCAGGTCAAGGTCGGCGACAAGAAGCACATTGTCCGCATTGCCAACATGCGCGTGTCGCTAAAGCAGACCCCAGGTGGCGGGATCGCGTACATCTCGGGCGGTTACGTGGTCTGCGGTTTCTACCATGGCGTCTACGAGGGCGCGCCCATCCGCATCTTCGACGACAACCTTGACGGCGCGATAACCCAGGACGGCAAGGATGCCATAATGGTCGGCCGGGGCGGCGCGGCGATCCCCTTGATGAAGTTTCACCAGGTCGGCAACCAGCACTGCTCGCTGGAAGTGGCCAAGGACGGCTCGACGGTTACGGTCACTCCCGTCAGCAGCCCGGCTCTTGGCATCGTGGAGACGTCCTTCAGGCGCGGCCTGAAGGTTCTGGCGATGGTTGACAGCCAGGGCAACAGCTACGACCTGGTCGCCAGCGGGCGGACGGGCATTCCGGCCGGCAGCTACAAGCTCTCCTACGGCGTGCTGTCCGACGGGTCCGCCTTCACGGTGATCAAGCCGACCGAAAAGTGCCCTGTCTACGAAATCCAGGCCGGGAAGATCAACACGCTGCGGATCGGCGCGCCTCTGTGGCTGTCTTTTAATGCCAGCTACTCCAAGGGCAACGTGTCGGTCAGCCCGGTAGTCAACATCTACGGGGCCGGCAACGAGGAGTACACCTTCGATTTCAGCGGCGGCACGGGCCGGCCTCACGTGCTGATGATGGAGGGCAAGACCGTAATCGACAACATTCCAATGGGCTATGGTTGAAGCGGCGGCCTATGCACGTACTCAGGGCGAGTACCAACAGGAATGTCAGAAAGCAACGGTTCGGTGGGAATAGCGGTTCAGGTTCCCGTGCTGGGAACGCTCGTGGGCACCATGACGCTGAAGGACATAGTGGCGGGCGTTGCCGCCAAGCCGCCCGTCGATGGCCCGGCCGTCACGGTCAGAGACCCTGACGCCAGGACGTTGGCGGCATTGACCGGAGCCGCCGCGGCGCCGGCAGCGAAAAATGCCGATGAGGCCGTCGCGCCCGCGGCGCCCGTGGTTGCTCAAGCCGCCCCTGCCGCCGCACCAGCCCCGGCCACGGACCCCGAGGCCGAGGCGAACAAGATGCTGCTATTCGCGGAGAGCTATCTCCGAGCCAACATGAAGAATAAGGCCATTGTCAAGTACGAGGAACTCGTCAGGAAATATCCTCAGACCGAGGCCGCCAAAACCGCCAAGGCGAAGCTCGAAGCCCTTGGCGAATAAAGCGGCAACTGGTAGCCGGGAAAAGCAGAAAAGCGGAACCCATTGCACGGAATCATCGTGCAGCCTCGGTAGGCGGTAGTCGATATGCGGGGCACGTCAGGGTGCTTGCGGGCCTTTGATGGCGGTGGGGTCGTATTGGGTGCGCGTCATCTCGGCCGTGCTCACCGGGGCGCCGGCTTGGCATCGCTGGAGTTCGACCACCCACGCCGGCGTCTCGGCAAGGTAGGCCCGCAGCAGCTTGGCGCGCGTGAAGTAGTAGAGCGCGTTGCCGCCCTGGAAGATGATCGTCAGGGCGATGAGCAATTTGTAGACGAGTTCCGTCATCGACTTGACCGTGGCGCTCATGCTGCCGATGATATCGCTGCCCCCCAAGCCCTGCTGGCGAATCGCCTGGTCAAAATCGGTATGCCCCGTCGCGGTCTGGTAGAGCATCCACGCGGCGTAGGCGACGATCAGCACCATCAGGCCAACCTGGTTCCAGCCCAGCAGGGGAGCGGCTCGCGTCTGAAACTGCTGGAGCAGCTTGCGCCCGCGAAACTCGTTCCACGCGACAATGCTCAGGCCGGTGCCCATCACGAGCCCCAGCCAGTCGAATGACCCGGCCGCCAGCTCGCAGACGGCGATCAGCAAAGACAAGCCGCCGAACGCGCCGATGGTGATTCCGTTGAACTTCGCCAGTCCCGCGGCCTTGCGAAGCTTCCTGGCCCTGATGTCGGCGGCCGCAAGTTGCTGCATGTGCTCGGCGGTCAGAGGCCCGGCCGCCGGGGCGACAGGCTGAAGGACCGAAGGCTGGTCGCGCCAGGCCGGCGTCGAATCGGATCGGCTTTCCATCGTATGAGGGCTCACTTCCTTAACATCGGCCGGCGCAGCCGGCGGGTTGGGTAACAACCCATATGGTACGTCAGCGTTCCCCCCAGAAAAAGACATATCGTGCAGCGCGACCAGTGGCCGCAACCAGGGAAGTTCACCACGGTCGAATATGAGCCTTTGGCTCATTTACTTCCACGGGTAGAGCAGCACCTTGCCGCACTGGTGGGTCATTTGCAGTTCCCACGCGTCGGCGACTCGGGACATCGGGAACCTGTGTGTGATTACCTTGTCCAGCATCGCCCCGGCCGAGGCGATGGTCTGCATCATCCGCGGGGTATCGCGGAGGTTCCAGTGCCACACGCCGTGAAGTGTCAGGCCCTTTCGGATGAGGTCCTGGCTGATCTTCACGGGCAGTTCGCCCGCCTCGCCGACGAACGATACCTGCCCGCGCCGCCTTGTGGCGTCGATTGCCAGCCGCTGTGCGGCCGCCACGCCGGAGCAGTCGATCGACTTGTCCGGTCCGACTCCGCCGGCCAGGTCCATGATCTCCTTGAGGGCGCCCTCGGTGGATGGGTCTATCGTTGCGGCAGCTCCGATGTCCGTCGCGAGTTTCCTGCGGTATTCGCACGGGTCAGCCGCGATTACCCGTGCTCCGCGCACGACGCAGTTGATTACCGCGCCGAGCCCCACGGGCCCCAGGCCGGTGACCAGAACGGTGTCCATGGCGTCGATGGCCATTCGCTGGGCGGCGGCGAACGTGGGTCCCAGTCCGCAGCACGCCATGGACGCGTGCTCGTAGGACATGCCATCGGGTATCGGCAGCAGCAGCCAGTCGACCTTGATGGTGTACTGGGCGTACGTCGCCTTGCCGGCCTGGCAGTTGCAGATCGCCAGCGGGTCGGTCCGGACCTGGCAGTGGATGTAATCGCCGGCCAGGCACAGCGGGCATTTGCCGCACGGCGACTGGGGCATGACCACGACGCGGTCGCCGACTTTCACCTTGCCCGGCTGGGCGACGGCGACGACTTCCCCGGCCGCCTCGTGCCCGAGATTCTGCGTGACCGAGCCTTTGTCGTAGGCCTTGTACTCGGTACACATAGGCGCGATGTGGATCTTGACCACCGCGTAGTCCTGGCCCGGCGTGGGATCCGGCAGGTCGATTATGGCGGCCTGGCGAGGCCCGGTAATGGAGGCTACTTTCATGTGCGTCCTCACGTGGCTGGGTTGTCGAATACCGAAGCGATTGCCCGGAGCACGCCGCTCCAGGCCCACGCGAGGTATTGTGACTGCTCCCCGCCCGTCATGCAATGGGCGCCGTCAATAGCGGCGCCAAGCGCCGCACTTGAACCGCGGCCTGGGAGTTGTCATTATGGACTGTCGCGAAGAGCTTCTGCCCCTTGTGACCTTTACGGAAAGATGCGATGCTGGGCTTTAACATAGGCTGGCAGGAAATCCTGGTGATTCTCCTGTTCGTGCTGGGGTTCATCGTGATACCCCTGCCCGGGCGATTCATGCGCCGGCCAAAACGCAAGCCCGTGATCTGGTCCGAGCAATTCCTGGCCGCGCCGATCGAGTCCATTCACGACGTGGCTGAGGCGTTCTTCTGCTCCTACGACGCCGGCGAGTACGTGCTGGTCGAGAAGCAGCGGTTTCGCCTGACGTTTCATCGCGGCCCACAGCCGAGCGGGCAGCAGGACGAGCAGATCGTCCTTAGCCTGCGCGGCGAGGGGCCGATATATGAAATGCCCACCACCCTTCGCGTGCTGCTCCAGCCCCGCGCCGGCAGCCTCCTCGTGACCCTCAAGCACGAAGTCCACCCGCCGGGCGAGATGTCCACCAAGCGGCGCAAACGCATGACCAAGCTCTTCGACGACGAACTGGAAGACTTCCGCGACTACCTCCGTGCGAACTTCGGCGAGCCCCAGGCCAAGGTGCTCGAGGCCGCGCCAAGGCCCAAGAAACGCATCGACGTACGCCGGCCTGAATAGCCCGGCCGCGCCAGCCGCCAAGACCTTGGCCTACGCCTTGTGGGCAGCGAGGGTTTCCTCCACATCTTCGACGCTCTTGAACTGCCGGTCCTCCAGGCGCTGGAGCATGCCTAGGAACTGCACCGGCAGATCGGCCTGCTCGGCCTGCTCGATGAGGGCGTCCCTTCCGAGAGGAAAGTTTAGCGAATGAAGGAACTTGTCCAGCATCTTCCGTTCCGATTGAAACATGGCGCATCTCCTGAAAAGGGCTTTGGGACTTGCCTGCCAAATTATATGTCGCTCGTTTCGCCCCGCCCGAAAATGCCACCCCGCCTCGGCCTGCATTCGCCGCGGAACCCCGGCCTTCGGCGGCCCTTGAAGAATTGCGGAGACTCATCGAAACGCCGGCCTGCCGGCTGGGTCTTCCCAAATAGTGCGAAAGGGCGCCTAAAAGCGCCGAAAAGGTGCTGAGAAGGCGCCGAAAGGATGCTTCCATGCACGGATCGTTACTTCGCCCCGTGTGGCTGCTCGCCGCGGCATGCGGCATGATTGCCTTGTTCGGCGCCGACACGCTGCGCGCCGGCGACCAGCCTCAGTGGGGGCAGGCATGGTCGCGGAACATGGTCTCCGACGAGGCAAACCTGCCGGGCGACTTGGACCCCGCAACGGGGCGCAACGTGCTGTGGATGGCCGAGATTGGCACGCAGTCGTACGTCTCGCCGATTGTCTCTGCGGGTAAGGTGCTGGTGGGCACCAACAACGAGCGCCCGCGCCTGGCCAGGCACACCGGCGACCGCGGCGTGCTGCTTTGCCTGGACAGCCGCGACGGCCGGCTGCTGTGGCAGCTCACCGTGCCCAAGGCAAACGACGACCCGTACCAGGACTGGCCTCGCTGCGGCCTGACCAGTCCGCCCACGGTCGAAGCCGGCCGCGCGTACGTGCTGACCAACCGCGGCGACGTGGTCTGCCTGGACCTGGCTGGCATGGCCAACGGCAACGATGGGCCCTACCGCGACGAGGGGAAGTTCATGGCGCCAAAGGGCGTCGAAACGGTTCCGGTGAAGCCCGACGACGCGGACATCCTGTGGACCTTCAGCGTGCCCGACCAGGCCGGCACGTACCGGCACGACGGTGCGTTCGCGTCGATCCTCATCAACGGCCGGCATCTGTACCTCAACACGTGCAACGGCGTGGACAACACGCACCGCAAGATCCGCCGCCCGGACGGCCCGAGTCTGATCGTGCTGGACAAGCAGACCGGGCGCCTGGTTGCCCGCGACGCCGAGCGCATCGGCCCGCGGATATTCCACTCCACATGGGCGCCGCCCGCGATGGGCGAAGTGGCCGGCAGAAAACTCGTGTTCTTCGGCGCCGGCGACGGCGTGTGCTACGCCTTCGAGGCCCTGGGCCAGGATGCGGGACCTGCCGACGGCGAGCCGCGCGCGCTGCGGAAGGTCTGGCAGTTCGACTGCGACCCCAACGCTCCCAAGCAGAACATCCACAGCTATCTCGGCAACCGCCGCGAAAGTCCCAGCACCATCATGGCCATGCCCGTCTTCCACGACTCAAAGGTGTTCGTCGCCGCTGGCGGCGACATCTGGTGGGGGAAAAACCAGTGCTGGCTCAAGTGCATCGACGCGACGAAGACCGGCGACGTGACTCGCTCGGGCGAGGTCTGGTCGGTCCCGCTGAATCGCCACTGCTGCTCGACGCCGGCGATAAAAGACGGCCTGGCATACATCGCCGATTGCGGCCGAACGCTGCACTGCCTCGACGAGAGCACCGGCAAGGAGTATTGGACGCACCAGACCGACGGCGAGATATGGTCCTCGGCCCTGGTGGCCGATGGCAAGGTCTACATCGGCTCGCGGGCGGGGGATTTCCACATCCTGGCGGCGGGGCGCCAGAAGAAGCTGCTGTGCTCGGTCAAGCTGGACTCGGGCATCAGCGCCCCTCCGACTGCCGCCGACGGCAGGTTGTACCTATGCACCATGAAGCGCCTCTACGTCCTGGGCAACAAGGCGGGCGGCACCCTCACCCGGCCCTGACGGGCCGACCTCTCCCTCAAGGGAGAGGGGTTTAAGAAAGCCGGTCAGACGGCCCGCGACGCGGTTCCCGCGAAAAGGTCTGAGAGAACTTCGCCCCACGTGGGCCCCGTATCAGGTCGACCGACCACAGGAGTACGGCGTCGGACTCGCCAAGGAGATCATGCGATAAGTCACGACACGAAGAATGTACTGTTCCAGCAGAGCAGTTCAAGTTCGTTGCTGGGGTCCGTGGGGCGGGGAGTTACTGCGCCGTGGTCTTGGCGGCGGCGAGGGCTTCGAGGTACTGTGACTGGGCGATGGCGTGGTCTTCCCATGCGTTGGCCAGGTCGGCGGTGAAGGAGTCAGCCGCCGGCATGTATAGGCTGCGCTGGACGGCGTCGGCAACGGTGCAGCCTTGCTGGATGTTGCCCAGGAAGTCGCGGAACTGCTGGCTGGTCAGCCGGCCGTGGAGGAACTCGACGAAGCTGTAGCTCTCGGCGTAGAAGACTACCGGCTCTTGGACGTTGTACTGCTGTGCGAGGCAGATTGTTTCGAGGTGCTGTAGTGCTTTGCCGGCCACGGTTTGCCCGGCCAGGCGGACGCGGGAGTTTTCGACCTCGGACTCCGCCATCATGGCCAGGCCTTCGTTGAGGAACAGCGGGCACTGCGAGTCGCCGAAGAGTTCCTTGAGCACGAGGTGGCACATCTCGTGCGGCAGGACGCGGTCGAGCATGACGGTGGCGAATCTGCCCTTGGCGTCGCGCTGGGTGAGGTTGATGCGGCGGGTTATCAGGCCCTTGTCGGATGAGTAGCTGAAGCCCCCGCCGGCCCATTCGGGCGCTTCGGTGGCGTTTGCGTGGAAGGTCCTCATGTCCGACCAGACGTTTATGGTGACGCTGTGGGGGTAGTCTTGGCCGGCGAGTATTACGCGGCAGATGCGGTCGAGGGCCACCTCGGCCTCGACGGCGACGAGCTTGGCGACCTGCGGGTTGTTGGCGCGGACCACGAAGTGCTCGCTGGACTCGGCGTAGGTGCGGTTGCTGACCTTGGCCAGGTCAGCCAGGGCTATGGCGTCGAGGCGCTTGCTGGGGGCCTTGGGTGGCGTCGCCAGAGCCTGGGCCTGCGTCGTGCAGGCCTGGATCTGCTCGACGGCGAACTGCCTGGCATCCGGGCAGTCAGCCTCGCAGAGGAACTGGCGATACGCAGCCACGGCGGCGGGGTAGTTCTTGCTCCGCTGCCTGGCGGCGGCGACTATGGCCCAAGCCCTGGGGTTGGGCTCTTCGGTGCTATTGGTGACGGCCAGGGCCTCGCGCTGGGCCTGTGCGTACTGTCCGTCCTGAAGGTCCTGGAGTGCCTGCTGAACCTGCCCGGCTGTTGGGCAGAAAGACGGGGAACCGAAGATCGCGGCGCCTACGGAGGCCGCGCTTATGACCAGAGCGAAAACCGCGATGTGGTATTTATTTCCTGCCATCGAGTTCCGTGACAAGGATTTTCCGCATGTTGTCGATCTTTGTCAAGTCCAGTTCCGCCCATTTAAGCTCGAGCACGAGTTCCTTTGGGTATGCCTGGGCAAGTTCAATGATTCGTTTGAGGTCGTCGCGCGTGCTGTTGAGGTGATGTATCATACGCTGCAACATGGTGTTGTATGCCTGCGGGGCCATGTCTTTCACGCCGAGCTTGGCCATCTGCTCGTCGAAGTCCCTTGCGTCGGCGTCGGCGTCTTTGCGCATGGCGGCGATCTTGCGGCGCGCGATGTCCACGCGATGGGCGCGGGCTATGTTGGGAATCATGGCGTCGGCACGCTGGAAGCACTGGTCGGCCAAGGCGTACTTTAGATTGGCCGAGTCCGGGTCGGTCGGGGCGAGTTTCTGTGCCTCGTCGAGGAATTTCCTGCCTGCCTCGATCTCCTTCTTGGCTTCGTCCCGCAGCGCCGCTTCCAGCACCAGCGGCATGGCCAGCGATGCCGGGCCGGGCATGATGTGCGCCTGGGCCGAGCCCAGCAGCGGCGCGGCCGGGGGATAGACGTCCCGCAGAATATACATGCCGTCGGGGTTTGCGTGAAGGATTTCGGCGATCATGGCCGATTGCGTGGCTAGGTCCGTAGCGGGCGGCTTGGCCTTTCGGGCTGCCTCGGCCAGTTCGCCGAAGCTGGCCTCGGCACGGTTGAACTGCCGGCTGCGGAGTTGCGTATCCGCGAGCAGATACATAACCTGAAGTGCCTGCTGGCGAGTTGGTGCCGCCGCCCTGAGTGCCGGCAGGATATCCTCGAGCAGCACGGCGTAGCTGCCGGCCTCGAGCTTGCCGCGAGCTTGCTCCAGAGCGGCGTCGAAGCCCAGCCATGACTTCCCTATACATATGTGGCCCAAGGCTTTATGTGCTCCAACGTGGTCGGGTTTGAGCTTCAGGATCAGGCCGTAGAGGTCGCCGGCCTGGCGGCTGAGGCTTTTGCTGCCGGCCCATTGGGCCAAGTCGTAGAGGGCGTTGGGGTCGCTCAGGGCGGTGTCGGCGAGTTTTTTGCGGAACTCCTGCTCGGGAGTGTCCATGAGTTCGATCCGCTCGACATCGATTTTGGGGAAGCGCAGGTCGCCGTAGGGGACGGAGATCTGGACGGTGTCGGCCTCGACGGAGACGGTGCCGACAAAGACCCTGCCATCGGTAAGAACGAGCTTGTCCGCTGCCGCTACGGAGGCCAAGGCTGCGATCAGGCATCCTGAAAGTGCGGCGCGAACCATTCGGGTACTCCTACGGCTCCAAAGTCTCGCGTTTACCTGGACGGTACATACAGCCCGCCGGCCAGCCTTCGTACCCCGTTAGTATAACGCAACAGGCCCTTGCGCAAAGGATGTTTTCGGCGATTCTTTCGCACGGCCCGGCCAGTAAATCGGAAAGCCACGGATAAGCTCCAAATGACCACAGATTGCGGTCCTTATTGGCGGCGGCGGAGTTTAAGGAAGCAGTGTGTGGGTCTGCGCGCTGGGCCCCGGCTGGGAACAACTGGACAAGAGGAGAAGAAACATGCTGAACCGCGTCGTTCTGAACAAGTTTGCTATTGGCGCTTCGATCATACTGTTGGCCGGGCTGGCCTTGTCGGTCTTCGCCGCCGATGCCGCCAAGCCGAAGAAGGAAGGCTACAAAGACACCCCGATGGAGCCGGACGGTAAGTGGCACGTTCATGACCCCGACCGTCCCAATCCGCCGATAATCACCTCCGGCACCTGCAGCACTCAGGACAAGGCCGGCACGGCGCCCTCGGACGCGGTCGTCCTGTTCGACGGCAAGGACATTTCTCACTGGCAGAGTTCGGATAAGGGGCAGAATGTCGCGCCCAAGTGGAAGGTCGAGGCCGGCTACATGGTGGCTGATAATGGCGCCGGGAGCATCTTCACCAAGGAATCTTTCGGGGACATTCAGCTTCACATCGAGTGGAGCGCGCCGATGCCGGCAAGTGGCAACGGCCAGGGCAGGGGCAACAGCGGCGTGATCATCATGAGAAACTACGAGGTGCAGGTGCTTGACTCGTACGACAACGTCACGTACGCCGACGGCCAGGCCGGGGCGGTTTACGGTCAGCACCCGCCGCTGGTCAACGCCTGCCGCAAGCCGGGCGAGTGGCAGAGTTACGACATCGTCTTCGAGGCTCCGAAGTTCGACGAGAACAAGAAGCTCGTCAAGCCGGCATACGTCACCGTGCTCCACAACGGCGTGCTCATCCAGAACCACCAGGAGATCATCGGGGCAATGGCGTGGAGGCAACTGGCCAAGTATACCTACCACGCGCCCGAACTGCCCATGGAGCTCCAGTTCCACGGCAACCGGGTCCGTTACCGCAACATCTGGGTCCGCAAGATCGGCCAGGCCGAGTAAAGAAGAAGAAACGGCTGGTTCACGCAGAGGTCGCGGAGAACGCTGAGAAGAGAAGAAGATAAAGAGTAACGAGTAGAAGAAACGATGGTCTCTTCGTGAGATCGCCGTTTCTTTTTACCTGCTTCTTTCTTTTCTTCTCTGCGACCTCCGCGTGAAATCTTATTCTTCTTTCCCCGTGGCTGCCAGCAGCGGCAGCGGCGGGGTGGCCGAGAGGTCTTGGCCGAAGAGGGCGAACCACAGTGTCCCGGCCGCACCGAAGGCGAAGGCGGTCCACAGGTTCAACTCGGGCGACGCCCGCCACAGGAACGCTCCCCCGAACGCCGCGACGGAGACTATGACGTCGCGGACGAGATAGTACAGGCCGAACATGCCCGCCTTACGGTCCTCGGGGGCCAGGTCCATAATAAGGGCCTTTCTCGTCGGCTCGCCGAACTCCTTTAGCCCGCGCAGCACGAACGCCAGCGAGAGCATGATGAATGATTTGGAAATCATCAGCATCAGCGGGAAGGCGGTGAAGAACGCGAAGGTCATCACGACAAACGGCTTCTTCTGGGACTTGTCGGCGAAGTATGCCACGGGGATGTAGATGAGGATGGCGGTGGCCATCTCGATGGTCCGCAGGACGCCGAACTGCGACGCGCTGACGAACCCGCCGTTGACAGCCCAGATTACGACGAAGGCGTAGGGGATCTGCTCGCAGAATCGCACGAGTATGTCCGCCACCAGCAGCCGCTTGAGCGACGGGGTCATGAACTTCCACATCGCCAGTGGGTTGTGCTCGGCCTTGGGGGCGGCAGCACGGTCCTGGGGGCTTTTGCGGTCGTCCTCGATGAGCGCCTGCTGGAGCAGGGCAGCGATAATCGCCATCGCCAGCGCGCCGACGAACGCCAGGCGGACCCCCAGTTGCACGCCGAAGCCGTGAAACGCCAGGCTCTCGCCGAACAGGTTGCCCCAGCCGGAAATCAGCAGCCCGCCGATGATCGGCCCCAGCGCCATCGGCACGCGGCGGACCAGCGAATGGATCGACACGCCCATGGTGCGTTTGTTCTTGGGCAGGACGCGGGCGACCAGGCTCATGGTGGCGGGCAGGCTGATGGCGGTCCAGGACAGGAACAGGACGGCCCCTCCCAGCACGGCCGGCCAGGACGGGAAGATCACGACGATCAGGAAGCCGGCCATCGAGGCGAAGTTGACTATCAGCAGGGCGCGCTTGGTGCCCAGGCGGTCCGAGAGGTACCCGCCGGGAAATGAGTAAAGTGCCCCTAGAAGGTTGTCCATACCATTCAGGAAGCCCACCGAGATGAATCCGCCCCCCAGGGCCATCAGGTAGAGCGGCAGGAACTGCTCGGCCATGTGCTCGCCCATGCCGACGAGGATGACCATCGACAGGAGCCCCACGATGCTCCGGCGGAGCCCGAGGAACTCGATCATCCGTGACAGCTTGGATTGTCCCGGTGGCGCGGGCTGCGTGGACGGGTTATCACTGCTCATCCGAAGGCACCTTAATAGCGTTACGCAAGAAACTCAGACCGAGCTTCAAGCATCGCACGCTGACTGCGCAAGATCAAGATAGCTTAGGGCACTGACAAGCCGCTTTGGATTATATGGAGATGCATTGGATAAGCGAAGCCTTTGGAGTGCGGCGTCAGCCCCGACGCAGTCGGGGCGCCTTCGCCGCTTTGGATCGCGCCAGCGCGCCCGCATCCAGCACACGTGCCCGCCAATGGGGGATGCAATGAACTCGGACGAAGACTCGGCCAATCTTTGCTCAGGACAAGACTCCCCTGGAATCGACGATCCAGTCACTTGGCAAGCAAAAGCGGCGAAGGCGCCCCTGCTTCGCAGGGGCTGACGCCGCACTCCAAAGGCTTCGCTCATTCCGCGCCGCGCCTTGATGATGCGGCTGTCGCGCGATCGCAACGCCTCGCGTAAGTCCACCCCGGCCGCACGAGCTTTCCCGCTGGACTTGGCCAGGCTGGGCGGGAAGAATGAAGTGCTACTTGCGGGCGAGACGCCTGTGCTGCGGTTTATTCTCGGGAATCATCTAAGAAAGAGGCCTTCGCAATCGTGGTAATGGCGACGACGTGGCAGGCGTGGCGGCGAGGCAACGCATGACGGCAGAACCGAATGACAACCTCGCGGCCTGGTTGCGAAAGGCCATGGACGACCACGAGGGCGCCCTGCTGCGGTACGCCCAGCGGATTCTCGGTGACGCCGACCGCGGGCGGGATGTGGTTCAGGACACGTTCCTGCGGCTGCTGGAGAGCGGGCGAGACTTGGATGGGGGGCACCTGGCCCAGTGGCTTTTCACGGTCTGCCGCAACCGCTGCCTGGACATCTTCCGGAAAGAGCGCCGCATGACGCAGATTAGCGAGCACGTTGAGCAGACGCACGCCGGATCGGAGTTGGCTCCGGACGACGTGGCGAGCGGGCGCGAGCAGGCTGGGCGGGTTTCGGCCGCGATGTCTGCCCTGCCGCCGTATCAGCAGGAGGTCCTGCGGCTGAGGTTTCAGAACGGTTTCTCGTACAAGCAGATAGCGGGCATCACGGGCCTGACGGTCACGAACGTCGGCTTCCTGATTCACACGGGGATTCAGCGGCTTCGCAGGCGTTTCCAGGTTGACGGGCATAGCGGCCGCGAGGGAGAGATGCAATGAAGCTTTCGAAGGACAATCCGCTGTTGACGGCCTACGCACTGGGCGAACTGGGCGCGGGCGAGGCCAGCGAGGTCGAGTCGGCCATCCTGGCCGATGAGTCGCTGCGAGCGGAGGTTGAGGCTATCCGCAGCCTGGCCGGCGAGTTGGAAGGGGAACTCTTGGCCGAGCCGATGCCGCGTTTGTCGGCCCTGGAGCGGGCCAGGCTCGAGCAGCGCGCAGGGGAGCTTGATTGCGCCCAGGCGGCGGGGGCGGTGCGTTCCGGGCGGCCCCTGCGTTGGGCGGCCGTGGCGGCGGCGGTGCTTCTGGTGGCTGGGGCGGTGGGGATGTGGGCTCTGCTGCACCCAGGCGGCCCGACCGCGCCACCGATAGTTCAAAACGGGATAAAGCCAACGCCGCCAGTCCCCGGACCCGGTCCGAGGCTTATGCCGACGCCCTCGCCGTATGGCCCGGACCCCGTGGGCACGCCGGCTTACGTGAGGCAAAACGATTTCTTCTTGCCGTCGCACCCGTCCATCGGCAGCGCCGCCGTGACGAGCGCCGGGCAGCAACGCTCGACTTTCGGGCTGAACGTAGACGATGCCTCATACCGGCATATCCGGCAGTTGATCTTCGAGGAAAGTCGCCTGCCCGAGCCCTCGGATGTGAAAATCGAGGAGATGATCAACCACTTCCGATATGACTATATTCCCCCGCTCGGGGGCGACGTCGCGGGTCCGCTGGCGGTCCGTGCCGACCTGGCCCAGTGCCCGTGGTCGGCCGGGCATGTGCTGCTTCGGGTGGGCATCCAGACCTTTGGCGGCGGCCTGGCTGGGGGTAGCGAGGCGGAAGTCGTCGCTCGCGACGCGCGGGTCGGCGTGACCTTCAACCCTGCCGCCGTCGCGAGTTGGCGCCTGATCGGGTACGACGGGCCCATGTACGAGCAGACCGCCCGGCAGGGCGAGCAGATAGCAGCCGGGCGGCAAGTGACAGCCGTGTATGAACTCGTTCCGGCGGGCAAGGCAGGCGATGGCAGCGGCCCGGCCTTGGCGGCGGCGTGTATGGTGCGCCTGGATTACAGGCTGCCCGACGGCGGGCCTGTGCGGCAGCTTACCGTCAGTCCCGCCGGTCCGGCGGGGCGGTTCGAGGACGCCCCGGAGGATTTTCGCTTCGCAGCCACGGTGGCGGGTTTCGGAATGATCCTGAGAAACTCGCCCCACAAGGGAACCTGCACGTTTGAGGGTATGCTGAAGCAGGCCCAGTCGGCGTTGGGCGACGACCGGCTTGGGCGGCGGAGCGAGTTTGTCGAGGTTCTCGCCGAGGCAACCGGGCTTCCGCCCGCGGAGCAATGAAACCCTCATTGCCAGCGGGCCGGCAGTTTCTTAGAATGGGGGTGTGATCTGAAGGTTTTTGCATTTTGCATTCAGCATTCAGCATTCAGCATTTTGCATTTTGCATTTTGCGTTAATTTGTGTTGGCCTGGCTGAAACGTCGGCTGGCGGAAGGATGTGAGATGGCGATCAAGATTCGGTGCCAGGATTGCAGCAAGAAGATATCCATCGACGAGGCGTTCGCCGGCGGGATGTGCCGCTGCCCGTACTGCAAGGCGCTGGTCTATGTCGAGGATGTCGCCGGCGGCATGGGCGGTAAGGCTTTCGTCGGCGCCAGGCCCACTGCTCCGACGTCTAGGCCGGCCGCACCAGGCCAGGCTGAGCCCGCGCAGGCTGAGGCCCGGGCCGACGTCGCGGTCCGCGCGGCGGCTGACGTAGAGCACGTGCCGATGGCCCGGCCGGTGAAAATCCAGGGCATCATCACGATCGTGCTGCTCGTCCTGCTGGTGTTCATGGTCGGCGGAGGAATCGCGATGGCCATATTCTACCTGCGCGGCGGCCCCAACAGAAAGGTCCCGCCGCCGGCAACCCAGCCGGTCCAGATTGACGTCACGTTGCAAGACGGAGCCAGCGTGGTTGACATCAAGATAGTCGCGCCGGTGATCTACGTCATGGACGGCGGGTCGGGCATGCGTTCGGCGTTCGACAGTGCCCGGATAGCGGTGCTGAATTCCGTCACGTCGCTGGGCGACGGCAAGTTCAACGTGATCGTCGCGGGCGAGGGCCAGGACAAGGTCGTCGCGTCCGGCCTGGTCGTGGGCGGCAAGGACGAAGCCCTGAAGCTCACGCCGATGCTCCAGGAGATCGTCCCGACAGGCGCCGCGGACATCTCACGCGCGATCAAGGCCGCGATAGCCATGAAACCCAAGACCATCGTGCTGTTCACCCGAAAGGCGGTGGACGATGCCACGGGCCTGGCCGGGCAGGCCAAGGCCCAGGGGACCGTCATTCACACGATCGTTCTCGACGGCGACAGCGAGGCGAAAGAGTCGATGAAGAAACTCGCCGAGACCTCCGGAGGCAAAACAAGGACCTTCTCCGGCGGTCTCTGAGCCGGCAGGCTTTGAGACGGCGGCACTTGGCACGTGCTTGCAGACAGCGACCCGCCGTGGTATCTTCCGGGCCATGGCGCTAACCAAGGCGAAGATCGAGCGGAATATCCGGCGCATCGAGGAGAATGTCCAGACCGCCTGCGCCAAGGCCAACCGCCGGGCGGGCGAGGTCTCGATTGTCGCGGTGACCAAAACCGTCGAGTTTGAGCCTATTGCCTGGCTGGTCGACCTGGGAATGACGGAGCTCGGCGAGAGCCGCGTCCAGCATCTTCTCACCCGCAGCCAGGAACTAGCTGAGCATCTCCACCGTCGCCGCCAGCAGCCCGCAAAGGCCGTGCGATGGCACATGATCGGGCACCTTCAACGCAACAAGGTCAAGGCCGTTCTCGACTGCTCAGAGATAATCCACTCCGTCGATTCGCTCCGCCTGGCCGAGGAAATCAACGCCCGCGCCGAGAAGCTCGACCGGCACGTCAGCGTGATGCTCCAGATAAACTGCTCGCAGGAAGACCAGAAGTTCGGCATTGCCGTGGGCGCAGCCACACACCTCGGCGAGCTTGTCTCCACGCTGTCCAACATCCGCCTGGTGGGGCTGATGACGATGGCTCGCCTGGGCGACGATGCCGAGGCTGCCCGCCCCGCCTTCGTCCGCCTCCGCGAACTGTACGAGGAAATGCGGAACGACAAGATTGGCGGCGACGACTTCCGGCACCTGTCCATGGGAATGAGCCAGGACTACCAGGTCGCCGTCGAAGAAGGCGCCACCATGCTGCGGATCGGCACAGCCCTGTTCGAGGAATAGGGTCCTGCTCATGCCGTCAGCTTCGCCATTACCGCCTTGCAGAAGGCCGGCAGGTCGTCGGGCTTGCGGGCTGTGATCACGTTGCCGTCTACCACGCACTCCTCGTCCACCCAGTTGGCCCCGGCGTTGATCATGTCGTACTTGATGGCGAAGAAACTTGTCGCCCGCCGCCCGCGAAGGGCATCGGTGCAGCAGAGCATCCAGCCGCCGTGGCAAATCGCCGCCAGGACGATCTTCGCCTCGCTGCACTGGCGGATGAAACGCACCATCGTCTCGCTGCGGCGCATGAAGTCCGGGCACCAGCCGCCCGGGACGATCACGGCGTGGAAGTCCTTGCCGCTTACATCCTCAGCCGCCGCCTGCGAAACGCAGGGGTAGCCGAGCTTCGACGGGTAGCTCTTGCCCGCCTCGGCCGCAACGAGCGTAACCTTCGCCCCGGCTTCGACGAAGCGGTAATACGGATACCAGACCTCCATCTCCTGGTAGCTCTGGTCGAGCATTATGGCGATCTTCTTGCCTTGCAGCGTCATTGTTCGGCCCTTTCATGGTGCGATTAGACAACAAAGGCCCGCTTTCGCGGACCCTCGTCGTCTGTTGGAGTGGAGATGAGGGGGCTCGAACCCCTGACCTTCGCATTGCGAACGCGACGCTCTCCCAATTGAGCTACATCCCCAACGCGGATGCCTAGTATAACGATCCATGTGGCATTGTATGGCCCCCCGGCGTCCGGGTCAAGCGGTTAGAGCGTCATTTGCCCGACAATCGCTACTTGGCGCCCCCGGCCGGGGCTGCGTTGCCCTGAGAAGCGGGGGAGGGCTTGTCCGATTTGGCAGACCCGGTGAAGCTCAGGTTCTCCAGAACGTTCTCGGGCCAGTCGGCGCTGATGACTTGCGTCTTGCCGGCCGACCAGATCGCGACCTGGGCGGGTTTCTTGCTGTCTTTCACGGGCGGAATGACGAAGCAGAGCTCGCCCGCCTTCCGCCACGATGGGAGCATCTGGAGCTTGCCCTTTTCGTTCTGGACCCATTGGTAGTCGGCGCCGGCCAGCGTCAGCACGCAGACCCTGGCGTCGTCGCCGGCAATGCTGACCTGTGTGCCGTCCGGGCTGAGGTCGAAGAGCATTTGCGGCGGCAGTTCTTCCTCGGCATGGCGCGGGACCATTCGCGTGAGCGTCGCCGGCCGGGCCGGGTCGAACGCCAGCAGCGTCACGCGCTGCGGCATGTCGGGCGCGGTGGCCGGCAGCGTGACCTGGGCGGCGGCAAAGAGGATTTGCCCATTGGGCAGGAATCGAACGGCGAGGGTTTCGGCGAAGAGCAGTCCGGCGCGGGCCTGGGCGACCTCCGGTTCGGCCAGCAGCGCCCCCGAGGCGTCCGCGACGCGACAAGTCGCCAGCGTGCCCAGCAGGACGGGGCTGTTCGAGCCTTCCTGCGGCCGGGCGGTCGCGTGGATGTACGCCAGGGACTGCCCGTCGGCCGACCAGTCTGGATACACCGCGACCTGGTCGGCGACCTCCATCGGCCTCGCGCCCGCCGCGAGCGGCACCACCCAGAGAGCGAAACTGTTTTCGATGCGGTCGGAACCAATCACGAACGCCACGGCCTTTCCGCTGGGGGACAGGCGCAGCCCGACTATGTTCTTCAGCCTGTTCAGGACGACCGTGCCCGGCTTGAGCGACTCACCATCCAGGTCGTGGACGGCGAGTTGGGTGTAGGTCGTGGCCGTGGTGGCAACGACTTTCCATTTGCCCTCGTCCAACCGTTTGCGGAGGACGTCCGGCCGATTGTCGCGCAGGTAGGCCACGGACGCCGCTATCAGGTTGCCGCGATGCTCGAAAACGTCCTTCATGATTCTCTTGCCGTCCTCGTCGGAAAGCTCCTTGTCGGCCGGCGTGGCGGAAAGGGCCTTTTCGAAGTCGCCCGCCGCGGCGATGGCGGCGTCGGCGGTCGGCTTGTCGAGGACCGCGGCCAGGTCGCTCCACTTGGCGGCGGACTTCTGCACGGCCAGCAGAACCTGCTTGGAGCTTGGTAGCCAGGCGGCCGCCATGACGGTCCCCACGTCCAGCCGGGTAAGCTTGCCGCCCGAGTCGCAAAGGCTGCTGGAGTTGGCATCCAGCACCACCGCGTGGGCGCCGTCGGGCGACCAGATGACGAGCTGCTGGGGCAGGCATCCGTTCAGCGTGAGCGCCGCGGCAGCCAGAAGCAGCGCAGTGAATACTCCTGCTCGCCTTGCTACGGGGCTCGTGGGCATCGTCGTTTCGATCGTGCTTGTGGTACTCATAGCCTGTCTCCCATGATTGGCTGCTTGACGGGTGAAGTCCAGGTCACGCGGTCGGCGGGATTGGCGGCGGCAGGGCGATGGGTTTGCCGATAAAGACGCTCCGCCGACCAGAAGCCCTGGCCCGGTTCGGCGGTCCGCGAGCCCGCCTGGATCGTCGCGACGGGATTTGCCGCCGCCGGATTGGGCTGGCTGCCCGCAACTTGCCCGGCGTGTTTCGGTTCCGGGCCCGCCGCGAGGAACAAGCCAGCGGTCAGGCCGACGATCAGCCCTGCCGCCACCGCGGCGGACCATCGCAGGGCGGGCCGAGCCCCAAATCGCCGCGCCGCAATCATCGGCGTCAGAGGGGCGCCGGCGGCAGACGATTCCGCCTTGCCCAGCGCCTGCCGCGCCAGTTCGATTGTCCGGCGGTCCAGCCCAGCCGGTCCGGCCAGTTCGGCATGTTCGCTGACATACGCCTCCCACAGCGCCCGCACGTCCGGCGCCAGTTGGTCCAGGGCGGCATCCAGGGAAAGTCGTTCCGCAGTCTGGCTGTCGAGTTTCATTTCGGTTCCTCTTGCCCGCCGAGCAGCGTCTCTCGCAACCTGCGGACGGCGTGATGCAGCCGCGACCGGACCGTGCCCACCGGAACGCCCGTGACGGCCGCGATCTCCTCGTACGAAAGCTCGTAGGTCAGCCGCAAACCCAGCGCCTCGCGCTGGGCCTCGGGCAGAGCGGCGATGGCCTGCCGCATGCAGTCGAGCCTCGGGTCGCTCGTCGTGCTGGCGGCGCCGGGCTCACCCGCCAGGTCGTCCGGCAGGGCGGCGACCGGCCGCCTTCGCCGCCGGGCGTTCATGCCGACATTCCGCGCCACGCCGAACAGCCACGCCTTCGGCGACGCGGCACGCAGCGGCGCCTCGCCGGACCTCATCGCCTGAACGAATGTTTCCTGGAGCAGGTCCTCCGCGTCGTCGGGCCGGCCGCACAGCCGTCGAAGGTAGCCTTCGATGGCCCTGCCGTGGAGGCGGTACAAGTCTTCAATGCGGCCGGCATGCTCTTCCATGTCCGAATCGTATCCGTTTGTCGCCCGCCATGTCTCGTCTAATACCAGTGGCGCGGCGGGAGGAAAAAGTTCAAAGAAAACCGCGCCCGGCCGAACCACGAGCTCTGAAGTGACGAAGGCGACCGCGGAGCCCGGCGCGGGCTTTGCCCGCAGGCCTACCCGCTGGCGGGCTGGCATTGGGCCTTGCCTAAGTCCACTCCAGCAGAGCCCTTAGATTTGAGAATTCGACAGCGGCAGCCCTGCCCGCCGAAGCGGAAGCGAACAGGCCTTGGCGGCTCACGGGCTCCCGGTTCCGGGCTCCAGGTTCCGTCGTTGCTCATTCCCGACCCTCATGAGTCGAGCCACCGCCTTTGTCGCTGGGTTCTCGCGGAGTTGCCGCAAGGGGCCGATCTGCTGGACCTGGCCGTAGTCGATCACGCCGACGCGGTCGGCAATTGCCGCCTCCGCCAGGCTGTGGCAGACGTGGATTACAGAGAGGTTCAGATCCTGTTGCACGCGGCGAAGTTCAGCGCAGACTTCCACGCGCGCTGGCTCGTCCAGGGCGCTTACGGGTTCATCCAGCAGCAGGGCATTAGGCCGGCATGCCAGGGCCCTGGCCAGGGCCACCTTCTGCTTTTCTCCGCCGGAGAGGTCCCGGCAGTCGCGATCCAGCAGCCCTGCTATGCCGAGCATTTCCACCAGAGGCATAGTCAGGCGAACAGCCTCGCTACGGTGGACGCCCCGTGCCCGAAGCGAGAACGTGATGTTCCGCCAGACGTTCATGTGCGGGAAGAGGCCCGTGTCCTGCGGCATGTAGCCGAGGTTGCGTTCGCGTGGTTCCAGGCCGGTCACGTCGCGCCCGTCGATGGCGATGCGCCCGGACGACGGCCGCCTGAGCCCGCAAATGCACTGGAGCAGCAGGGATTTGCCCGAGCCGGTTCGGCCCATGAGTACGAAGTACTCGCCCGGCAGGACGTGCAGGGAGGCCTTTTGCAGTTGGAACTTGCCGGCCGTCAGGCAGATGTCGCGGATGTCGAT
>CAZSBS010000053.1:0-21561 GCA_964605095.1 uncultured Planctomycetaceae bacterium | reverse complement strand
GCGTTAGTCTCAGGCCCGCCGCTGCCGCACGGGATTCAATCGGGTTGCACCTCCGCCGGGAGGTTTTGTCACTCGATTGTCGGCAGGGGCGTCGGTGTCGTCATGGGTCCCGGCGGCGTCGTGGGAACAAGTGGCGGCGGGGGGGCCTGGTCGTCCTTCAGGAAGAAGTAGTAGAGCCGGCCCTTGGAGTAAGTCCGGCCGGCCAGTTCGCCGGCCTTGTCGCCGATGCCGACGTAGAGGTCGCATCGGCCCGGGGCGCGGATGGCGCCGCCTGCGTCCTGGTCGAGCACGAAGCCCTTGAACGGCAGCGCGTCGATGCCGCCGGAGTATCGCTGCGGCAACTGTGCGGCCACCATCGCCAGACAGCCTCGCGGGTAGACTTCCTTGTCGGTGGCGATTGTCCGCATGGCGGTCACCGGCTCGTTGAGGCAGCCGCGGGGCGGGCCGTCGGAGATGGCGAAGAATACGAACCGCGGGTTGCGGTCGATGTAGAGCTTCACCTCGTCGGGATGGGTCCTGAAGTACTGGATCATCCTGGCCAGGCTCAGGCCCTGCTTCTCGAGCTTGCCGTCGGCGATCATCTCCTTGGCGATCGAGTTGTACTCGTGCCCGTTATGCGCGGCGTAGCCGACGGTGACGAGCCTGCCGTCGGGCATTCGGAGCTTGGCCGAGCCCTGGACGTGGGCGATGTAGACCTCGAACTCGTCGGCCAGGTAGACCAACTCGTTGCCCGCCAGCAGGCCCGATGCGGGCAGGTCGATGCGCGCGGGTATCTTCTGCATCGCGCCGCCGGGCTGCTGGATGCCCAGGACGTTGCCCTCGGGGTCCTTGACCAAGCCGGGCGGGGTTTTGTAAAGCGGGTAGCGGAACGTCGGGGTCGGTGTCGGCGAGGCGTTGAAGATCGGCGTGTAATAGCTGGTGAACAGCACCGTGCCGCCGCCGTCCCACCCGACGGACGTGTAAATGTCGAACCGCCGCAGGACCTCCTCCTTCAGCCGGTCCGGCGGGAGGTTGGCCCCAATGAGCTGATCGAACGCCTTGAGGCTCGCAACCGCATGGGCGTGTGTGATCTGCCCGTACGGGAAATACTTCTGGCTGGAGGGCTTGGCCATGTAGTCCAGGCTGTGCGCGATGGACTGGCGCACGTCGTAGGTGAACTCGCAGGCCATGGTGATGTCCGGCATGTCGGCCGGGTCGGTGATCTTCCGCAGCGCCAACTCGCCGGGCGGCAGCGGGCGCTCAAAGTCCTCGACGATGCCCATGGGCTGAGGCGTTTTTTGAGCACACCCGGCCAGGGCGACGAAACAGGCAATCAGCAGAACGGTCCAAGCAGTTCTCATGTCGAATTCTCCTTCCGTGGATAATCCCAGCACACAGCCAGACACGGTAGCATCGCCGCCGGTCAAATGCAATATTCGCGGGAGACGGATGCCCAGCGATGATCGCTCGATGCTCAAGGCCAAATGCTCAAGGCCAAATGCTCAATACTAAATGCCCAATGCCAAATGCCGAATGCCAAATCTCAAATGGCAAGTGCTCGCGGAACTCGCCGTTGCCCGTTTGACCCGGGCCGTCAGGCATTATCGCCATTTCCCTCGGACTTCTGTTTGCCCTTCTTCTTGCCGCCGCCCGCCTTGGCCCGGCCGTAGCCTTTGGCATATTCGCTACGGCAGCGAAGTTCGGTCTGGTCGGGGTCTTCGCCGATCTCGGCCACAAGGGTGGCGTGCATGGCCTTGATCCGATCAGCCTGATCTGGCCTGGCCGCGAGATTGGTCAACTCGCCGGGGTCGGCGGACAGGTCGTAGAGTTCTCGCTCGGCCGGGTGCTTCGCGTCGGCGGGCGTGTGGTAGACGTACTTGTACTTGCCCTGGCGGATCATGGCGTAGCCGCTGGCGATGTTGTGCGCGTAGTACTCGCTGACGGCCTGGTCTTTCCACTTGGCGGAGGCGTCGGCGAGCCAGGCGGTCATCGAGTCGCCGTTCCAGTCGTCGGGCGTTTTTGCACCGCCGAGGTTGGCGATGGTCTTTACGACGTCTACCAGCGAGCAGGCGCCGGCCCGGCGTTGTGCGGCCCCGAAGCGCGACGGCGAACTGAAGATCAGCGGCACGCGGGCGGCGGTGTCGTAAACACAGTTCTTCCACCACAGCCCGTGCTCGCCCATGTTTTCGCCGTGGTCGCTGGTATAGATGACCACCGTGTTTGCCCCGGCGGGGCTTTCGGCAAGGGCGGTCAGCACCTGCCCGATCTGCTCGTCGAGCCACTGTGTCAGGCCGTAGTAGAGTTCCCGGCCCTTCTTGACGATCTCCGCCGGCACGTGTTCGTTGTGGAAGCCGACCCGCAGATGCTTGTAGTTGCGGGGCAGCGACTCCAGGTGGCCGGGGGGGATTACCGGCATGGGCACCTTGTCCTTGTAGACATCCCAGTATTTCTGCGGCACGATCAGCGGGAAGTGCGGCGCGAGGTAGCCCGCGATGAGGAAGAACGGCTTGTCCGTCGGCTTCCAGGATCGGAGGAAACCGGCCGTGCCCCTGGTGACGGCCAAGTCGTGCGGCAGAACGCCGTTCGAGCCCGGGTGGAACTGGTCGAATCGGCTGCTGTAGCCGGGGTGCTCGGCCAGGTCGTCGGGATCGCGCCGCCCGCCCTTGCCGGACTTGGTGCTCTTGTTCATGTTCCCGCCGACGTTGCGGAATCCGTACCGCCGCATCGCGTCGTAGTGCATCTTGCCGCACAGCCCGCTGTCGTAGCCGGCGTTGTTCATGATACTGGCGATCGACGGGACGTCGTCGCTGGGCAGCCAGCAGTCGTTGCTCCACGCACTGACCCGGCTGGCGTACTTTCCGGCCGTGAAACTCAGCCGGCTGGGCACGCACAGAGGCGAGTTTGTATAGCATGCGTCAAAGACGACGCCGCGAGCGGCCAGTGCGTCGAGGTTGGGCGTGCGGATGACCTTGTTTCCATCGCAGCCCATGACGGTGGCGTTGTGCTCGTCGGACATGATTACCAGGATGTTGGGCTTGCCGGCCGCTCTCGGTGCGGCCGCGCCCCGCAACAACTCCGGCGCCGCGGCGACGACGGCAGCGGAAATGCCCGCCGCCCTGAGAAAATCCCTGCGTGTCAGTCGATTCACGTATGCCACCTCGTCTAATGCCGAATGCCAAATGCCAGGAATGAAGAATGTCAGCAATGCCGAACGCCAAGAATGGACAATGCCGGGTGCCGCCGCGTTCCTTCGGGACCTGCCTGCCGGCAAGGCCCGCAAAGCACGGCACCCGCCATTCCTGGCATTCATTTATCGTTGTCTAGTAGTTTAACGCTTGCAAACAATTTGGTTGCTCAGTAAATGGCTGGGATTTGGGTGCCGCCGTCCGGCACACTCGCTCCCGTTAGTTCCCCGGTTCGTTCTTGCCGCGCGGGCGGGATTGGTTGACAATGCTTCATCGGTGCGGCCTGGTCTTTGTGTGGGCCGGTGCGGGTCGGAACTCCAATCGATGAGGTTTGGCACATGTCGGGACAGGTATCGTTCGGCAGGTTGGCGGGTCAGCAAGGCGGCGGTGGCGGTGGCGGTGGGGCGTTTCGCATCCTGGTGATGGGCGACTTCAGCGCGCGGGCCGCTCGCGGCGTGCGCGAGGGCCTTGCGGGGCGAAAGCGCGTCGGCCTGGACGTTGACAACTGGGAGCGGGTGCTTGGCTCGTTTGGGGCGGAGGTCCGCATCCCGGCCGGGGAGGGCGAGATCGTTTTCGCGCCGAAGGAGATCGACGACTTCCACCCGGATTTCCTGTACTCGAAGCTGGATGTCTTCCGCGCGCTGCGCGAGCTTCGTCAGCGGCTGATGGACGGCTCGACTTTCAACGCGGCCGCGGATGAGGTCCGGTCGTGGGCGGCGGTGCCGGCAGTTGAGGAGCCCCAAGCCAAGGGCAAGGCCGCTCAGCCGGCTCCGGGCGACTCGGACCTGCTGGGCAAACTGCTGGGCAAGCGTCCCGCCGGGGCGAACGGCCCGGTTTCGGGCGGCGGCGCGGGTGGGCGGACGGCGGCAAGTGCGGCCGATTCGCTCATTGCCGGCATAGTCGGCCCGTACGTCGTGCCGGACCGCGACAAGGAGCAGTCGGCGCTGGTCGCCTGCGTCGACAAGGCCGTAACCGAGCAGATGCGGCGAATCCTGCACCATCCCGGCTTCCAGGCCCTCGAGGCCACCTGGCGGGGAGTGCAGCTTCTCGTTACGCACCTTGAGACCGACGAGGATCTCCGCCTGGCCGTCATGGACGTCTCCAAGGATGAGCTGGCCGCCGACGTCCTTGCCGTCGACGACCTGCAAACCACCGCGATGTACGACCTGCTTGTCGCCCAGACTCTCGGCACGCAGGGCTCCAAGCCGTGGAGCGTGCTGTGCGCGGGCTTCGCGTTCGACAAGACTGTTCTTGACGCGGCCGTGCTTGGCAGACTGAGCAAGATCGCCCACGCCGCCCGCGCGCCGCTGGTGGCGGGGGCCAGTGACCGCGTCGCCGGCTGCCAGAGCATCGCTGCCGAGCCGGACCCGCGTCAGTGGATATGGCGGCCTGACGCCGACGCCGAGGCCGCGTGGGACATCTTGCGCAAGCTGCCCGAGGCCGCGTGGGTGGCGCTCGGCCTGCCGCGAATCCTGCTGCGCCAGCCCTACGGGCATGGCAGCGATTCGGTGGACGGCTTCGATTTCGAGGAGCTCGACGCAGCCGGTGAGCACGAGGATTACCTGTGGGGCTGCGCGGCCTTCGCCCTGGCCGAGGCGTTGGGCGCGGCCTTTGCCGACCAGGGCTGGGACATGGCGGCTGAGATGTTCCACGAAGTTGCCGACCTGCCGGCCTATGTCTACCGCGACGCCGACGGCGAGAGGCAGGTGAAGCCCTGCGCGGAGGTCCTTCTGACCGATCGTGCGGCCCAGGCGATCCAGGACCTCGGCTTGACGGCCCTGCTGAGCGTTCGGGGCCAAAACGCTATCCGCATCCGCGGCATCGCGGCGGTGGCTGAGCCGGTGGCGGCCCTGGCGGGGCCGTGGGGGTGAAGAAGGTCATAGGTCTTAGTACACCGGCCCGGGAATGAGGGGCCTAAAACATCGTTTTGGCGGTGCCATGCTTCCGCAAAGCCGGAAGCATGGCACCCCGGATTCCGTCCCCAACTTGTGAGGCGGGGTACTAAGAGCTAGGAGCCAGGATCTAAGACCTTCCGTTTCCCTTCTTCCTTCTTTTTCCCTAAAAGGGCTGTAGCCGCGAGCGGTCGGCGGACGATGACTAAACTGGATTAGGCGGCGCGCTCTGTCTGCGCGCGGATGAGTGGAAGGCGGATGATCGGAAGCATGGACGACCTTATCGACGGAATTTGGAGCTACATGCGGCGGGTTGAGACGTACAACCCGCTTGTGGTCATGGTGCAGCTTCTGCTGATCGGCATGGTGGTCTGGCTGGTGATGCGGTTTCTTCGCGGCACTCGCGGGGCTCGCCTGCTCAAGGGGGCGGCGTCGCTGCTGGGCATCGTGTACATCGGCATCCGCCTGCTTCCGAAGAACGACGACTGGAAGCGCATCGAGTTCCTTTACGGGCACTTCCTGGTCTTCGCGTTTGTGGCGACGGTGGTGGCGTTCCAGCCGGAGCTGCGAAGGGCGCTGATCCAGATCGGCCAGGCCAGACTGTTCCGCGGCACCCACGGGCGCGTGGAGGAGATGGTCGGCGCATTGTTCGAGTCGACGGCGTACTTGTCCCGCAACAAGATCGGCGCGGTGATCGCCATCGAGCGGTCGGTGGGGCTCCAGGCGATCATCGACTCCGGCACGCCGATCAACGGCGTGGTGACCAGCGGCCTGATCAATACGATTTTCTACCCGGGCAGCGCTTTGCACGACATGGGCGTGGTGCTCCGCCAGGGGCGGATCGCGGCGGCGGGATGCCAGTTCCCGCTGGCCGAGAGCGAGGACGTGGACCAGTCGCTGGGCAGCCGGCACAGGGCGGCGCTGGGCATGGCCCAGGACTCCGACGCCGTGGTGCTTGTGGTCAGCGAGGAGACAGGGCGAGTGTCGGTGGCCTGCGAGGGCCAGCTTTACCTGGGCCTGTCTCCGGAGAACCTTCGAGAGATGCTTATGGGCCTGCTGTCGCCCAGGAACCTGCTGTCTCGCGGTTGGCGAGGCGTGTGATTCAGATGACTCGACGAGAACTATACAACCTGATCGAACCTGACCGCTTCACCCGGTCGTGGTGGACGGCCCGCGTGCGCGGGGCGTTGTGGGTCGTCATGGTAACCGCGTTTTTGTGGATATGGGCGGACGTCGAGTTCACCGACGAAATGGAACTGTCCGCCACGTTGCAGCTTACCACCGCGCCGTCAAGCAACCTGGTGCTGCTCAGCAAGAGCCGCATCCGCGTGAACTTCAAGGTCCAGGGCCGTCAGCGGAGCCTCGAGCAACTCCAGCAGCGCCTCGAGGCGCCGGAGGTGACCATCAAGCATGTCGTCACCGAAGGGGAAGACGACGTGTCAGTCCGCGACATCCTCAACGCCGACGAGATGATAGTCGGCGCGGGCCTGACCGTCCTGTCGGCTGCGCCGAACCACGTGCCCGTCCAACTGGACACGCGGATCTTCGTGCCGGACATACCGGTGCAGTTCGAGTACACCGGCGCGCTGAACCCGGAGGTTCAGGTCGAGCCGATCAAAATGGGCGTCCACGTCGCCAGGAGCGACTGGGAAAAGATCATCGCGCGCGATCCCACGCCGGTGCTGCTGACCAAGCAGGTGGACCTGAAGTCCATCGCGGATCCGTCCAAGCCTTTCCAGGTGGAGGTGATTCCGCAGATTTCCGGTATGCCCGTCGAGCCGAACCAGCCCAGCGTCAGCGTCAGCGTGAAGATCCACCAACTGACCGAGACGCAGGAGATCACCGTGGCCGTCCAGGTGCTCCAGCCGCCGAGTTGGCTGGAAGACGACACGTGGAAGCAATACACCCTCAGCCGAAAGGACCGCACCGAGTGGCGGGTGACGCTGACGGTCACCGGCCCGCGGGCCAACCTCGACCGGCTCAAGGCCGATAGCGTCCGCGCATATATCATCCTGACCGACGAGGACCGCAAACCCGTGAGCTGGCTGACACGCCAGGTCGAAGTCCAACTACCCCAGGACATGAACCTGCAACTCTCAGGCGTCCCGCCGACAGTGACGTTCAAGCTGGAAAAGAACGCGCCGACGGGGATGGTGCCGTAAGCGGGCAGGGCAACATGATTAAGCACCAAACATGCCGGCAGGCAGATTTGGAACTTGCAGAATCGGGACAGCCAAATGGACTCCAACGAGGCGAGGCAGTATGTCAATCGGATCGGCCTGGCGGCCCGAAAGGCTGCGGCTGAGCTTGCGGGCACGACCGGCATGCAGCGAGACGCTGCTCTGCTGGCGTGCGCCGAGGCACTGGAGGCCGGGCGGGACAAGCTCCGCGCCGCCAACGCCAAGGACCTCGCCCGCCGCGAGGAGTTCGACCTGACGCCGGCGATGGTCAAACGCCTCACGCTTGACGACAAGCGCATCGACGCTATGGCCACGGCCCTGCGAGACATCGCCCGCCAGAGAGACCCTGTCGGCAAGGCCGAGGCGGCGTACAATCAGCCAAACGGGCTGCGGATCGAGAAGCGGCGCGTGCCAATCGGCGTGGTGGCCATTGTCTTCGAGAGCCGCCCCAACGTAACCAGCGACGCCGCCGGCCTGTGCCTAAAGAGCGGCAACGCCTGCATCCTTCGCGGCGGCAAGGAGGCGTTCCACTCCAACTGCGCCATCGCCGAAATCCTTCGCGGCGGGCTTGCCGCGGCCTCGCTGCCCGAGGCAGCCATTACGGTCATCGACAAGCTTGACCACGCCGTGGTGCCGGCCCTGTGTACCGCCGTCGGGCTGGTCGACCTGATCATCCCGCGAGGCGGCAAGGGCCTTATCGCCGCGGTATCCGAGGCCGCGACCATACCCGTTATCAAGCACTACGACGGCGTCTGCCACGTCTACGTCCACGCCGACGCCGACCTGGACATGGCTGAGCGAATCGCCGTGAACGCCAAGGCCCAATACCCGGCCGTGTGCAACGCGATGGAGACGCTGCTGGTCGACGAGGCGGCGGCCGAGGCGTTCCTGCCGCGAGCGGCGGCGGCGCTGCGCGCCCGCGGCGTCGAGCTTCGCGGGTGCGACCGCTGCCGGGCCATCGTGCCGGACATGCTGGAGGCAACCGAGGATGACTGGTCCGCGGAGTACCTGGACCTGATCCTGTCGGTGAAGGTGGTAGCCGGGCTGGACGCGGCAATCGAGCACATTAACAGGTACGGCAGTCGGCACACGGACGCGATCGTCACGGCCAGCCTTTCGGCGGCCCGGCGTTTCGTTACGAATGTGGACTCCGCCAGCGTGATGGTCAACGCCTCGACTCGCTTTGCAGACGGCGGCGAGTACGGGCTGGGCGCGGAGATCGGCATATCGACGGACAAGCTCCACGCCCGCGGCCCGATGGGCGCCGAGGACCTTACGACCTACAAGTGGGTGGTCACCGGCGACGGGCACGTGAGGGACTAGGGGGGAAGAAGCAGAAGAAGCAACAGAAGGTCTCGGGTCTTAGCTCTCAGGTCGTAGGGAAAAGAAACAGCGGAAGAAGAAACATCGCCTCGCACGGAGAGCGCGGGGAATGAAAGCATCCGAAGCCCAGGGATAGCAATCCCTGGGTGGCGTCGTCGGGCGGGACGTGACGGAATTGCGGGGATGCTCGCGGTTTGCGTTTTGGTGCTGGAGGGGTTAGTATCACCGGCGCTGGACTTGCCTGTGTCCGACACGTATCCGAATCATTCGCGGGCCATCGCGGGCACGCATGGGAGCGCGACATATGCCGGGTGAGAGTTTCCTGATTTTCCTGGCCTTTCTCCTTCTTGCCATCATTGCCGTCGGTGGCGTTCTGGGGATCGTCGGGTTCTTCCTGGCCCTGGGCGCCAGAAGGCAGCTTGACAGGATGCGGTGGGAGTTGAAGTCGGCAAGGTCGCGGCTCAGCGCGATGGAGGCCGGGCGGGACGTTACCGCCCCGGAAGCGTCGCGTGAGGCTGGTGTTCCCGCCCAGGCTGGCCCGTCGCCTGTACCCGAGGCGCCCGCCGCCGCGCCGCCGACTGAGCCGGTCGCGCCCACGCTCGAGCCCGTCGCGGCCGGGCCGGTGCCGGCCGAGCCGACAGTGCCATCATCGCCAGCCTGGGTTGCACCGCCGCCGAGTCCGGCCATGGGTGGGCTGGAGTCCGCTATCGGCAAGCGATGGATCGCCTGGGCTGGGGCGGTTGTGCTGTTTGTCGGCGTGGCGTTCTTCCTCAAATACGCCTTCGATAACGGCTTGATCGGCCCGACGGGGCAGGTTGTTATCGGCATACTGGCGGGCATCGCGTTTCTCATCGCCGGCAGCAGGTGCGTCAGCAAGAGCTGGCGAGTCTTCGGCCAGACCATTATTGGCCTGGGGCTGGCGATTCTCTACGCGACGTTTTTCGCCGCCTTCAGCGCCTACGAAGAGCCCGTATTGTCGCAGAATGTCGCGTTCGGGTGCATGGTGGCGGTTACGGCCGCGGGGGTCGCACTGGCTATCCTGCACGACGCGTTGCCGATGGCATTTCTGGCCGTGCTTGGCGGGCTGCTGACGCCCGTGCTGCTTTCGACCGGCAAGGACGCCCGCGACCCGTTATTCACCTATCTGCTGCTGCTGGACCTGGGCGTGCTTGGCGTGGCGTTTTTCCGCGGCTGGCGGCTGCTGGACGCCCTGGCCCTGGCGGGCACGCTGGTCCTCTACGGCGGATGGTACGCCAAGTTCTACAAGCCTGCCGGCATGGCGCCCGCACTGGCCTGGCTGGGGGCGTTCTACGTGGTTTTCCTGGCCCTGCCGTTTGTGTACCACCTGGTCAGGCGGGTCCGGTTCACAATCGAGCGGTTCATCATGGCTTTGGTCAACGCGGCCTTCGCCTTCGGCATGGCCTGGGAAATGCTCCACAGGGACTACGCCTTTTCGCTGGGCTTTGTGGCCCTCGGCATGGCGGCGGCGTACCTGGTGCTCGGCTCGATCATCCGCCACCGGCTGCCGGATGACACGCCGACGCTCTTCGGCGCGATCGCGCTGACGGTGACGCTGCTGACCCTGGCGGTCCCGCTTCAGCTTCACGCAAACGGGATATTGCTGGCCTGGGCCATGGAAGGGCCCATCCTGGCGTACCTGGGCTACCGTTTCCGCTATCTGCCCGTGCGGGCGTTCGCCGCGGCCGTGATGGTCGTGGCAGTCGGCAGATTGTTCTTCTCCGGCGATACCTGGCCGCTCCACGAGGGCCACTACGTGCTCGTGCTCAACCGCCGGTTCCTCACGGCCATGATGGTCCCACTGGCGATGGGCTTTTACGCGGCGGTCCATCAGTGGCAGCGGAAGGGCTCGACCGCCCTGGACCGCGCGCTGAAGCTGGCAAACGCACTGGTGGCCGGGCTGCTGGCGCTGGTGATAGCTACGGCCGAACTGGGCGGCTGGGTGGAGGACATGCACGGCAAGCTGGCGGCAATCGCAAGCGTGACGGCCCTGTGGGCGCTTGGCGCGGCGGCGTATATCCTGGCCGGGCGAAGCATCCGCGCCGCGGCCGGGTGGATATGGGGTACGGGCGCGCTGGTTTGGCTGGTGGCGGCGGTGTTCGGCATGGCGTCCTTCGGCCAGGACGCGGGGTGCGAGCATCTGCTTGTCCTCAACGTGCGGTTCGGGGCGTGTCTGCTGGTTGTCCTGGCCGCGTTTGCCTACGGGTGGGCAATCATGCGGGCGCGGCTTGCCAACGGAAACTACTTGGGAACCATCGGCTGGCTTGGCATCTCAGCCGGCATGGCGGCCCTGCTGGCTCTGCTCAGCGCCGAAGCCTACAGCTACTGCCAGGACACGATTGACAACTATACCAGTGCCTACCGGGCCGGGCAGATGTCAGTGACGGTCATTTGGGGCGTTTACGCGGCCGGGCTGTTGGCGATAGGGTTCTGGCGGCGCCTGCGGGTGCTGCGGCTGGCCGGCCTGGGCCTGTTTGCCCTGGCGGCCGGCAAGCTCGTGCTGGTGGACCTGACGGGCGTGCAGGACATCTTCCGCATAGTATCGTTCGTGGCGCTGGGGCTGCTGATGGTGGCGGCCTCGTACCTCTACCACCGTCTGGAGCGGCGTTTGCTGGCCTTTGGGCCTGCCGGAGCGGTGGCCGACGACCCGGCCGGCACCGGCGCAAATGGAGATAAACCATGACAGATTCGAGTCGTAGCACGGGCAAGTCCTTGGGACCCCTAACGGGGATGCCCGTGCGACTCATGGGCAAGATGCCCATGCTACGTTACATCGCATTGGCGGTTGCCCTGCTCGCGGCGTCCATCGCGGTTGCCGCAGCCGGGGCGGATGACGAGAAACTCGCCCGCTGGCCGTCGGTCGCGGCAGTGCGGCTGGGCGCCGAATCGCCGCCGGCCAAGGGGCTGGTCGAGTTCGCCCTTACGCCCGAGGCTATCTCCAAGGCCCGGGCAGGTTTGGGCGACCTTCGCCTGACCGACGGGGCTGGAAAGATCGTGCCGTACGTCACGCGCGTGGATCGCGGCTCTTCGACCCCGGGGCTGGTCCAGGAGCCGGCGCGGATGTACAACCCCGTTTTCACCCCGGGCCGGAGCAGTTCGGTGACGGTCGATTTCGGCGCCGCCAAGGCCCGGACGGAGATCGACGTATCAACCCCCGGCGAGAACTTCCGCCGGCGCGTGATGGTCGAGGCAAGCTCCGACGGCCAGTCGTGGCAGGTCCTTCGCAAGAGCGACTGGCTGTTCAACGTTACCCAAGAGAACGGCCAGTATGCCTATAAAAAAACCCGCGTCGCGCTGCCGGACAACGATTTCCGCTACCTTCGCGTCACGGTCTTCCACGCGCCCGACGATCCCGACGATCTGCCCGTCGAGAAGGTCCAATCGCGGTACGAAAAGAACACCCCGCCCGACCTGGCCGAGGTGCGGATCGATCCGAATTCCACGACCGTCGCGGAAAACCCCAAGCTCAAGGCCACCGAGGTCGAAGTGGACCTGAGCTTCGAGAAGCTGCCGCTGCACGAGGTGGTTCTCTCGGCCGACGATGAGCAGTTCCTTCGCCGCGTGGAAGTCCTCGGGCGGGATCACAAGACGATTACCATCGAGCAGATCGTGGAGAACGCCCCGCCGCGAAAGCGGGAAGTCGAAGAGCCTTGGCGCAGCCTGGGCGGGGGCGTCATACATCGCTTCGACTCCGCCGGCGGGCAGGAGCCGTCCGCCAACCTCAGCCTGTGGCTAAGCGGAGGCTGTCGATACCTCAAGCTCCGCATCTACAACGGCGACAGTGCGCCGCTGAAGTTCGGCAGTCCCGTCCTGAAGGTCCATCGGCTCCAGGAGTACGTGGCCTTCCAGGCCAAGGGCGCCGGGCCGTACAAGATGTACCTCGGCAACGCCAGGGCCGTCGCACCGCGGTACGACCTGACGCACTTCGCCGACCGCCTGCGGGCCGAGGGCGTGATGAAGGCCGCCCTGGATTCCGTGACGCCGAACCCGTCATACGCCCTGGCCGTCAAGGCCATCCCCTGGTCCGAGAGCCACAAGGGCCTCATCTGGTGCGCCATGCTGTTTCTGGGCCTGGTCCTGGTGCTGATGGTCCGCCGCCAGTTCCGCCGCGCCCGGCCCGACGAGCGGCAGGAGGGGTAGTTCGCGGGCGCAAGGACCCCCGCGAACCTGGTCTGGCTTCGCATGGATACGCTCTACCTAATCGTCGTAGGGTCCCAGGAATCTTTCTCCATTGAAGTGGATCATGTGAGATGGTGCGTCGGCGACCCACACCTCTGTTTCCCAGGAGATCTCATTCAAGTATTTCATCATGGCTTTTCGGTTCAGAAAAGCTGTGACAAAGACCGGGGGCGCCTTCGAACCGGAGAACAAGGCTTTGAGTTCATCGCGTCGCTTGCTATCCACGGGCCCATGACTGGTCACGGCTTCGATCAGTACCAACCAATTCTTTACGGCGTGGTATACGACGATGTCTGGCATCTTGCCGTGAGCGTCGAGTCTGATTCCCAATTGATCGAGCAATTGGGAATCGAAGAACGCGTGCTTTGATTCGGTGTCGCCCACGTAGACGGGCTGGCCGCCCGGAACGAAGCGAGGGCAGAACTCGTGGATGATCTTGGCAACAAGCACGTTCTGACCGCCTGGGGAGAGGGTGATCTGCCGGCCGTTGGGGAGTTCCAGGGGAATCTTGGCCATCCTTCGCTTCCTTGCCCAGCGGGCTTTGACGATCCCTCCTTGCGGACTTCCGCTGAGGGTCGGCTTATAGCTCCATTCCTCCAGATATCCAGCCCGAAGCAGCTTGGCGACGAGGTTTACGAAGCGGCCATCTCGGATTCGATCCCGGAGAATGCCTAACAGCACCGTGTGATCGATGTTGTCGAAGCAGCCGGAAATGTCTCCTTCGATGAACCACGACGTTCCCGTCCAAGTTCGTGCGATCCTGGTCAGGGCAGACTGACAACCACGGTTCGGACGAAAGCCGAACGAATGGTCGCTGAACTGGGGCTCGTAGTACGCTTCCAGGATTACCCGGATCGACTCCTGCACCAGCTTGTCTGACCAAGTGGGGAGCCCCAAGGGGCGGAGTTTGCCATTCTTCTTGGGAATGTAAATCCGCCTTACCGGAGTCCATTCAAATCGGTCGTGGCGCAGGGCCTCGATGATCTGATGGATCTTCGCCAGGGACATCCCGTCCGCCGTCTCGCTGGTGGCCCCTCGGGTCATCGCGCCGAAGTTGCGGTAGATCTTTCCGTAACTGGCTAGATGAAGCTCAGGGTCGTACAGCAGCCGGTAGACTCGCTCCAAGCAGAGACCACGTGATCCCCTATCTTGCAGAACCCACGATATCCGGGATAATCTGTGCATCACGCACGTCCCTTCTTGTGGATTCAGCACAACACCTGACCCCCTTCGCCGTGTAGCAGGCTTTCCCTGCCTCTGACTACTATGGGGTCTCCGTCGCCATAGGACTCGCGTCCCGTAGGCGATCCCGCATTCCGTGCGAGTTGAACGTAATAGGTCTGGTTAGGTCCCTCGTTCGCTTCCTTAAAATGCCTCATTGGCATTCCGTGCCGCCTTGGAGCGTTAACCGGACAACAGAGGAATCCGGACATAGGCGGCAAGAGGATTTCAATCGCTGTATCCTCTGCGGGGGCCTTTACGCCGTGGAAGCTGAGGTTCAAGCAATCCAGCTTTGACCATACAGACCGGGTCTTGCGGAGCATGGGGTAAGCGACTTCGCCCATCAACCGCTTTCCGGTAGTGCTATATTTTCCCTTGGTCTTTCGACTCATTTCAGGTAATACCGGTGACCCACAGGCCACAGTGCTCCAAGCCTGCCCACGCTGTGCGTGGTATTCAATTCGCCGTTAAGCGGCGCACTCCGTCTGGTCGACCAGACTAGGCCCAACCAACTCCCGGAGTCCAATTGTTTCCGCAGTCGTCCCCAAGGGCGTTCTCCCTGCACAAGGCCACGCGGGCATTGTGCAGGCATCGTCAAGCCAGGGGAACCGCAAACTCGCTCAGCCGGACGTCACTTCGCTTTTACGTCGAAGCAGTAGAGGTTGTCGTCGTATCGCAGGTACAGCCGGTCGCCCGTCACGACGGGGTGGGCCCAACTCGGACCCTTGCCCGCCACGCTGAACGTGCCTTTCATTTCCAGGCCCGCGGGCGAGCACGTGGCCAGGCCGGCCAGGCCGCCGCCCTCGGAGAACAGGTAGAGCATCCCGTCGGCCAAGGTTACCGAGCCCTTGCCGACGCCCTTATCCTTCCACTTGGCCTGCCCGCTCTTGAGGTCCAGGCACGGCCAGTCGCCGGCCGCGTCGGCTGAATACGCGGCCGACGAGCAGACAAGTATCACCAGAAGCGGGAGCATCATCAGCGGAAGCTTGGAACTCATGGGAATCTCCTCAATAGGGCGGCTTTTTTCCACTTCGTGCTTGCGGCGAATCATAAACGGACTCCAAATAATAAGCAACCAGCCCTCTTGCGTGCCCGGCCGGTGCTCCAAAACACCTCGCGGCGCTATCGCCAAGGTGCCCAAACACCCTCTTGCGCGTTCGGCCGGCACTCCAAGACGCATCACGGGGAGTAAACCCTCGCCGGGATCCGGGAGCCAGGAGCCCGTAGCCGGTAGCCGGTAGCCAGTGAAGGCCAACCCACTCCCGGCCACAAACCCGGACAATCTGGACAATGTGGATAACCCGGACACACTACTCCGCAATGAAGGCTTCAGGCTACACAATTCAGACTTGCGACTTCCGACTTCATCTTTCCGCCCAAGGGCCTGGCCGTCCGCGCCTCCTCCGACGCCTTCGTGGTGGCCGATCCGCTCGTCGCCAAGGCGCTGAGGTTCATCAGCGAAAACGCGCGATGCGATCACCGTGGACGGACTTGCCGTGACGCTCCATACCACCCGGCGGACCCTGGCCCGGCGATTCGGGCAGTTCCTGGGCCGGCCTGTCTCCGACGAGATCAACCGCCTCCGCACCAGGTACATCAAACGCCGCCTGGAGGACCCGGACATCTGCCTGGGCGATCTCGCCACCGAATGCGGGTTCCATTCCCCCAGCCACTTCGCGATGTTCTTCCGCAAGATGACGGGCATGCGCCCCAAGGACTACCAAGACCGGCGCGCCCACAAGTAGCCCCGACGCCGCACGCAACCCACGAGAGAATGTCTCGCGCGGGAAGACCTTCTCCGCTGTCGCCCTCGGAGGCCGATCCTGGCCAGAAAGCCGAAAGACCGGACTGTTGTCCGTATAACGACATATTTCTTCCTGAAATTGGCTTGACGAATCGCGGGGAAGGGGTAGAATACGGGACAATGCAGTTTGGTGTATTGACAGGAGTGGCTGAAGGCCCGGTCGCGGGCGGTCATCTTCTTGCTGCCTGGGGCTCCAGGTGGCGCTGTTCGTGAGTTGGTCGCGGTTGTCCATATCACGCAGCCGGGCCGGCCGGGCTTGAGGCACTGTGAGGAAAGCAGGACAGTCAAGGCGTTTTCCGCCGAGGCAGAAACAAACCCCGTTTCACACGGGCAGGTTTGCGCAATTCCATGGTCAGTTCCTATAGGACAAGAAGGGAGCGTCAAATGAGAGGCAGCATTTCTTTACGAGCGGTTCTGGTCTTGTCCGTGGCGGTGGCGGTCCTTGGCCTGGCGGCCGGGCCGGCACAGGCGGGGACCATGTCGGCCAGCGTCGACGCCCCCATCATCGACGGCGCGGACATCGCCAATTACGGCACGGTGACGGGACTCGACAAATGGTGGGCGGAGATGAAGGCGGCCGGAGCCACCAAGGGCCAGACCTTCACGACCGGCAGCGCGAGCGTCCTACTCGACGCGATCTCGTACCAGGTCGGTGCGAATGCCGAGCCCACCAAGACATACGTCGTCCGCATCGGCACCGTCTCGGGCTCGACATTCAGCCAGATCTACAGCGAGACATTCACCCAGAGCTTCGCCTGGAACTTCGCCGAGTACATGACCTGGACCCTGGACTCGGCCGTCGTGCTCCAGCCGAACACCGTCTATGGCATTGACGTTGGGATGACGGGCTCCTCTTCGGGCTGGGAGAGCGGCATTCCCTACCTCAACGTGACCGGCAACGACTACACCGGCGGCGTCCGCTTCACCTCGGGCCCCGATGGAGCGCCGGGCATCGGCAATTCGTCCCTTGCCCTCGATGGCTCGACTGACCGGATCTTCCATCTGAACCTCGCGAACGCCGCCGCCTACTGGAACGTCGACGGCGAGGGCGCCTGGGACGCTGCCACCACCAACTGGAACAGCGCGCCCGACGGCACCGGCACGGCGTCGGCCTGGCCGCAAGGCCTGACGGCCGTGTTCGCCGCCGGCGCCAATGGCATGGGCAGCTACACCGTCACTGTGGCCGACACGCAGGACATCAGCGGCATGGGCTTCACGCAGGGTGCCGTCACGCTGACCGGCGGGGCGCTGCGCATGACGTCGAATAGCACCATGACGGTCGCCGGCGGGCTGACCGCGACGGTCGAGACTCCGCTCACCGATGACGGCGCGGGCCTGCGACTGCTCAAGGACGGCATCGGCACGCTCATCCTTTCCGGCGCCAACAGCTACAGCGGCGGCACGGACATCCAGGCCGGCACGCTGCGACTGGGCGCCAGCAACGTCATCCCCGACAGCTCCGCTGTGAAGGTCGCCGCTATCGCGGCCGGACAGACCGCCACGCTGGACGCCAACGGCAACAGCGACACCATCGGCAGCCTCACTTTGGGCGGAGCGACCGCCACCAGCGGCGCGGCGGTAACCACCGGCGCCGGGACGCTGACCCTCGGCGGCGACGTCACCTACGACAGCTCCGCCAACCCCCTGGGCGCGACGATCAGCGGAAACGTCGACCTTGGTGCGCCCACCCGGACCTTCACTGTCGGCGACTCGGCCACGGCGGCCGACGACCTGACGGTCTCGGCCAATATCTCCGGCAGCGGCGCCGAGCTGATCAAGGCCGGCACGGGCAAGCTGCTGCTCTCCGGCAGCAACAGCTACGACGGCGCGACCACGGTCACCGGCGGCACGATTCAGTTCAACTCGACCGCCGCCCTCGGCAGCACATCGGGCATCAACCCCTCGGCGGGAACCACCGTAGCGGCCGGCTTTGACGCGGGTCAGAGTTTCCTGGGCCTGATGGCCGGCAACGCCAACGCGTTTACCGTCGCCCTCGGGGCCAATGGCACGCAAGATCTGGACTTCAGCGACACCACGGGCGCGAACCTGCCCAGCGCCAGTCTCGGCGCCACTGCCGACGTGACCTACACCGGCACGCTGACGCCGGCCGGCGGGACGTACCGCCTCGGCGGCGGCGGTGGGACGCTGACCCTGCCCAACGCCAACGCCCTGACCGACGGAAATTCACTGGTGGTCAACGGCAACGTCACCCTCTCGGCCGCCAACGATTACAGCGGCCCCACGACGGTCAATGCCGGCACCCTCACCGTCAACGACTCGCTCGCCAGCCAGGCGATCAACGTCAACGGCGGCGGCCTGAACCTCAACGCCCCTTGGACGGGCAGCACGCTGACGGTCACCGGCGGAACGACGACCCTTGGCGCGGCCGGAACCACCGTCGCCTCGGCGGACTTCTCCGCGGGAACCGGTACGGTTGACGCCACCAACGCGCTGACCGTGAACAACACGATGACCTTGCCCGGCGGGACCACGGTGACCACAGACGGCCCGGCCATGCAGGTCTCCGGCAGCAATATCGCCAGTACCGCCTCCGGACGAACGATTACCGTTTCCGGCGGGACGGTGACGATGGTCGGCCCGGCCGCTCCGGCGGTCACCGGGATCAGCTACCACCAGATCACCAACGACGCCGACTCTGGGATCAGCTCGGCCGACACGTTCACCCACGCCGTCGACTTTGGCTCAAGCGGGACCGCGACGGTCAACGGCGTGGTCTTCGCCAACGATGTCAACGTCGCCGCCGGTGGGCGGGCCAATTCCGGCGGTCGCACCTACGGTGCGAATGTTCACGGCGGCGACACCCCGCCGGCAGTCGGCGGCGAGGTGGCGAAGGTGTTCCATGACATGCAGTACGGCGGAACCAGCGGGCAGTACATCGAGCTGACCGGCCTGACCGAGGGCCAGTGGTACGACGTTCGCCTGTACGACCGGGCCTGGGACTACAACAGCACGACGCGGACATATCGGATCAACTACAACGTGGGCAGCGACGGCTCGGTGGAGTATCAGACGCCCATCATCGACCAGAACCGCGCGGACTTGGACCCGCCGGATCTGTCGGGCAACGTCTCCTGGGCCACCAGCTACGTCTACCAGGCGGACAGTTCCGGAAAAATCAAGTTGATCTTCGACATCCTTAACACCGCCAACTACCATCTCTACGGCCTGACCAACCAGTTGCTGACGGTCGTGGGCGCCGGCAATGTGAACCTGCCCACCACCAACATCGCCGCGACGACAAGCACGACGCTGGACCTGATCAATCCGACAGCCAATCACGTTCTGGGCTCGCTGACGCTCAGCGCGGGCACGACCGTCAGCGTCGCCAACGCCGCCGGCATCAGCTTCGCCGGGGTTAACGGCCCAGCGGGCACCACGCTAGACCTGGGCGCCGCGGTGGCGTTGACGCTTAACGTCCCCACCGGCCAGTCGGCCGAGTTCGCCGGCACACTGAGCCATGACTCGGCTGCGGTCAGCCTGACCAAGACCGGCGCCGGCACGCAAACCCTCTCGAGCAGCACCACCTACACCGGCGCGACGACCATCAGCGCCGGCACCCTCACCGTCAACGGCTCGCTCGCCAGCCTGGCGATCACCGTCAACGGCGGCGGCCTGAACCTCAACACCCCTTGGACGGGCACCACGCTGACGGTCACCGGCGGGGCCACGACCCTTGGCGTCACCGGCGTCACCGTCGCCTCGGCGAACTTCTCCGCGGGAACCGGCAGCGTGAACGCCACCAACGCGCTGACCGTGACCAACACAATGACGCTGCCCGGCGGCCTGACCGCCACGCTTACCGACGGGACTTCGTTCACCGCCGCGGGCGCCAACCTGGCCGACGATAATGTCGCTCGCACGCTCTCGCTTTCCGGCGGGACCTTGACATTCAGCAATCTGCCCCCGGTGCCCGTGTCCGTCACACTGACCAATCCGAGTTTTGAGACCGACGCGGGAACCGCAAACGCCTACAATTACCAGGCTATCACAGGCTGGACCGGTGGCACTGGCATCGAACAGGGAACCAGTAGAACCTTCGCGCCGGCTGCGCCGCCAAATTATGACGCCAGCACCAACTACAAATGGGCGTTCATACAGAACGCTCAGACGATGAGCCAGACGGTCGATGTCACGGCCGCCGGCGATTACACGGTCAGCTTCGCGGCGGTAGGGCGCGGCGGCACCAATGGTCCATTAGATTTGGCGGTACAAATCGACAGTTCAGTCGTGGTAGCGCAATTCATCCCGTCGCAGACCGCGTGGAATACCTACACCAGCGCTCCCTTGGCTCTTTCCGCTGGCAGCCACACGCTTAACTTTGTTTTCATCAACAGAGCGGGTGGCGACAAATCCTCGGATCTCGACGCGGTTACTATGACCGGAATGGTCTCTGGCGGCGTCACCCTTCCCTACACCAGCATTGCCGCGACGGCAAGCACGACGTTGGACCTGGGCGGATCTACGTACAATCACGTGCTGGGCGGACTGACGCTCAGCGGATCGGGCACGGCCCTGACTGTCACGAACGCCGCGGGCGTGAGCTTTGGCGGGATCAACGGCGCCGCCGGCACGACGCTCGACGCGACCAGCAGCATGGTCGTGACGACAAGTGTCGCCACCGGCCAGTCCGCCAGCTTCGCCGGCGTGATCGCCAACGGTGCGGGTGAGGGTATGGTCAGCAGCCTGGTCAAGACCGGTGCGGGCACGCAAACCCTCTCCGGCAACAACAGCTACAGCGGCACGACGAGAGTCTCAGGCGGCACGCTGAATCTGACCGGCTCGATCGACGCCAGCGACGTGACCGTCGCCAGCGGCGGCAAGCTGGCCGGCGGCGGCAGCGCCAAGAGCGTGGCGATCGACGCAGGCGGCGGCTTCACCTGGAGCTACGGCGACGGCGGCGACCACACGCTGAATGTCAACGGCGCCCTCTCGCTGGCGGCCGACTGGGTGGTCAAACTCGTGGACCTCGGCGACGATCCGCTGATCAGCGGGAAGTACAACCTGTTCACCTACACCGGCGCCAGCACGCTGGGCTCGTACGTTGTGGACAGCGACGGCATCGTGGATTGGGACCTGAACAATCTGAGCGTTGTCGACGACGGTAACGGCCACGTGTACATCACCGGCATCGGCGTGGAGGGCACCCCCGGCGACACCAACGGCGACAAGATCGTCGACGCGGCCGACTTCATCACGCTGAAGAAGAACTTCGGCGCGGGCGAGGACGGCGGAGTGGCCGTGGGCAACTTCGACAATACCGGCACGGTGGACTGGACCGACCTCAGCACCCTGATGAACAACATGACCCCCAGCGACAGCGCGCCCTCGACGACACCCGAGCCCGCCACGCTCTTTGTCATGATGGCCGCAGGCCTTCCTGCTCTGTTGAAGCGAAGGCGACGCGTCAGGTCGTAGCTTGAGCGAAGACTGACGCCGGAGCTGAAATCCCGAGCCAGCCTCGGGGCTGGCCATCGGAGCACTGGCGGTGCTGAGGCGGCGAAGAGCGGCCTGAGCGGAAGAAACAAGAAACAGAATACCTCGCGCAGAGGGCGCAGAGGTCGCAGAGAGGAAACAGATAGAACTGTTTATCTTGATCATTGCATTCTCCGCGTTCTCGGCGACCTCTGCGTGAGATATGCTTCTTCTTGGTTGCGTGCGACGGGTATGACAATCTGCAATCTGCAATCTGCAATCTGAAATCTGAAATCTGCAATCTGCAATCTGCAATCTGCAATCTGCAATCTGCAATCTGCAATCTG
>CAZSBS010000052.1:13754-21761 GCA_964605095.1 uncultured Planctomycetaceae bacterium | reverse complement strand
TGCACACCGTCTGCCCCTGCCGCGGCGGCCAGGCCCGCGACATCGACCTGGGCGAGGTCCTTCCACCGCGAGATGCCAAGCGTACATGCCAGCACCGTCAAGCCCTTGCTACGGGCAAACTCTGCCGCACCCTCCAACCGCAGCCTGAAGCACTCCGCACACCGACGCCCCCGTTGCGGCTCGTCGTCCAGCCCGGCCGTGCGGGTAAACCACCGCTCAGGATCGTAAGGCCCTTCCACAAACTCGACCCCCAGCTTATTACAGTGGTTACGTATGCAGTCACGCCGGCGCTCGTATTCCTCGCGCGGGTGAATGTTGGGGTTGTAGAAGTAAACCACCGGCCGCAGGCCGGCGGAGCCCAGCGCCCGCAACGGCTCGCCGCTGCATGGGGCGCAGCACGCCAGCAGCAGCAACTCCCTGGCCCCGCCGGGCACGACGAACTCGTCAGCCTTGGATGTCTGCCTTCGCCCAGACATGTCCATTCTCCGCCCCGCCATCACTGGAAATACAAACCACTACCCCCCCATAGGACGCGGCAAGGTTCACTCGGTTTCAATAATTCCGGGGACATTATATCATATTCCCGCGCAATTGTAGTACCCAACCCCCCTGGTCGCTAGAATGGCGGTTTGCCGTCGTCCTCGTCGCCGAAGATCGCCGAATCATCGTCTTCGTCCAGCAAACTCACCCCGTCATCGTCCTCATCGTATTCATCCTCCCCGTATTCATCTTCACTGCCGTCATCCTCATCATCGGGAGGCACCCAATCGATTACCGTGCCGCCGCTGTTGGGATAGTATGGGCTGACCAGCCAGTTCTGGCCATTTTCCCAAGTTACGCGGAAGTCGCGCACGATGAATGTCTTTCCTTCATGCAGGTCATACATCTCTTCGTCAAGCGATGGAGCATTCTCGAAGAAGTACAACAGTTCCAGCACTTCCCGCTTCTTGTCGTCGGGGATGATGTATTCCTCGACGACGTCCTCGCCTATCCTCAGCGGCCTGGTCGGAAACGGCAGCTTCTGTTCAGCGTCCATTGACGCGTCCATCGGAAGGATCATGTGGTTTCCCTTTCAGCCCTGTCCCGCCGCCGCATCCCACGTGCCGACCACCTCGTATACGTGCATCTCCATGCCGATCCGCCCCGCCATGACGAGGTCCATCATCTCCTCGCCGGCCTGCTGGAGCCGCTCATTGGCCAAGCAGGCATAATGGTCCGCCGCCGAACGCCACTGGAGATACTGCACCAACTCCGTGCGATCCTGGCTGACGTGCAGGTTGGCCGAGACAAACCCCGGCTGGGCCGCGAAAAGCGGCATCACCCGCCGCGACAGCTCCAGCAGCCGCTCGACATCCGCAGGCTGCACGGAGAACCGCACCATCACCGTCACCACCGCGTTGTCCTTGCCAATCGTCGTCACAATACTGCCTCCTGAGGGCGCTTGTACACATTGAAGCCAACGAAGGAAAACCAGTGATCCATTGCCCCCATTGGCTAAAAGATTGGCATTTGGGGCAATCGCCAACTCCGCTAAGGGCGTGTCGCCGGCTTAGGCCGGCCCTTGATCTTCAGTTCCATGGTCGTGCAGTCCGGATTGGACGGCCCGCCGGTCAGTTCGACGGTCAGGCCTCCGGTCGGGCCACGCTTCACCTTGAACGTCCGGCCGCCGTCAGCCAGGATGCGGCAGGCGATCGCTTCATTGCCGACCGCCACGGGCAGCTTTCCATCCTTAGGCCAGTCGAACACGTGCAGGTAAAGCGTGGCGCTGTCGCCATCGGTGCGGCAGGTAACGCGGCCCCAGTCCGGCTTGCCGATGGGGCTGGCCCGCGTGCCGCGGATCGACTCGCCGTTGGCCTTCATCCAGCGGCCCATCGCTGCGAGGCGTTCAACCGAAGCATGGGGGATCAGGCCGTCCGGCTGGGGCCCCACGTTCAGCAGGTAGTTGCCGCCCTTGCTGGCCGTGTCGACCAGGTTGCGGATCAGCGTCTGCACGCTCTTCCACTTGTGGTCGTCCTTCTTGTAGCCCCACGTGTCGTTCATCGTCATGCAGGATTCCCAGTCGACGCCGGGAAGCCCCGTCGCCGGGATCTGCTGCTCGGGTGTGCCGAAGTCGCCGCGGAACTCGGCCTCCTTGGACATCCCCTGCATGCCGCGCCGCCCCTTGTCCATGCGGTTGTTGATGATGATGTCCGGATTGAGCTCGCGCACGTACTGGTAAAGCATCTTGCCATGCTCGTGCGTCCACGTGGATTCCCATTCGCCGTCAAACCACAGTACGCCCGGATCGTAACGATGCACCAGTTCTTTGAGCTGGCTCTTCATGTAGCTCACATAGCGCTCGTAGTCGGCGTTGCCGGCCGGGCGGGTGTCTTTCTCCCAGGCCCGGCGGGGAAGGTAGTCCGGGTGGTGCCAGTCCATGATCGAGTGATAGAAGCACATCCGCACGCCTTGCTTCCTGCATGCGGCCGTCAACTCGCCAAGGATGTCGCGTTTGAACGGAGTCGAGGCGATGTCGTAGTCCGTCTGGTCGCTGGGCCAGAGGCAGAACCCGTCGTGATGCTTGGAGGTGATCACGATGTACTTCATGCCGGCATCCTTGGCGATTTTCACCCACTGGTTGGCGTCGAACTTCACGGGGTTGAATTGCTTTGCCAGCGGCTCGTAGTCCTTCACCTGAATCCGCGCGCTGTTCATGATCCACTCGCCGATTCCGCCGACCGGCTTGGAGTTCCACTCACCGGCCGCCACCGAATACAGGCCCCAGTGGATGAACATCCCAAACCTCGCTTCGCGCCACCACGCCATTCGCCGGTCGCGATGGGCCTTGGTTTCATCCTTCCAATAATCCTCGGCGAAGGCCGGGCCGGTCAGCATGGCCAGCGCGGCAAGGCCCAGAAGTAACGCCGTAAAGCGACTCTTGATTCGGCTCATGGCATACCTCGCAATCATGGAGCGGCTTACATTCACCGTAAACGATTCCGTCTTCTTGCACCAGTTTATTTAACCCCGGCCCGCCGCCGTTGCGGCCCTGTCGCCAGCCGAACCACACCCGAAACAATCGCCGGCGCCGACAGTCTCCCATAAGGAAATCCCAGGGCTCAGGCCCCGTTTTTTTTCGTTGAACTCTCGAACGGAATCCTTTGTACCATGAGCGTATTACCATTGTGCGGGATATTCAAGCATCTGGAGGGAATCTCGCCGGGTGAGTATCGCGGCTCGCGAGCCGCTCGGAGATAGACCGTTGGTATGCGTATCCTCGAACCGTCTGGAACTTGGGTTGTCTGGCCAATAATCAGGACATGGAAAACAATATGGCTGCGCAGGAGACAAGTCGATACTGTGGCACTCGTCGCGGATTCATCAAGGCCCTTGGCGTCGGCGCCGCGGCGCTGGGCGGCATACAACTGATACGCATGCTCGGCGGCCTGCACTTTGGGGAGGCACGCGGCGAGGATGCCCCAGCCCGCCCCAACGTGGTGTTTATCTTCATCGACGACATGGGCTTCGCCGACCCGAGTTGCTTCGGCAATCCCATGATGAAAACGCCAGCCATCGACCGGCTCGCCGCGGGCGGCATGCGATTCACGCAGTTCTACGTGAACTCCCCCATCTGCTCGCCGTCACGCGTGGCGGTGACAACCGGGCAGTACCAGCAGCGGTTCCTCATTCATTCCTACTTCAACAGCCGCTCCGACAACCGCCGCCGCGGCATGGTGGACTTCCTGGCCCCTGACGTGCTAACCATCGCCGACGTGTTCAAGTCGGCCGGGTACGCCACGGCACACTTCGGCAAGTGGCACATGGGCGGCGGCAGGGACGTCGAAGACGCGCCGACACCCGCGGCCTACGGCTTCGACGAGCATCTGGTCAACTTCGAGGGAATCGGCAACCGAATCACCGGCCCCAAGCACACCTGGACGCAGACCTACGTGGACAAGACGCTCGACTTCATCCGCCGCCACCGCGACGAGCCGTTCTTCGTCAGGCTGTTCCCCAACGACGTGCATGACAACCACATACCCGCGCCGGGCGAGGAAAAGAAGTGGGAATCCGTCACAAAAAACCCTTTCGAGCAGAAGTTCTTCGCCGTGCTGGAGGAGATGGACCGCCAGCTAGGCCGAGTGCTTGACGAGATCGACAAGCTCGGGCTTGGCGAGCGGACGCTGATTATCTTCACCAGCGACAACGGCCCGACCGACTGGCCGAAATACTACAAGCAAGGCTGGAACCCGCCTGGATTCGTCGGATGCTTCCGTGGCCGAAAGTGGTCGCTCTACGAGGGCGGCATCCGCATGCCGTTCATCGCCAAGTGGAAGGGCAAAATCGCCGCGGGCAAGACCGACGACAAGACCGTCTTCGCCGCGATCGACATGCTGCCGACCATCTGCCGGCTCGTCGGCCTCGATGTGCCCAAGGGCCTCGACGGCGAGGATGTAAGCGCCGCCTTGCTGGGCGAGCCGGTGAAACGCCAGAAGCCGATCTTCTGGGAGTATGGCCGGCGCGACGGGTACCTCAAGCCCGGCAAAGAGGATAATTGCAGCCCGCCGCTGGCTATCCGCGACGGCGATTGGAAACTGCTGATGAACCGGGACGGCAGCGGCGTGGAGCTTTACAACCTCGCGGAGGATCCCAAGGAAAGCCGCAACCTCGCCGACAGCCACACCGACGTCGCTGAGTCGCTCAAGAAGAAGCTCGCCGCCTGGCGTGCCTCGATGCCCGAGTTGCCCGCCGACCAGCAGGCAAATGCGAAGACCAGCATCGCCTACATGCCCGGCAAAGGCGTCATCACGCCGGACGGCAAACCCGCGCCGGGAGTGAAGTAACACCCATCCGGCCCACACCGGCGAACGGACATCTATTGCAGTTTCTGTCTGTCCTGCCGTGCAATGGCCGATGATGAAGGCGACTACTTGGCCTTGCCCAGCCGCGCCAGCACGGCCTCGGCCTCCTTGAACAGCTTGAAGGCCCTCTCCTGACGCTTGAAGGCCGGGGTGTGCGCCGCACGCCGACCGTTCGTGTATGACACCCCCATCGTCCGGTGAAGAAGCTCGTGGTATATCACGAAGTCCACCGCGAAGGCGGGCACGTCGAGCCGGTCCAGCGAAGAACTGACCATCACCGTGTCGCGGATGCTGTCGTAGTGCCCGAACTTGCGCATGCTGAACGACTCGCCCCATACAAGCTTCGGCCACTGGAGCCGGCCGCGGAAGTACTCGGCGTTGACCCGGTTGAAAGACACGCCCAGGTCATGGTGTATGCCGCGACCCTGCTGGGCCGGGCCGCCAAGGGCCTCCAACTCGGCCAGGATCTCTTGGTAACCCGCCCCGTGCATCGCCTCGACGACCGGCGCCTCGGATCGCCCACGGTGCAGGGCAAAGTCCGCCAGGCTCGCGAATTGCCCATCGCTGAAGGCGATCATCGGCACCGGCAGGACCACCCGCGTGCCGGGTCCATCGGCCCGAAGGCGGTAGATGGTTCGCCCGGGCAGGAATCGCACCATCATCGGCGTACAGAACCGCCGCAGCCGCCGGGCCTCCCGCTCGAATGCCGCCTTCGCCAAGCCCACGGCCAAAACGTACCGGCCGAACATGTCCGCCCGCGACAGCAGCGCCAGCCATGCACGCAGCTCCCGCGAGTCTTCCTTGAGGTGCTCAGCCCGCACATCCTGGGCCTCCATGGCGGACTCGATGCCCTCCAGCCGTACGCAAATCCGCTTGTGGGTCTCGCTCAACTCGCGCTCGGCCGGCTGCTGGGCAAGCCGGACGGCAATGTCATCGCAGAACCGCTTGATCCCCGGCAGCCGAACGTTGGCCAGATAGTGCTCATCCTCGACGGCTGAATCGCTCGTCGCAACCGAGGCGAAATCCACGGCCTTGAGAAACTCGTACGCCTTCCGGCTGGACGGCGACATTGCCTCGGGGCGTTGATCCTGCTCTTCAAGCGACAGGTCGAGTTGCTCGATCACTTCGCCGATGTGGCTGCGCAGCCTCTCCAGCCCGGCCGGCGATATCGGCCCGGCAAGCTGGCGGCGAACCAAATTCGCCAATTTCACCACTCCGCTAACGGTAAAACCTCTCATGGAGGCTCGTAGGTAACACGAAGCGACTCATCCGTCAACGCCCTGGCCCAGGTGGCGCCCGGCGGACGCCCGTTGGCGCCCCGTTTGCGAACTTGCCCGCGCAAGCCGGTTGAGGTCCGCACCCGCCGCCCGAAAATCGCCCGCCTCACGCGCGCCAACGTTGCACGCCACCACCGCCGACCCATATAATGCCGCCATGGCCAAGAACAACAAGGACAAGCTCTTCGTGGGCGTGGATGTCGGCGGCACGAAAGTCCTGGCTGCGCTCGTCACAGCCGACGGACGCGTGCTCGAACGCGAACGAATCAGCACCCCGCGCGAAAAGAACCCCGCACTGGTCGTCGAGGTCATCCTCGACACGGTCCGGGACGTCATCTCCGCCGGCGGGGTCAAGGCGAGCGCCGTCGCGGGCGTGGGAATGGCCATTCCCGGCGTGGTGGACCCGCGGGCCGGGAGGATCATCAACACGGCCAACATGAACCTCGGCGGCATGGAGATCGTCCCGCTAGCGGTCAAGAAGCTCGGTCTGCCGGTCTTCCTCGGCAATGATGTGAACCTCGGCACGCTCGGCGAGAAGTGGCTCGGCTCGGCCATGGACGCCCAAAACGTGGTGGGCATATTTGTGGGCACGGGCATCGGAGGCGGCGTGATCATCGACGGGCGGCTCGTCACCGGCGCTCGCCGGAGCGCCGGCGAGATCGGGCACATGATAATGCAGATCGGCGGGCCCAAGTGCGGCTGCGGCGCCAGGGGCTGCTTCGAGGCTATCGCCAGCCGAGGCGCCATCGACCGCGACATCCGCGCCGCCGTCAAGGGCGGGCGAAAATCCATCATCGAAGGCTGGGCCGACCTTGCCAAGCCCAACGAGCCAATCCGCTCCGGTGCCATTCGGAAGGCCCTCGCCAAGGGCGACCCGGTCGTGACGGAAGTCGTCACGCGAGCGGCAGAGGTCATCGGCTGGGCGTGCATCTCGATTAGCCACCTTGTGGACCCGGAGGTGATTCTGCTCGGCGGCGGGGTGATCGAGGCCTGCGGCGGATTCATCCTGCCGATCATCGAGAGGATAGTCCAGGCCGACCCGCTCACCGGCGCCTCGCCTGGCGGACGGGTGCTTGAGTCCACCCTCGGCGACGACGCCGTCGTGCTCGGCGCCGTGGCGATGGCCCAGCAGCAGCTCGGCCTGAACCCGTTCGCCAGGACCCGCCGCGTGCGCTACCCCAAGCTCGCCTGGTCCGACGGGCGGCTGAGCGTGTCCGGGCGCTCCTGCAAGGGCAATTGCCTCATCCGCGCCGACGGCACAGCCATCTCCGGCGAGCAGTTCGACGACAAAATCGCATCCAATCTCGGCAAGGGCCGGCTGGGAGACAGGTCGGTCCGCCAACTCTGCCTGGCCAGGCCGCACGTCGTGTTCGTCGCCCAGGCCGGGCGCGAGCCGATCAAGCTCACCAACCGTGCCCAGCAGACTCTCCACTACCGCGACGTACGCATGGAGATCCTCCCCCCCGCCGACGCCGTCAAGGCATTCACGGACTTCGACGGGCAACAACAACGTAAAGCATTCCTCTTCGCCGCCCCCCAGCCCGACAACCCAAAGAAGCGCAAGGACAAAGACAACGGCAAGAAGGATGAGGACGACGACGACTGAGGGGGGGTAAAAAAGTCTCATCGCAGAGAGCGCAAAGGTCGCGGAGGAAGAAGGCGAAAAAAAGAAAAAGAAGAAGCATTTGACGGGGATTAACGAATTAAAAGATTACATGGATAGAAGCATATATATAATAACCTCTCTCCCTTGAGGGAGAGGGTGGCCCGAAGGGCCGGGTGAGGGCGCCACGCCGACTCAATGGACTTCCCATGGACTTCGCCAGCCGCAATGATGCCCCGGCCGGATGCAGAAACATGCTTCCGAAACAACCCGGAAGCACGGCACC
>CAZSBS010000052.1:0-13654 GCA_964605095.1 uncultured Planctomycetaceae bacterium | reverse complement strand
TCAGTCGCCATGGCGCATTCCCGGACTCTGGTGGTTTGAAGCTGATTAGTTCCTCCGATTCATACATCAAGACTATCGGCGTCTCAAACGTGGCCGATCCGATCATGAACACCATCGGCCCCGCGGACAACCCTCCCCTACTGACCAGGCTTTCGCTAGTATGTCCCTCCTGGACGCAAAATGGGTTGTCGTTGTTCCGATGAACACTTTCCGGGGAAAGCAGTTTCCTGTGTGCTTCCCCGTGATGCTGTTTACAGAGAAGGGTGATTCCTTCGGGACGGTGTTCCTTCGCTCGCTCGAAGGCAGGTGCGAAATGGTGATAGTCAATGAAAGGATTTCCGCAGACCACACACCCAAATCCGCAACGATTTCGAACACTCCGCCTGATGGGCTCTGGTATGTGCCGCGTAAGCCCAAAGCGGTTCCGCTTGCCGCTCTGCCCGCCTTTTGCCTTTCGGAGGCCTGCCATGGGTAGTTCCTCGATGACAGTGGTCAGGTTCTCCCCCGGCCTGGCCGCGGGGCGCGCCCTTGCGGGCCGGCCGCACCAACGCCCGCCTTCGCCTTAAGCTTCGCCGTGCCCACACCTGAATTCTGAAATCTGAAATCTGAAATATGAGGTCTGAAATCTGAAATCTGAGGTCTGAAGCCTGAAGCCTTCTCTTCTCACTCTCTTGCGTTCTCAGTTTTCCGGGCGGGTCATGGGTTTGAACCGCATCATTGCGGCCGGGGTTGCGTGGGCGGCTTCCACGGCCTGGCGGTGGAGCGTTTCCTGTGCCCGCACGCGTTTGCCGGCTCGCTCGACGGGCACATACGTGCCGTCCGGCATTAGTTTGCGGGCCTTGACGTTGTCGTCGAAATACGTCTTGAGCGTCGCGACGAGCCGGCGGCGCTGCTTGGGGGCCTGGACCGGGAAGAGTATCTCCAGCCGGCGGTCGAGGTTCCGCCCCATCCAGTCGGCGCTGCTGAGGTACACCTCCTCGTGGCCGGCGTTGCGGAAGTAAAATATCCGCGCGTGCTCAAGGTAGCGGTCGATGATCGAGGTGACCTCGATGTTGTCCGACACGCCCGGCACGCCCGGCCTCAGGCAGCAGATTCCGCGAATGTTGAGCCGGACCCGCACCCCGGCCCGGCTGGCGCGGTAGAGCGCCTTGGCGATGCCCTTGTCGTTGAGGCTATTGACCTTGGCGATGATCAGCCCGGGTTCATCCGGCGTCGAGGCGCCGATCTCGCGGTCGATCAACTCCTCGAAACGCCGGCGCAGGCCCGTCGGCGCGATGGCCAGCTTCGACCAGCCAACCTGCTCGCTGTAGCCCGTCAGCAGGTTGAAGAACGAGGCCGTGTCACAAGCGAAGTCGTTGTCGCTGGTCATCAGGCCGATGTCCGAGTACAGCTTGGCGGTCTTGTCGTTGTAATTGCCCGTCGCCAGGTGAACGTATCGGCGAATCCGATGGGCCTCGCGCCGCACGACCAGCAGGGCCTTGGAGTGCGTCTTGTACCCGGCGATTCCGTATATGACGAACGCCCCGGCCTCCTCGAGCCGGCGTGCCCATACGATGTTCCTGGCCTCGTCGAACCGCGCCTTGAGCTCGACCAGCACGTTGACCTGCTTGCCGGAAAGCGCAGCCCGTTCGAGAGCGGCAATTATCGGCGAGTCGCCGCTGGTGCGGTAGAGCGTCATCTTGATCGCCAGCACGCTCGGGTCGTCGGCGGCCTTCTCGACCATATGCACCACGGTCGAGAAAGACTCGTACGGGTGGATCAGCAGCACATCGCGGTCAGCCAGGGCCTCCCATAGGTCTTCCTCGGCGTCCGGCAGGTCGCGTGGGGGCTGCGGGGGCCAGTCGGCCTCGCGAAGCCTCTCGAGGCCCGGGCGCATCGCCACTTCCATCAGGCCGGCGGCGTCCAGCATGCCGTCAACCTGGTACACATCCCGCCCCGTCAGGTGCGCCCAGTTCATCAGCCACCGCCGCAGCCAGGCATCCGCGCGGGCGGGGATCTCCAGCCGGACAGGGTCCCGACGCTTGCGCGCCCGGACGGCCTTGTCGATGGCGTCGAGCAAGTCGGCGGCCGCGTCTTCCTGAATCGCCACGTCGGCGTCCCGCGTTATGCGGAAGGCCGTGCAGGCTCGCACGTCATGGCCGGGAAACAGCGCCTCGGCGTGGGTCGCGATCACGTCTTCCAGCCGGACCAGGTGCAGGCCCTCGCGGGCCGGCAAGGCGATGTGCCTGGGCAGGCCCGTGGGCACCGGCACGACGGCCACGCGGTCGATCGGCTCGGAGCTGTCGGCGACTTCGGCGGCGGCGCTGGGGACCAGCCTGAACGCCAGCATCATCTGAAGGCCCGGCAGCACGGGCTGGGGATCCAGGCGGTCCATCGCCAGCGGCGTGAGCACCGGCTGAATCTCAAGCTGGAAGTGCGACTCCAGGAACTTCCGCTGGCTGGGCGTGAGGTCGTCCGGCGAGAGGAAGTGTACGCCCTCGGCATCCAGGGCCGTAAAGACGCGGCGGATGCCCTCCGACTGCTGGCGAACCATCTTGTTGACACGCTGGGCGATCCGCGTGAGCTGCTGCGACGCCGTCAGGCCCGAGATATCCCGCGAGCGGACCTTGGCGGCCACCTGCTGCTTGAGCCCGGCCACCCGGATCATGAAGTACTCGTCGAGGTTCGAGCTGACGATGGCCAGGAACTTAAGCCGCTCCATCAGCGGCAGCAGTTCGTTTAGCCCCTCTTGCAGCACGCGGTCGTTGAACTCCAGCCAGCTCACCTCGCGGTTGATGTAAAGCTCGGGGCTGTCCAGATCTATCCGCCGGCCCTTGCCATTCTTGTCTCGTCGCTTGTCGGCCACGAATGTCCCTTACCTTACCTTACCTTGCCGCGCCGCGCGGTCTCGCGGGCGCCTTGGAATGCCCGGCCTTGCTCGGCGGCACAGACAGAGGCGCCTCTTCCAGCCGAATCCGCAGGCCGTAAATGTTCTCGAACAGGTCCGCCTTGCGTTCCATCGCCAGGCGCTCCAGGGCCAGGTCCGCCACGCCGTGGATGAACAACACCATCTCATCGCCGTGGTGCTCGACGTGGAAGTCCTGCACGTGCTGGGCGTGCCCGCGGTCCAGCGCGTCGGCCACTCTTAACAGGGCCGCCATCTTGGAGACCTCGACGCGGCGCTCGCGCGGCATTGCAATGTACTCCGGGTGCGTTTGCTTGGGCCCGCCTCGGCGGTGGTAACGCGTCACCAGCGCCACCACCTGCAACTCCTCGCCCGAAAGCCCGAACACCTCGGCATTGCTGATGAGATAGTAGCTGTGCTTGTGGTGAGCCCGCTCGCTGACGTACGCACCGACCTCGTGAAGCATCGCCGCCACCCGCAGCAGCAGGCGGTCGCGGCGGCTCAGGCCGTGCTCGGCCTGCAAGGCGTCGAACAGCTTCAACGACAAATCCGTGACGTGCATCGTGTGGGCCATGTCGCAGCGGTACTTTTCGCAGATCGCCCGCGCCGACTGCACCACGCCCCTGGCCATATCCTCGTCCTCGCAGCCCATCAGCCGGCGAGACGCCTCCAGCAGCAGCCCGTCGCGCATGGACGTCTGCGTGACGATGATCTGCCTGGCGGCAGTCTCGTGAATCAACGCCTGGTAAACCAGCAACGCCGGCACCAGGGTCTCCGCCTCCGGCAGCGGCAGGTCGTACTTCCGCGTCAACTGGCTGACCGACAGCCCCTCCAACCGCCCCACCAGCTTGTCGAACTGCCTGGGCGAGACCGTGTGAATCTCCGGGCTGGCTGTCCGCTTGCCGATCTGCCGGGCCGCGAAACGAGCATCGCCGCCGACGGCGAAAAACGTCTCCACCTTCCGCATCGGCAGCGAACTGGCAATAGCCGAAAGCATGCCCGCGATCTGGTGGCGGATGAGTTCGGCCGTCTTGGCCGGCGACTCGTCCGTCAGCGACAACGCCTCCTGAAGGCGGATCGAGCCAAGCCTGTGACTCTCCGACTGGACGATCTCGCCCTCGTGAAGCAGCGTCAACAGCGCCGTGCCGCCCCCGATCTCCACGACCAGCGCGTCGTGGAACGCTATCTCCGGCGCGGCCGCCAGGGCCTGCCTCACGGCCGCAACCTTCAGCCGGCTCTCCTCGCTCGTGCTGATGACCTCCACGTCCAGCCCGGTGGCCATGAATATGCGGTCCAGGAAGGCGTCAGCGTTGAGGGCCTCGCGGACCGCGCTGGTGGCCACGGCGCGAACCGTCTGGACCTGGTACGTCGAGAGGATCCGGCGGAAGTCGCCGAGGATCGAAATCGCCGCGTTCATCGTCCGCGTCGCCAGGCGCCCGGAGACGAAAGTGTCCTGCCCAAGATGCACCGCGCGCTGAACGCGCTCGAGCACCTTGACCTTGCCGCCCGGCGCAACCTCGGCCAGCGCCATACGAATGGAGTTCGAGCCGATGTCGATCGCCGCGATCGTCTGCGCTTCCTGCTTGCCCTGCTGCTCTTGTGCCATTGATTGACCGTCCATGCAAAGCCAAGCCTGCGCGGCACATACTACCAGAGGCCGCGCCACGCCGAAAGAAAGTTCCGCTTTCCACCAGTCTAGCAGGGATGCAGGGAACCTGCCTGCCGCCTCTTTCATTCGACGCGCAGAGACACCTCCCGCCCGAGCGCGTCGGCCAGTACATCGGCTTTCTTACGGGCCGAGGCCAGTTCTCCGGCCGCGTCACCATCGGCGTGGCAGACAATCTCCACTCGCCCCGGATGAACTTCCACGTCCAGATCCCGAACGACCGCGCGGTGCGTGTAATCCAGCCCGTCGGCCACTCGCAACACACCCGCCAGCAGCCGGACCGTCCGGCGATCATCGCCGCCAAGCGCGGCGAAGCATTCGTGCCGCCTTCGCGGCCCGGCCTTGCGGTGGTAGCGGGCTACACAAGCCACGATGGCCCTTTCACGCTCATCCAGCGGGATGGCCCGGTCGGCGAGGATCAGCCGCATCGCCGTCTTGTGGTGAGCCTTGGCGCCCTCGCACCAGCCGATGTCGTGCAGCAGGCCGGTGCAGTTCAGCAGGAAACGCTCCGGCCCGCCCAGCCCGTGAAGGGCCGCCAACTTGTCAAACAGCATCAGCGCCAGCCTGGTCACCTGCTCGGTATGCGGGCGGTCGTACCCGCACCGCCGGGCAAACGCCGTCGCGGCGGCAACAACTTCCTCCTGCCGGGCCTCGGCCTGCCTGGCCTCATCATAGCCCTGGCCGGTCAGGACCATCCGCGCGAACGCCTCGGGCTGGCCGACGGCCCGAATGGCCTGGACTGCCTCGTCCACGTCATACGCAACGCGGTGGTGCTCGACCTCTATCCGCCCGGCGTCGATCTCCATGATCGCGTAGCACGCGCGCCGGTCGCCGCCCTCGGGCCGGCCCACGCTGCCGGTGCCGACGAACACCACCCCGGCGACCTCGCGGCACATCGGCCTGTGAGAATGGCCGCACACCACCACCTCGGCGTCGCACTTGGGCGCGAGCTCAGCCAGGCGGGACTCGTCCGTGTCGTCGGTCAGCGGTTCATCCTCGGCTTGCGGGCTGCCGTGAACCAGCAGCACGCTCCGGCCACCCGCCGTCAGCCTCGCCTCGGCCGGCAGGGACGCCAGATACCGCCGGCTGTCCTCGCTGAGGCACTCCCACGCGTACTGGAAGGCGTGAACCTTCTCGGGGTTTTTGGACGAGAGCCACTTGTCCTTCTTGTCCGGAAAGCTCAGGACCTTGCGGTCGTAGTTGCCCATGATGCTCACATCCGCCCGCCGGGCAAGCAGGGCGACAACCTCCTCCGGGTGCGCGCCGTAGCCGACGAAGTCTCCGACGTTCCAGACGGCGTCGACTCCGCGTGCGTCGATGTCGGCCAGCACCGCCTTCAGCGCCGGCAAGTTGGCGTGAACGTCTCCCAGTATCGCGACCTTCATCGTGAATCCTTTCGCTCGCTTTTCGTCATCTTCAGTATAGTATAATACTCCAGACACAGGCAGCTTGCGTGGCCGCCGGCCGTCGCTTGCTCGGTTGACGCCGCACAATACTCTGAGAGGTTCAGACCATGCATACACGGCTCGCCCTGATGATTGCCGCCGTTCTGGCCGTCGCGGTCCTGCCTGGTTGCGGCGCCGACATCGACATCCACCACGCCGGGGCCGTCGCGGCGACAACGTCCCCGCCGGCTGATAGGCTGCTGCCGGGCACGGATGTCCACGTCTGGGCGGTCAATCCCCCTTTCACCCCGTCGGCGAATCCGACGCTGGCCGAGTACCTCTGCATCGCCGGGCTGAACAACCCGGGCCTCAAGGCCTTCTACAGCGAGTGGCAGGCCGAGTTGGAGAAGATCCCCCAGGTCCGCGCCCTGCCGGACCCGCGAGTGAGCTACAGTTATTACATCCAGGAAGTCGAGACCCGCGTCGGCCCGCAGCGAAACAGCGTGCAACTCACGCAGATGCTGCCGTGGATCGGCAAGCTGGCGCTTCGAGGCGACGCAGCCGCCCAGGCCGCCGAGGCCGCCCGGCTGCGCTACGAGGCCCGCAAGCTCGATCTGTTCTACCAGGTCAATGACGTCTACTACGACTACTACTACCTCGGCCAGGCCGTCGCGGTTACCGAGGCGAACGTCCGGCTTCTCAAGCACATCGAGGAAGTCGCCCGTGCCCGCTACCAGACCGGCACGGCCGGGCGGGGCGACCTGATCCGCCTGGAGGTCGAATCCGGCAAGCTCCAGGACCGCCTCCGCCAGCTCCGCGACATGCGGTCGCCCACCAAGGCACGACTGCTGACCGCCATAGGTGTCGAGAAAGATGCCAACCTGCCCTGGCCAAAGGAACTCGCACTGGCCGTCATCGACGTCGACGACGAACAGCTTGTCAAATGGGCACAGCAGTCCAACCCCGCCCTGCTGGCGATGGACGCCGACGTGGCTATGCGACAAAAACAGATCCTGCTGGCCCAAAAGGAGTACTTCCCCGACGTGACGCTGGGCCTGACGTGGATCGACACGGACCCGGCCTGGCATTCTCACCCCAGCGACAGCGGCAAGGACGCGATGATCGCCACGGTCTCGGTGAACCTGCCGATCTGGTGGGACAAGCTCGACGCCGGCGTGCGAGAGGCCAAGCAGCGCCACCTGGCGGCCCTGATGCGGCGCATGGATCAGTCCAACGACTTCCGCAGCCGGGTGAAGATGGCTGCCTTCCAGTACCGCGACGCGGTCGGCAAGCTCGACCTCTACCAGCGAATCCTCATCCCCCGCGCTACCGAAGCCCTGCGAATAACCGAGACCAGCTACTCAGCCGGAACCGCCACCTTCGCCGACCTGCTCGATTCACAACGAGTCCTGCTGGAGTTTCAACTGGTCGAACAGCAATCCGTCGCCAACCGTGCCCGGCAACGCGCAATGCTCGAAATGCTCATCGGCAGACAACTGCCGACTCAGCAAACGCCGACGACCCAGCCGACCACCCAGCCGGGGAAGTGAAACGATTGCGGATTGCGGATTGCGGATTGGGGATTGGGGAGCGTATTGACCGCAGTCGAACATGAACCTTCGGTTCACCCGATGAAACCGTCAGTTCTTGACGAAGTCGAGCAGGTACAGGATCACGCCCATGTGGCAACTGTACCACCACTGCGGGTAGGTAAATCCCACCAGGATCCGGTTGTCAGGCTGGAGATAATAGGTGATGTAGTTGGCCGTTTGTGTGGCCCGTTGCCGCATCTTGTCGTCACCGGTGGCTCTTGAGAGTTCCAGCAGCATCGACGCCCAGTTCAGGCTGTGGATACCCATGACAACGTTGCATGCCAGTTGCTCGCGAATCCCCTCGGCCGGGTCGAACCCCTTAATCTTGTCCAGAAACACCTTCTCCACCCAGGCGTTGAGCTGCTTGGCCATTTGCAGATAGCCATTTGTATCTGTCCGGTTGGCCAGCAGGTAACGGATAGTGTCGAGGCAATCGTAGTTGGTCCGGTTCGATTGCCTGTCCGGAATATCCTCGTAAAAGCCGCGAAAATCCTTGGTTTTGATGGGGCCGTTCAGCAACCATTTCCAGGCCAGGTCCCGGTTGGCCCGATAATGGCCGTTGCCGTTCAGCTTGTCCAGCGACTCGAAGAGCATGACGGCGTAAATCACGCTACTGCTGTACTCCTCGATTACCTTTTCCGTCTTGGGGTCGACGCGGAACGGCCAGGTGCCATCGGGCCGCTGCCGCCGACGGAGCGTGTGGCCGACGGCTTCGGCCCCGCGGAGAAACCTTGCTTCGCGGGTGGCTTCGTGCAACTGGAGATAGGCCAGGGCCATAATGGCCGCCTTGTCCGGCATCAGGCCGGTCTTGTCACGAAAGCCGCCGGGCTTCTTCTCCTGGAAGGTACTGTAGGGCAGGTTGCCGTAGGCCCAGTCGTCGGGCGTACTGTGAGCGATATTCCAATCCGCCAGCTTGACCGCTTCCTCAAGGGCGCGGGCATCCCCGGAATATCTCCAGTAGCCAATGAAGGTCCGGATCGCCAGCGCGTGGTGAAAGGCCGGGTAGGAAACAAACCGGTCCGCGGAACTTGGAAACGGCAAACCGTTGTGCTGCAGGTTCGAATAGTAGACCCACGGCATCTGGGTCTGCCCTTTTTCGTCAAGAAGCGTGGCCGGTGGCCCCTTGAACCATTTCAGATGATCCTTCAGTATGAACGCCATGCCGCGGCGGATCGTTTCATCGTACGACTGGAGCGGCAACAGATTGCCCTGCGCATCGCGTTTGGTTTCGGCAACCGTGATCATCGACCTCCAGTCTGCCGGCGCGGCGCCGCCGAGCTTCGGCTTGCCCAATGCCTCAAGAATGCTGTCCGCGACCTGACGGGCGAGAACCTGGTATCCCTTTGCATTGAAGTGAACGTTCTTTGGCTGCTGCAACTGGGACAATCGCGGCAGCACCAGCGCGTAAAGATCGTCGACCGCCACGCCGTTGTCTGTCATTATCTTCAGGGCGATGGCGTTGTACCTGGCCGCGTCGCCATGCACCCGCCCCTGCGCGCCGGCGGGAACGGGCGTGGTGGCCGCCCATATCAGCCTGGCGCCGGTCTTCCTGAGCCGCCCCACCAGTTCCCGAAGGTTCTTCTCGTACTGATCCGGCGGGATCTGCTGACGGCTGGTCGGGGCGTTGGGGTCGGCTAGGTTCTTGCTGTCGGAGCCCATGTACTTAAGGTCGTGCAGGCCCCAGTTGAAGTGAACGACATCCCACTTGCCCTTGCCCAGCCACTCATCGAGGTTCGCAAGCCCGTTGCTCGTCGGCCCGCCGTTGGTGAGGATGCGGTGCAAGTTGGCCTTGCCGGAAAGCAGCTTCCGCACGTCGAGCGTGTAGCCCATCGAGATTGAGTCACCGATCAGCAGCACACGCGGCAGGCCGTTGGCGTCCTGGATCGGCGTTAACACGCCGGTGCCACCCTTGGGCGCCTGCTTCTTCGCCGGCTTCTTCGCCGGCGCCTTGGCGTCCTGAGCCTGAACAAACCCGCCAAACGCCACCGCCGCCGTCATCGCCGCAATCACCAAAGTAGCTCTCATGTCAAACCGCCTTTCTCCCGCCTCGCGCGACGGGCAAGTCCGTAATCTCAAATCCCGAATCTCAAATCCGCCCCAACGGGGTCTTCGACAGTCCGCCCCTCGACTTAGCTCGGGACTCCGCAATCAATCCCGCCCCATCAGCAGGCGCAGGTTAGCAAGGGCGTCCAGCACCTCGCCGATAACCTTGTCAATTTCAGATCGGGAAGCCTCCCGCCCGCCACCGGGCAAGGCCTTGACCGTCAACTCACCCGCGCGAATCTGGTCCATAATCGCGTCGCACACGCCGCCGCGATCGCAACTGCCGTCCAGCATCGCCAACACCGCGCCCGTGATGCTGTCCAGTTGCACGCTGCGATGCCGCAGATCGACCACCACCTTACCCGCGGCCGCCTGCCGGCGCGCCAGCGGGCTGGCCAGGGGGCGCTGGGCCGGCCTGGCGGCAATTGGCGGAAGGTACGTGTGAAGATCCACCAGCGCCGCCATCGCGCATGCCAGCATCGACCGAGAGAACAGTTCGTCATCCACGTCGCCGACGGTGGATCGCACCTCGGCCAGCAGTTGGCCGTACTCCATGGCCCGGGGCCTGGCGCGGTGCAGGGCGACAAGCGCGCTCTTCAGGGCAGGCTCGTCGGTGGACAGCGACCGCCGCGCCGGGCCGCGGAACTGCTCAGCCGCGTTGCTGGTAACGTCGGGGTTCGCGGAGGCCGGCTCGGCCTGAGACACCAGCAGCATCCCCTTCAGCGCCTCGGGCCGGGGCCAGCGATCGGGCGACGCTTCCTTGCGGCACAGCACATCCCGGCGGAACTGCCTGCACCGCAGAAAATCCAGCATCTGCTCGCAGCGGATTACATCTTCGGCCACGGCCGACAGGGCACCTCGCGACTCGTCGCTCAGCAGGCTGGACATGTCCTCCATGCACGCCTCGTCGACGTACCGCAGGTCCGCCGCGGACGCCCTGCCGGCGAACTCGTCGGAACTCAACGGATAATTGCAGTTCTCCAGGTACTCGTGGAAGATGTACGTGGGATCCTCGCCCGCCAACGTCTCGGCCGCGGCGCGAACGACCACGCCGTAGGGGCTCTCGGGCGTGAACACGTTCCGGGCAACCAGCGAGAGGAAGTCCATCGCGTGTTTGACCATCTCGGCCGGCGAGTTTGCGCCTCGCGCGCCGTAGCGCATGATGTCCCGCACGACCCCGCTAAGATGCCAGCCCGGGTAGGTGTTGTAGCTGATCATCGCCAGCCCGCTCGGCGTCAGGCTTCGCCCGCAGATGGCCAGGATTCGGTCCTGAACCTCCCGCGGAACCCACGAGTAGACGCCGTGGCAGAGGATGTAATCGAACAGGCCCTCGTCGGGTCCGAAGTCCATCACGTCCTGCTGACGAAGCTCAATGTTCGACAGACCGAGTTGCTCGATGACAGCCTGGCCCAGTTCGATCTGCCGGCCCGACAGGTCGATGCCCACAAACCGGCTGTGCGGCATAATGGCCGCCATTGGAATGATGTTGCCCCCCAGCCCGCAGCCAAGCTCCAGCACGGTGCAGCGGTCCACCGGCGCGGGCGACAGGCCGTGAAGAGTGCCTATGACCGCCAGGCGGTCCGGATGCGCCAACTGGAACGCATTATCGCTGTACGGCAACTCATCGTATGTGCTGGACTCGTCGCTCATGCCTCATCTCCGATTATCCCGCCGCCGGTTGGACCACTGACAGCCCACATCGTTCTCCCGTATGCCCGCCCGGATGTCAACAGGCAGGCTTCTCCACAGGAACTCTTATCCACGCGCCGCGAAACCTTTGCCCCCGCCGGCCGTTAGCCATAGTGGACTCACCGTTGTCGGCACGCGGCGCAGGCCGGCTTACATTCCCCGCCGAACATGGAACAATTGGAGCAAGAAGACATGAAACGCATTACGATCTGCTTGGCTCTGACCATCGCATTTGCCTCGCTGGCGCTGGTTTGCGGCACGAGCGCGGGCCAGGACAAGGACAAGGCAAAGGCAAAGGCCAGAACCCGCACCACCCAGCCGGCCGACAAGCCCACCAGCTACTACGAGAAACGCCAGCTTCGCGGCTGGACCCTGCGGATCAACAAGGATCTGCTCGCGGAGAGCAACGCCAAGCTCCTTTCCGATGTCCTGGCGGAGATGGACGACCACTTCTACCGCATCGAGCGCACGGTCCCAGCCGAGGCCGTGGCGCACCTCAAGAAGGTCGTGATCTGGCTGGAGCTTGACAACCCGAAGGGCAGGACCTGCCACTATCATCCCGGCGCGGACTGGCTAAAGGAAAACAACTACAACCCCGACAAGGTCAAGTGCGTCGAGATCGGCACGGCCAAGGGTTTCCTCAGCGCCGTCAAGCACCAGCCGTGCGTCATGCTCCACGAGCTGTCCCACGCCTACCATGACCAGGTCCTGAGCTTCGAGAACCCAAAGATCATGGCCTGCTACCAGGCCGCGAAGAAGGCCGGCTCCTACGACAAGGTGCTGATCTGGAACGGGCAGATAGGCAGGCACTACGCCATGACCGACCAGAAGGAATACTTCGCCGAGGACAGCGAGGCCTACTTCGGCACCAACGACATTTACCCGTTCGTCAGGGCCGAGCTAAAGCGGCACGACCCCAACATGTATGCCGCCCTGGAAGAAGCCTGGGGCGTCAAGCGCTGACTTGGATTCACTGATGGAAGCCGCAGGCAGATCGGATGCTACAGGGAAACGTGAACTGTTCTAAGGAGATTGACATGGTTAATCGTCGTGGCTTTCTGTTACTCATCGTGTCGGTCCTGGCGGCGGTGGCCCTGCTTGGGTCGCCCGCTTGCAGCCAGGCGGCTGACGGCAAGGTGAAGGTGTTCATCATCGCCGGACAGTCCAACGCCGTGGGCCATTCCACGAACGCCCTGTGGGACACCCAGGCCGAGGCGCCGGATACGAAGGACTTCTTCGCCCACTTCCGCAAGGACGGCAAGTGGATCGAGCGAGACGACGTGTTCATCAAGTTCCTTGAGCGCAAGGGTCCGTTGACGATCGGTTACGGCGCGAGCGGAGCCAACGGCTCCGAGCTGGAGTTCGGCTGGATGATGGGCGACCACTTCAAGGAGCCGGTGGTGATCGTCAAGCCGGCCTGGGGCGGACACTCGCTGTTCAAGCTCTTCCGCTCGCCCTCGGCCGGGCTGCCGAGCGAGGAAAAGCTCCAGAAAGAGCTCGATGACGCTCAGAATCGCGTAAAGGCGAGCAACGAGAAGAATAAAAGGAACGATCCCCTTCCGACGATGGATGACATCAAGAAGCCCTACGGTTCATCCTACCGCAACATGATGGCCGAGGTGAAGGACGTGATGGACAACTGCGAGACGATGTTCCCCGCGCTGAAGGGCAAGAAGCTCGAGCTGGCGGGGTTCGTGTGGTTCCAGGGCTGGAACGACATGTACGGCGGGGCCGAGAAGGAATACGCCTCCAACATGAAGCACTTCATCAAGGACGTGCGCAAGGACCTGGGCGCGCCAAACCTGCCGCTGGTGATCGCGGCGATGGGCCAGAACGGCTCCCAGCCAGCCGGCGGGGCCATGAAAGAGGTGCAGGACGCACAGATGTCGATGAACGACGTGCCGGAATTCAAGGGCAACGTCAAGGCGTTCCGAACGGACCTACTGGTCGACAAGAAGGCCGAGGAACTGTACAAGGACTGGGACAAGCATTTCGAGGAGTGGAAGAAGGTCGGCTCCGACCGCGCATACCACTACCTCGGCAGCGCCATCTGGTATACCCGCATCGGCCACGCGGCTGGCGAATCGATGCTCGAACTGCTGAAGAACCAGGGCAAGTAGGGCATTCTTGCCTGCAAGCTTCTTCTCTTGGTTGCGGCTGAAAGGCATAGGTGCCGTGGTTAGCGCAGTCCGCCACAGGCGGACGCGGCAGCCATGTCTTCGATCTACTTGGTGGCCGATCCCGTCTTCCGGACCGAAAGACGTGGTTACGAGTTCCTACGGGACTTCGCGAACCACGGCACCCGAACGTTATGAATTATCGGACAACCCCGCCTACCGGCTACTGGGCCTGTTGCCCAATTGCCGCCCAGCCCACTGCGAACCTGAACGGCTGG